>NZ_JSZE01000021.1 GCF_000802365.1 Xanthomonas cannabis pv. cannabis
GGCAGCGCCCTCGCGCTCACCCATGCAGCCGATTGAAGATCTGCACACCCGCCAGCCACACCCCGGCCATGCTGCCGAAATTGGTCAGCAGGAACGTCAGCACCACGCGCGAGACGCGATTGCGATACCAGCCGCGCAGCGTCTGCGCATCGTCGCGCAAGGACAGGAAATCGCCATAGGCCGGCTTGCGCATATGCACTTCGACCAGTGCCGCGAATGCACCGGTCGGCACGCTCAGACGGAACGGCTTGAACGGTGCCACCACCGCGGCGGTGAGAATGCTCAACGGATGGCTGCCGGCCAGCAGGCAGCCCAATGCCGCCAGGCCGCCGGTATACATCGCCCACTGCAGCAGCAGGTCGGCGCCCATGCTCAGGCCACCGCGCCAGAAGCCGATCCCGATGCCGGCGATGATCACCGCCAGGATGCCCAGCGTGATCCAGGGGATGCGCTTGCGCTGCTGTACGTACTCCAGCGACTCGCGCAGCGGACCGGGGGCATCGGTGTCCTGCTCCAGATGCCTCGCCAGGCCGGCCAGATGGCCGGCGCCGACCACTGCCAGCACCTCGTGCTGCCCGGCACTGGCTTCTTCGCGCAGACGCGTGGCCATGTAGCGATCGCGCTCGGCAATCACCGTCTCGTACAGCTCCGGACTTTCGCTGGCAAAGTCGCCGAAGCTCGCCTCCAGCATGTCGCCCTGCTTGAGCTTCTCGATCTCCTCTTCGCCGACTTCGTCAGCGGCGAACAGCCCGCCAAGCAGGCCGCCAGCCAACTTCATCTTGCCGAAGAAGCCCAGCCGCCCGGATGCACGCTTGAAGGTCAGCCCGACTTCGCGATCGATCAGATGCACCGGCAGCCCCTGCGCGCGCGCAAGATTCACCGCTTCCTTCAACTCGGCGCCCGGCTCGATGCCGAGCTGCTTGGCCAGCCGGCGCTGATAGGCAGCCAACGCCAGATTGGCCGCAAATAGCGCCACGCGCCCCTTGCGGATCACCTGCACCAGATCCAGGCGGGCGAGGGCGTCGGGGTCGCTGAGCGCCTGCAGTCGTTGCGCGTCCAGCTCTACCGCCACCGCGTCGTAGCGGCCGCTGCCGATCGCGCGTTGCACCGCCGCCACGCTGGCCAGCGACACGTGCGCGGTGCCCAGCAAGGTGTAGCGCACGCCATCGCGTTCGACGATGCGGTGCGGCTGGCCGGACAGCGCATCGTCCAGAACGGGGGTGGTCTGCTCAGTCATGGGGGTATTCATCAGAAGGAGGGGCGGTGTCACCGGAGCCGAGCTGGCGCTGCATTTGCACGCCGTCCAACCAGCGGCCCTGCTTGCGGCCGATACCGGTGAACACTCCGACCGTGCGAAATCCAAAACGTTCATGCAGCCGTCGCGATGCCTGGTTGGCGGCATCGCCGATCACCGCAATCATCTGCCGGTAGCCGCGCTGTTCGCAGACCGAGATCAGCTCGCCCAGCAAGGCCTTGCCGATGCCGCGGCCCTGCACGTCGGCAGCGAGATAGATCGAGTTCTCGACCGTGAAGCGATACCCGGTGCGCGCACGAAACGCGCTGACATAGGCATAACCGACCACGGTCCCATCGTACTCGGCGACCAGGTACGGGTAGCCAGCGCCCACGATCGCCTGCACGCGGGCCCGCATCTCTTCGCTGGAGGGCGCGCTGTATTCGTAGGTGTTGAACCCGGCGATCTGCTCCGCATAGATCGCTGTGATCGCCGGGATGTCCGCATCGCGGACTGCACGCAGCTCGACGGGCATGCGGTCAGTCGATGTAGCGCTTGAGCAGGTCGCCGTACGCATCGATGCGGCGATCACGCAGGAACGGCCAGATACGCCGCACATGTTCGCTGCGCTGCAGATCGACATCGCAGATCAGCACGGTCGGGTCCTGGCCGGCTTCGGCAATGAATTCGCCCTGCGGCCCCAGCACATGGCTGTTGCCCCAGAACTGGATGCCCGAGGCGCCCAGCGGCGAGGGCTCATGGCCGACGCGGTTGCACGACAGCACCGGCACGCCATTGGCCACCGCATGGCCGCGATGGCTCAGGATCCACGCATCGCGCTGGCGTTCCTGCTCGGCTTGCTGGTCGTCCGGGTCCCAGCCGATCGCAGTGGGGTAGAGCAGCAGTTCCGCACCGGCCAGCGCCATCAGGCGCGCCGCTTCGGGGTACCACTGATCCCAGCACACCAGCACGCCCAGGCGGCCGACCGAGGTGTCGATCGGCGTAAACCCCAGATCGCCCGGAGTGAAGTAGAACTTCTCGTAGAAGCCCGGATCGTCGGGGATGTGCATCTTTCGGTACTTGCCGAGCAGGCGGCCGTCGGTTTCGAACACCACCGCGGTGTTGTGGTACAGGCCGGCGGCGCGGCGCTCGAACAACGAGGCCACCAGCACCACGCCGTGCTGCTTGGCCAGCGCGCCCAGACGGTCGGTACTGGGGCCGGGAATCGGCTCGGCCAGGTTGAACTCGTCCACCGACTCGTGCTGGCAGAAATACGCACCGTTGTGCAGCTCCTGCAGCAGCACCAGCTTGGCGCCCTGCGCGGCGGCTTCGGCCACGCGCGACTCGATGATGGCCAGATTGGCCTCGGCGTCGCCGTGGTTGCGCTCCTGGATCAGCGCGACGGAAAGAGGGTGACGGGACATGGCATCTCATCCTGCAAGGTAGCGCACTACGGTAGCGCGCCATGGCATAACACCGGCCTGCCGGCCGGAACAAGAAACGACGCGCTGCCTGGAGCAGCCGTCGAGTCGACAACGCTTAGGCGGCGAGCAGCCCGGCTGGCACCTGCATGGTCAGGCAATGCAGGCTGCCGTTCTGCCAGATCAGCGCACGGCACGGCACTGCCACGATCTCGTGCTGCGGGAACGCCTGCGCCAGCACGGCCTGCGCCACCGTATCGGCCGGATCGCCGTAGGCCGGCATCAGCACCGCGCCGTTGACGATCAGGAAGTTGGCATACGACGCCGCAAGCCGCCGGCCCTGGTCCAGGATCGGCTCGGCCCAGGGCAGCACGAACAGCCGATATGGCTGGCCATCGGCCTTGCGCAGGGCCGCCAGTTCATTGCCCATCGCCTGCAGTTCGGCGTAATGCGAATCGCCCGGCACATCGCAGCCCTGGTAGACGATCGCATCCGGGCCTGCAAAGCGCGCCAGCGTATCGATATGCGCGTCGGTATCGTCGCCTTCCAGGTAACCGTGATCCAGCCATAGCACGCGGTCCTGCGCCAGCCATGTGGCCAGATCGCTGCTCAACGATTCGCGGGTGCGCTGCGGGTGGCGTTCGTGCAGGCACTTCCAGGTCGTGAGCAGGGTGCCGGCGCCGTCGGTTTCGATCGCGCCGCCCTCCAGGGCAAAGTCCACCGTCTGCACCGGCGTCGGCACAAATACCTGTGCGGCCTCCAGCGAGCTCACCAATTGATCGTCCAGGCTGGCCTCGAATTTGCCGCCCCAGCCGGTGAAGCGGAAATCCATGAGCCGGAAGCCGCCATCCTGGCGCAGCGTGATCGGCCCCGAATCGCGCAGCCAGGTGTCGTTATAGGCAGCGACCACGAAACGCACGCGTGCCATGTCCACCCGCGCCGAACGCAGCCGTGCTTCGGCGTAGATCTGCAGATCGTCATCGGCCACACAGATGACCACCGGCTCGAATCGGGAAATCGCCGTCACCAGCGCGATGTAGGTCTCTTCCACATCGGCCAGGCGCTCGGCCCAATCGGTACCGGCATGCGGCCACGCGAGCAGCACGGCGGATTGAGGTTCCCACTCGGCGGGAAAACGAAGACGGTCGGTCATGCCTGGCAATTACTCTTCTTGGTGTGCGGGCAGCCGCCCGCACGTTCATCGGTCTCCCGCAGGCGAATGCGGGCTCTTGCAGCCCGGGCGTGCATGGACGCCTGGGCTTGGTACAGATTCGCAGCAACGCATGTCTGGCTGCTGACGGGGGCAGCGCACGTCACGCCGCATACCGTGGTGGCCGCAGGTGCGGCGCGCAGGCGCCAGCAACTGCGGCTGCGTTGTCGTCAACGGATCGGCGGCTTCGGCCCGATCTCGTTGGCATCGGCCTTGTTGGCCACCACGTCGATCACCTTGCTCTTTTCGAAGTACACGGTGAACGCCGGATACACCCAGCGATGGATGGTCGGCCATTGGCGCTTCTGGCCGCCGCGCGGGTCGAGCTTTTCCGTTGGCGCGCCATAGCGGCCTTCGACCTGGCTCATGCTGTCGCCACGCAAGGGCAGGGCAGCGGCAGGCTTCTGCTGTGCACGATCGACCAGCAGCGTATCGGCCGACGCGACGGCACTGATCCCCATCAGCGCGATTGTCAGCACGATCGGCGGCATCACAAACAAACGGTTGCGCATGTCATCTACTCCCCAGTGGACAAGATTTCAGATGGTGATTACAGCAAAAAACCAGCACCCGCGTTGCGCCTTGATGCAATGACCGCCCGGCAGGCGTGGAGACCTTCCGCCACGAGCGAAGCACTGCCGACATGAAGCGGCGGCCAAGAAAAAACCGCCCGGAGGCGGCTTTCTCGGGTCTTGCACGCGCCGTAAAGGCTTAGCGCTGACGCGCCTTGAAACGCGGGTTCGACTTGCAGATCACGAAGACCTTGCCGCGGCGGCGGACCACCTTGCAGTCGCGGTGACGGGTCTTCGCAGACTTCAGGGAGGACAGGACTTTCATGGCACACCTCGGTGTAAACGGTTGGGTTCGATGGAAGAGTGCCCGCGTTCGAAGGGTGCACTCGCAATTAAGCCGGCAATTCTAACCGGCTTTTCGTCGTGCTTTCAAGTGGTTGCAGCGCAATCGTGGCGCGCGGCGCTACACTACCGTCTGATGCCGCTCCCGGAAGCCTGAATGACCGACCTTTCACCCGTCCTCACCATCGATGGTCCCTCCGGCGCCGGCAAGGGCACGGTCAGCCGGATCGTTGCCGCCCGGCTGGGCTGGCACTATCTCGATTCGGGTGCACTGTATCGTGCGGTAGGGGTGGCGGCGAGCTGGGCCGATCTGGATGTCTCCGACCCGGCTGCCCTGGTGCGCTGCACCTTTGACACGAAGGTGGAGTTCGACGACGCGGGCGAGGCGGGCTTGCGGGTGCTGGTCAACGGGGTGGACGCCACTGGCGAATTGCGCCTGGAAACCACCGGGGCCCTGGCCTCGGCGATCGCCGCGATTCCGGAGGTGCGCAGCGCGCTCAAGGAACGCCAGCGCGCATTCAGGCGGGCGCCCGGGCTGGTCGCCGACGGACGCGACATGGGCACGGTGATCTTCCCGGATGCCGCCTTCAAGGTCTTCCTGACCGCCAGTGCCGAAGAACGTGCGGGCCGTCGTCATAAACAGTTGATGGAAAAGGGTGTTTCGGTTATCTTTGACGACCTGCTGCGCGAGATCATGGCTCGAGATGCCAGAGATGCGCAGCGGGTGGTGGCGCCATTGCGGCCGGCCGAAGACGCCGTGCTGATCGATACCAGCGGAATCGGGATCGAGGATGTCGTCCAGCGTGTGGTTGCGGTGATCGCTGCCCGCACGCCGTCGTAAGCGTTCCGCAAGCGGGCCTGTCCCGCCGACCGTAAGGCGTTCCAAGGCTCCGTCGCGCATCCTGCGTGGCGGTTCTACTACTTCCAAACCGACTCGTTGTTGGGGTCGACCAACAGGCTGGGCGGTCCGTCTCTGTCGCAACCCGACAACCGGCGCCCGTGTGTTCAACTGAGTAAATCCAAATGACAGAATCTTTTGCTGAACTGTTCGAAGCCAGTCAAGCCAATCTGGCGAAGCTGAAGCCGGGCTCGATCGTCACCGGTACCGTCGTGGAAGTGCGTGGCGACGTGGTGGTGATCAACGCTGGCCTGAAGTCCGAAGGCATCGTGCCGATCGAGCAGTTCCGTAATGACGCTGGCGAGATCGATGTGGGCGTGGGCGATCAGGTCAAGGTTGCGCTGGACTCCATCGAAAACGGCTTCGGCGAGACCGTGTTGTCGCGCGAGAAGGCCAAGCGCGCGATGGTGTGGGACGAGCTGGAAGAAGCGTTGGAAAAGAACGAAACCATTACCGGCCGCATCAGCGGCAAGGTCAAGGGTGGTTTCACCGTGGACATCAAGGATGTCCGCGCGTTCCTGCCCGGTTCGCTGGTGGATGTGCGCCCGGTGCGCGACCCGGCCTATCTGGAAGGCAAGGAACTCGAGTTCAAGCTGATCAAGCTGGACCGCAAGCGCAACAACGTGGTGGTCTCGCGTCGTGCCGTGGTCGAGAGCGAGCACTCGGAAGAGCGCGAGCAGCTGATGGACAAGCTGCAGGAAGGCGCAATCCTGAAGGGTGTCGTCAAGAACCTGACCGACTACGGCGCATTCGTGGACCTGGGCGGTATCGACGGCCTGCTGCACATCACCGACATGGCCTGGAAGCGCGTGCGCCATCCGTCCGAAGTCGTCAACGTCGGCGACGAGCTGGACGTGCGCGTGCTGAAGTTCGATCGCGAGCGCAACCGCGTCAGCCTCGGCCTGAAGCAGCTGGGCGAAGATCCGTGGGACAACATCGCACGTCGTTACCCGGCCAACAGCCGCGTGTTCGGCAAGGTCTCCAACGTCACCGATTACGGCGCATTCGTCGAGATCGAGCCGGGCGTCGAAGGTCTGGTGCACGTCTCCGAGATGGATTGGACCAACAAGAACGTCAACCCGTCCAAGGTTGTGCAGGTTGGTGACGAAGTCGAAGTGATGGTGCTGGATGTCGACGAGGAGCGTCGCCGCATCTCGCTGGGCATGAAGCAGGTTGCCGCCAATCCGTGGGAAACCTTCGCTGCCACCCACAAGAAGAACGACAAGGTGTCCGGTCAGATCAAGTCGATCACCGACTTCGGCATCTTCATCGGCCTGGACGGCGGCATCGACGGTCTGGTGCACCTGTCCGACATCAGCTGGAACACCACCGGCGAAGATGTCGTGCGCAACTACAAGAAGGGCGACACGCTGGAAGCCGTCGTGCTGGCAGTGGACCCGGAACGCGAGCGCATCAGCCTGGGCGTCAAGCAGCTGGAGCAGGACCCGTTCGGTCAGTACATGGCGTCCAACCCGAAGGGTTCGAAGGTCGAAGGCGTGGTGCGTGAAGTGGATGCCAAGGGCGCCACGATCGACCTGGCCGATGGCATCGAAGGCTACGTCGCTGCACGCGACATCGCCAACGAACGCGTCGACGATGCGACCCAGCACCTGAAGGTCGGCGACAAGATCGAAGCCAAGTTCGTGGGCATGGACCGCAAGGGCCGCACGCTGCAGCTGTCGATCAAGGCCAAGGACGATGCCGAAATGCGCGAGACGCTGGAGGAATATCAGTCCTCCGCTGCGTCGGGCGGCATGACGCAGCTGGGCGCGCTGCTGCGTGCACAGTTGAACAGCAACAAGTCCGAGTAAGCGCGTAGCGCTCTCGCGAGCGTGATGGATCGGCCCGGGCTTGCCCGGGCCGATTCCGATGTGTCAGTCGAAAAAAGCAAGTCTTCCCATGACCAAGTCCGAATTGATTGAAATCCTGGCGCGACGCCAAGCGCATCTGAAGTCGGACGACGTGGATCTGGCAGTGAAATCGCTGCTGGAGATGATGGGGCAGGCGCTGTCCGATGGCGATCGGATCGAAATTCGTGGCTTCGGCAGTTTTTCGCTGCATTACCGTCCACCTCGTCTGGGACGCAATCCCAAGACCGGTGAATCGGTTGCGTTGCCGGGCAAGCATGTTCCCCACTTCAAGCCGGGCAAGGAACTGCGTGAGCGCGTCAGCTCCGTGGTCCCGGTCGATCTGGCCGATGCGGCGGACTGACGACGGCTCTCCCGCTGCGTTTATGTCGGCTCGGTTAAGCTAGGCCCCTTCCCGACGGAGTCTCGCGATGAAGGTGTTTCGCTTGTTGGTGATGTTGGCTTTCCTGTTGGTCGGCCTGGTCATCGGTGCCGTCAATTCGCAGGACATCACTCTCGATTTCCTGTTCTCCAGTGTGCATACCACCTCCGGAGTCGCGATCATTGCCGCGCTGCTGGTGGGTGTGTTGATCGGTGCCGGCATGGTGCTGGTCAGTGTGGTCATTCCCCTCTATTCCAAGCTGCGCCAGGCCAACAAGGCTGTTGCGGTCAGCCGCGCCGACGCCGGGCCGATCACGCCTGCCGCCGTCGAGCCGCGCCCCCTCGATGGACTCTAAGCACGTATGGACTTCCTGACCGAGTGGTTCTGGTTTTTCCTGTTTCTACCGTTGGCGGCATTGAGCGGCTGGATCGTCGGTCGACGCGGTGGTCAGCGCCACGGCGATACCCAGGTCAGTCGTCTGTCCAGCACGTATTTCCGCGGTCTGAACTATCTGCTCAACGAGCAGCCGGACAAGGCGATCGAGCTGTTTCTGCACATCGCCGAATTGGACAAGGAAACCTTCGAGACGCAGGTGGCACTGGGCCATCTGTTCCGCCGTCGTGGCGAGGTGGATCGCGCCATCCGCCTGCACCAGGGGCTGGTGCAGCGCGCCGACCTGACCGACCAGCAGCGGGTGCAGGCCTTGCTCGCGTTGGGCGAGGACTACATGAAGTCCGGCTTGCTGGATCGCGCCGAAACGGTCTTCACCGAACTGGCGCAACTCGATCAGCGCGCTCCCCAGGCGCTGCGTCATCTGATCGGCATCTACCAGGCCGAGCGTGACTGGGAAAAGGCGATCGACAACGCCACCCGCTATGAAGAAGTCACCGGCGAGCCGATGGGCAAGCTGATCTCGCAGTTCGAGTGCGAGCTGGCCGATCGCTATCGCGGATTGGGCAAGGCCGACGAGGCCCTGCAGGCGATTGCGCGGGCCTATCAGGCAGACGGTACGTCGGTGCGCGCCGGCATTCTGGAAGGGCGCATCGAAGCCGAACGCGGCCACGACGAAGCCGCCGTGCGCGCGTTCGAGCGCGCGGCCCGGCATGATCCGGAGTACCTGCCGGAGATCATCCCGGCGCTGATGGCGGCATATCGCCGCGTCGGCGATATCGCCGGTGCGCGGAATTTCCTGTCGGAGATGACCGAGCACTATCGCGGCATCGCCCCGGTGCTGGCGCTGACGCAGCTGATGGAAGCGCAGGATGGCGTGGCGCCTGCGCTGGCGTATCTCGGCCGCCAGCTCAAGGACCGGCCTTCGGTCCGTGGCGAATCGGCCTTGATCGACCTGACGCTTGCCGAAGGCAGCGATCCGGTGGGCACCTTGAACGATCTCAAGCACATCACCGACCAATTGCTGGTGCGCAATCCCAGCTACCGCTGCACGCGTTGCGGATTCGGCGCAAAGACCCACCACTGGCAGTGCCCGAGCTGCAAGGAATGGGGCACGGTCAAGCCGCTGCTGAACTACGCGGTGGTGTAAGGCGTGTTGGCGCGATCCAGGCAGCCGACCTCCGGCCTTGCACAGTCCTTGTTGGTGGGCGTTCGCGCCATGCGTGGGCGGGGCCCTGCGGTGATCCGCACGGCGCAGGGCTTGCGCGTGCGGCCCTCCACCATCAACGGCAACCTGCAGTCTGGCTCGCTCCGCGCTGAAACTGCGAGCATGTGGCCCGGCTGCTGTGTCAGGGCCAGCGGCACCGCTTTCATACAGCCGCCACGTACCCGTGGCGCGCTCCGTGGTGAGTCCCGCTGATGCTGCACGATTGGCTCTGGTGCGCGCTGCACCTGGTGGTCGCCGCGGTCGGCACGTGGCTGCTGCGGCGTTACGCGCTGCACCGCCGTCTGCTCGACCATCCCGGCGAGCGGCGTAGCCATGTCGTGGCTACGCCGCGTGGCGGCGGCATGGCGATCGTCGTGGCCATTTTGCTGGGCTGCGTGACGGCAGGGGTGGTATCACCGGGCGTACGTACGGTGGTCGGCTGGTTTGCGGTCGGGTTGATCCTGGTGGCGGGAGTGGGTTGGTGGGACGACCATCGCCCGTTGTCGGCCCGGGTACGTTTTGCCATTCATCTGGTCGCCTCCGCATCGCTCGGGCTGCTGGTCTTTCATTCGACCGGCGACGTCCTGGACGGCATCCTCAGCGCGGCCGCGTCGGTCGTGCTGATCAATGTCTGGAACTTCATGGATGGCATCAACGGTTTGGCCGCCAGTCAGGCGGCGCTGGCCGCGCTGGCCTTCGCTGCCGTGGTCCCGAACGGGTGGTCGTTGGCTGGCCTGGCAGTGACAGCGGCATGCCTGGGCTTCCTGCCGTTCAACTTTCCGCGCGCGCGGATCTTTCTCGGCGATGGCGGTAGCGGTGCATTGGGGTATGTGCTGGCCGCGCTGCTTGCCCTGAGCGTGGCGGGCGGGCAACTCAGCTGGTGGATCGGCTGGCTGCCCTTGACCGCCTTTCTTGTAGACGCCGGCTTCACACTGCTGACTCGCATGCTCGGCGGTCAGCGGTGGTGGGAGCCACATGCGCAGCACGTTTATCAGCGCCTGGCGCGCCGTCTTGCGACACACGTTCCGGTTACTGGTGTTTACTTCGCTTTCAGCGTCACTGCCGTCTGCTTGTTTGTGTTAATTCGTCATGATGCTTTCTGGCAGCAGGTTCTCGCCGCGCTCGTCTGGGGCATTGGCGTGACTGCCATCTGGTTCTTTCTGCGCGATGGACTGCGCAATTCCTGAGTAACGGATTCCTATGATTTCTTGGCGTGACCGTTTGACCAAGGCGCTGCCGCAAGTGGCAGTGGTGGTACACGACCTCCTGATGGTCTGGGTGTGCTGGCAGCTGCTGCACGCGGGCCGTTACTCGATGCTGCGCGAGGCCCCCGATCTTCCCTTGTGGGACTGGCGCACCGGCGTGGTGCTGGTGGCGCAGGGACTGGTGTTCTGGAAGATGGGGCTGTACCGCGGCCTATGGCGCTTCGCGTCGGTGCCCGACCTCTGGAACATCTTCAAATCGAGCTTTCTCGGGCTGGTGGCCATCGTGCTGGCGCTGTCGTACGACCGCCTGGATGGGGTGCCGTTGTCGGTGCTGGTGGTGTATCCCTTCGCCCTGTCGGCGCTGCTGGGAACGCCGCGCCTGCTGTATCGCGCCTGGAAGGACTACCAGATTGCGCATTCCGGCGATGCCGCGCAGCGCGTGTTGATTCTGGGTGCCGGGCGCGCCGCCGAAGGCCTGGTGCGCGATCTGCGCCGCACCGGCACCTTCGTGCCGGTCGGCTTTCTGGACGATGCGGCCAACCTGCACGGCGCCAAGATCCAGGGCCTCAACGTGCTGGGCAATTTGGATGAAGCTGCCTCGATCGCCAAGGAAACCGCTGCCAAGCTGCTGGTGATCGCGATCCCGTCGCTGGACGCGTCCGGCATGCAGCGCGTGGTGGCGATCTGCGAAAGCACCGGGCTGCCTTTCCGTATGGTGCCCAAGCTGATCAATGTGCTGGAAGGGCGCTCGCTGCCGGGCGAGCTGAAGGAAGTGGCGATCGAGGACCTGCTCAATCGCAAGCCGGTCACGCCCGACTGGCGCCTGATCCGCGACTGGCTGACCAACAAGACGGTGATGGTGACCGGTGCCGGTGGTTCCATCGGCTCGGAAGTCTGTCGGCAATGTGCGCGCCACGGTGCCCGTCGCATCGTGTTGCTGGAGATCGACGAGCTGGCCCTGCTGACCATCGACTCGGATCTGCGCCGGCTGTTCCCGGACATCGAGGTAGTGCGCGTGCTTGGCGATTGCGGCGACCCGGCGGTGGTGGCGCATGCCTTGAGCACTGCAGCGCCCGACGCGGTGTTCCATGCCGCCGCCTACAAGCAAGTGCCGTTGCTTGAAGAACAACTGCGCGAGGCGGTGCGCAACAACGTGCTGGCGACGGAAAATGTCGCGCGCGCCTGTCAGCGTGCCCGCATCGAAACCTTTGTCTTCATTTCCACCGACAAGGCGGTCGAGCCGGTCAATGTGCTCGGTGCGAGCAAGCGCTATGCGGAGATGATCTGCCAGAGTCTTGACGCGCGCGATGCACCGACGCGCTTCATCACGGTGCGCTTCGGCAACGTGCTCGATTCCGCCGGCAGCGTCGTGCCATTGTTCCGCGAGCAGATCCGCCAGGGCGGCCCGGTCACGGTGACGCATCCGGATGTGACCCGCTACTTCATGACCATTCCCGAGGCGTGCCAGCTGGTGATCCAGGCGGCGGCCTCCGCCTCGCATGGCGCAATCTATACGCTGGACATGGGCGAGCCGGTGCCGATCCGTTTGCTTGCCGAACAGATGATCCGTCTTGCCGGCAAGCAGCCGGGCAAGGATGTAGCGATTCTCTATACCGGCTTGCGCCCGGGCGAAAAGCTGCACGAAACGCTGTTCTATTCCGACGAAGACTACCGTCCCACCGCGCACCCGAAGATTCTGGAGGCCGGCGTGCGCGAGTTCTCGCACGAGCAGGTACTGCAGCTGGTGACGCGTTTGCGTGAGGCGGTTAATCGCTATGACATCAAGGCAATGGAGACTGTGTTGGGCAGCCTGATGCCGGATTTTGCGGCTGCTCGACGGAAAGTCGACGCGCGATCTGATACGGTCGTTCCATTCCCCGCACGTGAGGTCAGAAGACTGTAATGAGCCAGCGTATTCGCAAGGCCGTATTCCCCGTCGCAGGTCTTGGGACCCGCTTTCTTCCGGCCACCAAGACGGTGCCGAAGGAAATGCTGCCAATCATCGACAAACCATTGATCCAGTACGCCGTCGACGAGGCCATCCAGGCCGGGTGCGATACGCTGATCTTCGTCACCAACCGCTACAAGCACTCGATTGCCGACTACTTCGACAAGGCCTACGAGCTGGAGCAGAAGCTCGAGCGCGCAGGCAAGCTCGAGCAGTTGGAGCTGGTGCGCCACGCGTTGCCGGAGGGCGTTCGCGCCATTTTCGTGACGCAGGCCGAGGCATTGGGTCTGGGCCATGCGGTGTTGTGTGCCAAGGCGGTGATCGGCGACGAGCCGTTTGCCGTGCTGCTGCCGGACGACCTGATGTGGAACCGCGGCGACGCCGCGCTGACCCAGATGGCCGATGTGGCAGAAGCGTCGGGCGGTAGCGTCATTGCGGTGGAAGATGTTCCGCATGACAAGACGGCCAGCTACGGCATCGTGTCTACCGACGCGTTCGACGGCCGCAAGGGCCGCATCAACGCGATCGTGGAAAAGCCCAAGCCGGAAGTGGCACCGAGCAACCTGGCCGTGGTCGGCCGCTACGTGCTCAGCCCGAAGATCTTCGATCTGCTCGAGTCCACCGGTGCCGGTGCGGGCGGCGAGATCCAGCTGACCGACGCAATCGCCGAGCTGTTGAAGCAAGAGCAGGTCGACGCATTCCGTTTCGAGGGACGCCGTTTCGACTGCGGCGCCCACATCGGCCTGATCGAGGCGACGGTGCACTTTGCCCTCGAGCACGAAAAGCATGGTGGCCCGGCGAAGGAAATCCTGCGCACTGCGCTTGCTCAGGCAGATGCACGCGGCTGAGGTCTTGCAGCAAGTGCCTTGAGAAACGGCGCCCTTGGGCGCCGTTTTTTTGTAGTCAGCGTGTCGCGCCATGCCAAACGCAGGCTGGCAACCATCGAGGTGAGTTGTCCAGGCTTGACGGGGCAGGGCACCGTTCGCAACGTCATGGGCAACGCCACGATCTGCGCAGCGCCGCAAGAACCGTTAGCAGGGTTCTGTCAGTTCAATGCTGCGGGCGGCGGCACGCATGCAGCGCGACAGGGGTGCCTGTGCCCGTGCCGTGGCGATGTCAGGACACGTGCTTGCGTTGCGCAGCGGCGAAGGCCTCCAGCTGCTCGGGCGTGGCATCTTTTTGATGCTGCTGCTTCCACTGCGCAAACGGCATGCCATAGACCGCCTCACGGGCCTGGTCCTTGCTCATCGGCTGCCCCTGCGCTTCGGCCGCTTCGCGGTACCAGTCGCCCAGGCAGTTACGGCAGAAGCCGGCAAGAATCATCAGGTCGATGTTCTGCACATCGGTGCGATCCTGGTTGAGATGCTGCAGCAACCGACGAAATGCGGCCGCCTCGATGGCGGTGGTGGCCGGGTCGTTGCTCGAGGTGCTGATGGGAGTGATGTCGCTCATGACGGAATCGGGGACAATGGACGGCCTTCGACTCTACACCTGACGCCCCATGACCGCTTCCGCGCCAGCTGCTTCCGCTCCGGCCCGCCTTCTCGATGGCCGGCGCATTGCCGAGGAGTTGCTCGACGGCCTGAAGTTGCGGGTGGATGCGCGCATGGCCGCCGGCAAGACACGGCCGGGCCTGGCAGTGGTGCTGGTGGGCGGCGACCCGGCCTCGTCGGTGTATGTGCGCAACAAGCGGCGTGCGGCGGAAAAGGTGGGCATCGAGGCCTTCGACTACGACCTGCCGCAGGGCACCAGCGAAGCAGAGCTGGCGGCACTGATCGACGAGCTCAACGCCGATCCCAAGATCCACGGCATTCTGATCCAGCTACCATTGCCGGGCATTCCAGATGCCAACCGGCTGATCCAGCGGATCGACCCGCGCAAGGACGTGGACGGCTTCCATCCGCAGAACGTCGGGCATCTGGCATTGCGCGAATTCGGCCTGCGCCCGTGCACGCCGCGCGGCATCGTGACCCTGCTCGGGCATACCGATCAGCCCGTGCGCGGGCGCAATGCGACCATCGTTGGCGTGAGCAACCACGTAGGCCGCCCGATGGGGCTGGAGTTGCTGATTGCCGGTTGCACGGTGACCAGCTGCCACAAGTTCACTCCGGCCGACGTGCTGGAAGCCAGCGTGCGCAATGCCGACATCCTGGTGGTGGCGGTGGGCCGGCCCGGGCTGATCCCTGGCGAATGGGTCAAGCCGGGCGCGGTGGTGATTGATGTCGGCATCAACCGGCTCGAGGATGGACGCCTGGTGGGTGATGTCGGCTTCGACGCCGCCGTGCAGCGGGCCGCGTGGATCACTCCGGTGCCGGGCGGGGTCGGGCCGATGACGGTGGCCACGCTGATGCAGAACACCATCGAGGCCGCTGATGCGGCCGGGAGTGGGGATTCGGGATTGGGGATTCGTTAAAGGCAACGGCAAAGCGCATGCGTCGGCCGATCCGGATTGCGTCCGCGATTGGCAGGCCATCGGCATCCTGACGAACGGCATGGCGGTGCAAGGCGGCGCCTTTGCCAATCCCGACTCCCGATTCCCCACTCCCGGCCCCAATGCGTTAAAATGCCGCGCTTCCCCAAACTCGGGTCCGCCGATGCTACGCATCCAGGCTGAAGCTCTTACCTACGACGACGTCTCGCTCGTCCCCGCCCATTCGATCGTCCTGCCCAAGGATGTCAGCCTGGAAACCCGGCTGACCCGCGATCTGCGTCTGAAGCTGCCGATTCTTTCGGCCGCGATGGACACGGTGACCGAACACCGCCTGGCGGTGGCCATGGCCCAGTTGGGCGGCATCGGTATCATCCACAAGAACCTGACCCCTGCGCAGCAGGCGGCCGAAGTGGCCAAGGTCAAGAAGTTCGAGTCCGGCGTCATCACCGAGCCGTTCACGGTGAGCCCGGACACCACCATCGGCGAGGTGATCGCGCTGACGCGTGCGCGCAACATCTCCGGCGTGCCGGTGGTCGATGGCAGCGAACTGGTCGGCATCGTCACCAGCCGCGACATGCGCTTCGAAAAGAAGCTGGACGATCCGGTCCGCCACATCATGACCAAGAAGGATCGCCTGATCACCGTGCGCGAGGGCGCCAGCGACGAGGAAGTGCTGGAGCTGCTGCATCGCAACCGCATCGAAAAGATCCTGGTGGTCAACGACAGCTTCGAGCTGCGTGGGCTGATCACGGTCAAGGACATCCAAAAGAAGACCGACAACCCCAACGCGGCCAAGGACAGCGCCACGCGACTGCTGGTGGGTGCGGCCGTGGGCGTGGGCGGCGATACCGAACAGCGCATCGAGCTGCTGGCCGCCGCCGGCGTGGACGTGGTCATCGTCGACACCGCGCACGGCCATTCGCAGGGCGTGATCGATCGCGTGGCCTGGGTCAAGAAGACCTATCCGCAGTTGCAGGTGATCGGCGGCAACATCGTCACCGGCGATGCCGCGCTGGCGTTGATGGATGCCGGTGCCGATGCGGTCAAGGTCGGCGTGGGCCCCGGCTCGATCTGCACTACGCGTGTGGTCGCAGGTGTGGGCGTGCCGCAGATCACCGCGGTGGACATGGTGGCCGAAGCGCTGCAGGACAGGATTCCGCTGATCGCCGATGGCGGCATCCGCTATTCCGGCGACATCGGCAAGGCGCTGGTGGCTGGCGCGTCCACGGTGATGGTCGGTGGCCTGCTGGCAGGCACCGAAGAGGCGCCGGGCGAGGTCGAGTTGTTCCAGGGCCGCAGCTACAAGAGCTATCGCGGCATGGGCAGCCTGGGTGCGATGGAGAAGGGCTCCAAGGACCGCTATTTCCAGGACGCTTCCGACGCCGACAAGCTGGTCCCCGAAGGCATCGAAGGACGTGTGCCGTATCGCGGCCCGGTCGGCGGCATCATCCATCAGCTCATCGGTGGACTACGCGCGACCATGGGCTATGTGGGCTGCGCCACCATCGAAGAGATGCGCACCAAGCCCAAGTTCGTCAAGATCACCGGCGCCGGCCAGCGCGAGAGCCACGTCCACGACGTGCAGATCACCAAAGAGCCGCCGAACTATCGCGCTGGATAATATGGGAATGGGGAATCGGAAATCGGGAATCGTAAGAGCCCGCCGCTTCCTCGTCCGATGGTGGCTGGCGCCACGTTTGCTGTTGCGATTCCCCAATCCCGATTCCCGATTCCCGGCTCTCAATGACCAACATCCATAGCGACAAGATCCTCATCCTCGATTTCGGCGCGCAGTACACGCAGCTGATTGCGCGGCGCATTCGCGAGCTGGGGGTCTATTGCGAGATCTGGGCATGGGATCATGATCCGTCCGAGATCGCCGGCTTTGGCGCCAAGGGCATCATCCTGTCCGGTGGGCCGGAATCGACCACGCTGCCGGGCGCGCCGGCCGCGCCGCAGCAAGTGTTCGACAGCGGTTTGCCGGTATTCGGCATCTGCTATGGCATGCAGACCTTGGCCGCGCAGTTGGGCGGTGCGACCGAAGCCGCCGATCAACGCGAATTCGGGCATGCCGAGGTGGACGTGGTGGCGGCCGATGCGCTGTTCTCCGGCCTGACCGACCATGCCGGCGCAGCGCGCCTGAATGTATGGATGAGCCACGGCGACCACGTCTCGCAGGTGCCGCCGGGTTTCACCATTACCGCCGTGACCGACCGCATCCCGGTGGCCGCGATGTCCAACGAAGACAAGCGCTGGTATGGCGTGCAGTTCCATCCGGAAGTGACGCATACCTTGCAGGGCCAGACCCTGCTGCGCCGCTTCGTGGTGGATGTGTGCGGCTGCCAGACGCTGTGGACCGCGGCCAACATCATCGACGACCAGATCGCCCGCGTGCGCGAACAGGTGGGCGAGGATGAAGTGATCCTGGGCTTGTCGGGCGGTGTGGATTCGTCGGTGGTCGCGGCACTGTTGCACAAGGCGATCGGCGACAAGCTGACTTGCGTGTTCGTCGACACCGGCCTGTTGCGCTGGCAGGAAGGCGACCAGGTGATGGCGATGTTCGCCGAGCACATGGGCGTGAAGGTCATCCGCGTCAATGCCGCCGACCGCTATTTCAGCGCGCTGCAGGGCGTGAGCGATCCGGAAGCCAAGCGCAAGATCATCGGCAACCTGTTCGTGGAGATCTTCGACGAAGAATCCAACAAGCTGGCCAATGCCAAGTGGCTGGCGCAGGGCACGATCTACCCGGACGTCATCGAGTCGGCCGGCAGCAAGACCGGCAAGGCGCACGTGATCAAGAGCCATCACAATGTCGGTGGCCTGCCCGAGCACATGAAGCTGGGCCTGGTCGAGCCGCTGCGCGAATTGTTCAAGGACGAAGTGCGT
This sequence comes from Xanthomonas cannabis pv. cannabis, assembly GCF_000802365.1. Classification (GTDB taxonomy): domain Bacteria; phylum Pseudomonadota; class Gammaproteobacteria; order Xanthomonadales; family Xanthomonadaceae; genus Xanthomonas; species Xanthomonas cannabis. The sequence continues at coordinate 17,914 of NZ_JSZE01000021.1, forward strand.
CGCCTCGGCGTCGAACTCGGGTTGCCGCGCACGATGGTGTATCGCCACCCGTTCCCCGGTCCGGGCCTGGGTGTGCGCATCCTTGGCGAAGTGAAGCGCGAATACGCCGAGTTGCTGGCCAAGGCCGATGCGATCTTCATCGACGAACTGCGCAAGGCCGATCTGTACGACAAAACCAGTCAGGCATTCGCGGTGTTCCTGCCGGTGAAATCGGTCGGCGTGGTAGGCGACGCACGTGCCTACGAATGGGTGATCGCGCTGCGCGCAGTGGAGACCATCGACTTCATGACCGCGCATTGGGCGCACCTGCCGTACGACTTCCTCGGCACGGTGAGCAACCGCATCATCAACGAACTGCGCGGCGTCTCGCGCGTGGTCTACGACATCTCCGGCAAGCCGCCGGCGACGATCGAGTGGGAGTGAGGGGCCGTCTGGCCCGACCAGCGTTCGCTAGCTCCAGCACACCGAAAGCCCGCTTTATGCGGGCTTTCGGCTTTCAGCAGACGTTCCGGGCGGGGTGATGCATAACGATTTGCCGGCAATCAGGCCACGTCCCGTGACGGGTTCCGGCAGGTCCAAGCCTCAGCTGACGCCGCGGCGAGCACTCACGGTGCGGAGTAGGGCCGGGTGGGGGAGCCGATCGCCTGACGCACTGCGCGGACATCGCGTGCGGGAGGCGCGCCGAACTGACGGAGATATTCGCGGCTGAATTGGGAGGCGCTCTCATAGCCGACGACGAAGGCGACATCTCTGAGCGGAAACGCCACCTGTCTCTGCCAGTCTATCGTGGGATCGCGCATACCCACGCCAGCAGGGCACAGAGTGGTGAGCCGCCGTCGTGGCCAAGATGCTCTGCACGTGGCCGCGTGTCTTGGACAAACAAGTGATGCAGAACGGCAGCGGCTTGCCCTCCGTTCTGCATGACCTTGCCACTCTCACTTCGATGCGATTGCGTGGCGTACCGGGAAGCGCGCTGCGGTCGTGCATGTCGCTCAGGCATGCAGTGGTTTCACGGGACCGCAGTGAGCCATCACCCGGCAATGCCGTTCGCTATCGCAACGCAGGGACGCTGCAGCCAAGAGAGGGTGGGTTGGTCGTATGGTGATCCGGGCGCGTCAGACGAGCGAGACAACGATCTTGCCGCGTGCCTTGCGCGAGGTCAGGCGCGCCCAGGCCTGGTCGAAGGCGTCGATGGATGCAGTGCTGTCGATGACCACGCGCACACCTTGCGCGACGATGGATGCCACCAGCTGATCCAGACGGTCTGCGTAGGGTTTTGCATAGAACATGCTGGCCAGCACGCCGTGTGCATTGGCGGCTGCCTCGTCCGGTGGCATGGCCGTGGAGACCAGGCGTCCACCCGCACGTAGCACCGCATACGACTGCGTCTGGGTGTCGCCGCCGACCAGGTCCAGCACAACGTCCACGTTGGACGCGATGGCGGTGAAATCCTCTGCGGTGTAGTCGATGACTTCATCGGCGCCCAGGTGACGGACCAGGTCCAGGCCATCACCGGAGGCCGTTGCGATGACGCGGGCGCCGGCCTTGCGCGCGAACTGCACCGCAAAACTGCCTACGCCGCCGGCAGCGGCATGGATCAACACGGTTTCGCCTGCCTTGAGACGCGCGGCGGAGAACAACGCATGCCATGCGGTGATGCCGGCGGTGGGAATCGCAGCGCCTTCGGCCGCCGACAGGCCGGGCGGCAGCGCGACGCAGGCGGTGGCCGCGACGGCGGCGAATTCGGCAACCGCGCCGCTGCTGCCGGCATCGGTCCAGACCAGCACACGGTCGCCCGGATGCCACTGCGTCACTGCAGCACCGACGCGTTCGATCACGCCGACGAAGTCGGTGCCCAGGGTGATGGGCAGGGGGATATCGAAAAAGTGCCGGGCAACGCCGGAGACCACCAGCGCGTCGAGCGGATTGAGTGCAGCGGCGTGTACGCGCAGCAGCACCTGATCCGACGCGATGTCGGGCACGGCAATGTCTTCCGTGGCGGGACGGTCATTGAATCGATGGAGACGGACAGCTTTCATGAGGTGCTCCGATGGAGTTGAACGAGGCGACGCTGCGTGCGGCAGCTATCGTGGCGGTGGTGCAGGTGTTGCGTCGGCCAACGCCCGGTGAGATGAGCGGCAGGCACGGTCAGGCACGCCAGATCGACCGACCAGGCGAAAACGCGAGATGCAATGCACGGCAGTGGGTCGTTACCGCATCGCCGCGTGGTGGATGCGGGGTGCTGCGGGTTATCCGCTCTGCGCCTTGACGGTGCGCTGGCCGACCGTTGCGCCCTGCAACAAGGTACAGACCGCGTTGCCGACGATGATGTCGATTTCCGACGTGTGCAGTGGCGGGCTGATCAGGCCGACGATTGCCAGCAACTTGACGTGGCTGGCGGTCATGCTCATGAACTGCTCGGCCAGCACGTAAGCGGACAGGCGATCAGTGAACTGGCCGGGGGCATCGCCTTGCTGGGTGGCGATCCACCTGGCCACCTTGTCCTGAATCTTGAGGTAGCTGGCATTCAACATCGCCTGCGCGATATCCGGGAAGCGTTTGCCCTCGTTGGTCAGGATGCGATGCACGGCCAGTGTGTGCGGCGACAGCGCAGTGCGCACGAGGCGATGGCCGAGTGCAGGCAATACGTCTGCAGGATTGCGCCCTTCGATGACCAGCGCATCGAGCGGCTTGGCCATCTCTGCGGCCACATGCAGCATCGCCGCCTTGAACAGCCCTTCCTTGCCGCCGAAATGCGCATAGACATTGCGTCGCGAGCCACCAACCGTGGCGATGAGGTCGTCCACCGAAACAGCATCGAAGCCCAGCTCCAGAAAGCGCTCGGACGCCACCACGATGAGGTCGTGGATGCGCTGGGCACCCTTGGACGTGCGGTGGATCGGGGCGTCGGAGTGCGAGATTGCCATGGGCTTGATCGTGTATTTGGTGAGGTACAGTACCGTACCATTTGGCGAACGCAAGCGATTTGGTGTTTTCCGTGGTGCATCCGACTGTTGGGTACCGGGCGTTCGACAGCGGCGAACAGCGCGCCGAGCAGCTGGTCGAGCGGTGCGGCTGCAACGCGGCAGCGCGTGCCGATGTCCGCCCACAGGCTGGCGGACGCGCAAAAAAAACGAGCGCCAGGCGCTCGTCTGTTCTGGCTGTGGAGACCGAGGTGGCTGATGCGTCCCGCTGACCAAGTGCTGCAACCGCGGGGCTTTGTTGCTGCTAGCGCAGCCGCCGTGAGCGATGCCCGGACCCAGATTGCCGGACGCGATAGCGCTTGCCTCAGCGCACCTTGGCCAGCGCCACGCGGGCGTCGGCCATGAACTTTTGCGCTTCCTGCGGCGTAGCCAGGTTGGCGCCGAGCTGGCTGAGGACCTGTTCGATATCGCTGGAGGCTTCCCAGGCTTCGTCGCAGAGCATGCCGGCGATCGGGCCGAGATAATTCAATGCGACCTTTTCCAGCGCATCGCGAACCTGGTCGTCCGGTGCGCCCGCGCCGCCAGTGGCCGAGGGTGCAAGGCCTGACGGGGCAGGGGCCTGCGCTGCGATCGGTGCCGGCGCAACCGGCGCCGCTGCGGGCGCGACCGGTGCACGGGCTGGTGCCGGCGCACCGCCCAGGTCCTGCTCGAAACCGCCCATCAACCACTGGCGGGAGTCTTCGCTCAGCAGCGACGGCTTGCCCATGCCGGCACCGGGGTCGACCTGAAAGCGGGCCTTCGCCGCACCGACCATGGTGAGGCGTTGCACGGCTTCGTCATTGCGCAGCATGCGGAAGACCACTTCTTCGATCTGCCCGGCATTGATGCGAACGATGCAGGAATGATTTTCTTCGGTGACGACAAACAGAAAGCCGGACGCCTTCTTCAATGCCAACGTCCTGAGCTCGCGCAGGACATCGATCAGCGGACGGAATTCAGTGGACATGGCGTCTTCCTTGCAGCATCGGGTACGGAATGGGTGACAGCGGCTCAGCGTTTGCTGAGCCGCTCCATGGCCAACCGGACGCTATTGGACAAGCGGGAGATGGCACGCGCCAGGGTACCAATTTCATCCTTGAGATTGACCTCGGCGATGGTGTGGTTCCACTTGCCCAGGCTCAGTTCTTCGGCCACGGTGGTCAAGTGCTGGATCGGGCGCAACACGCGGTTCCAGATCAACGCCCACTGCAGGCCGAGCAACAATGCGCAGACCAGCAGGCCGATACCGGCGATCCACAGCGACTGGCGCACGATCACGCCATTGACGTCGCTCTTGGGATACGCCGACACCAGGGTGAAGCCCCAATCGGGCACTTCCTGCTTGGTCACGACCCAGTCGTCTGGGCTGTCCTTGACGATGCGCTCGATGGTGGCGGTGTCGGTGGTGGCGCCGGTGGTGGACTGGAAGCGCAGCGTGTTCTTGCTGTCGAATACGGCGATGAAGCCGGAGTCGAGCACGCGGCGGCTGCTGACCACGTTTTCCAGGGCCTGCGTGTCGGCTTTGTAGCCGACGTACCAGGCGCCGATGACGCGCTTGTCGCTGCCGGCGAAGATCGGCTCGTAGCCAGTGACGTACGGGTTGCCGAGAATGTCGACCACGCCATAGAAGCTTTCGCCATTGCGCAGCTTGGCGGCGGCCTGGCCGTTGGGATCGAGCACGGTGCCGATGGCGCGGCTGCCGTCGTCCTTCTTGACGTTGGTGGAAATGCGCACGAAGTCGTCGCCGGTGCGCGAGAACAGCGTGGCGGTGCCTTCGTGAATGGCGGTGACGTCGTCCAGCATGGTGAAGACGTTGGCCTGCGGGCGCTGGCCCAGCAACAGGTCGTTGGCATTGCGATCGGCGACGCGGATCTCGCTGCCCACGCTCGGTGCGCCCAGCGCATTGGCCTCCTTGCGCAGCTGGCGCATGGAGGAATTGACACGGTCGAGCATCATCGAGCGGGTGACCGCGAACAAGGTCTGCAAGGACACCGACTGGCGCTCGATCGAGTCGCCGGCTTCGAACTTGACCCGGTTCGCTTCGGTAATGGCCAGAATGACCGTCAGTGCCACCACCACGACCAGCACCAAGGCCAGCACCGGCAACAGCAGGCGCACCCGCAAAGAGTGACGAAGCATTGCAATTCCCCTGAACGCGTTTAAATGATTGAAACGATGGCCGCCGCGGCGTCGTGCGGCGGTCGGACGTAGCCGTTATCGGCTGTCACCCATGATGCTGAAGCGGCCCCCATGCCGCTGGCGGTGCATTCGATAGCTCAAGCCGATCCATTTGACAGGGTGCACCGATCGAGGCGTGCGCCTTGCGTTCAAGAATGCGCGACCGTGTTGCAAGTTGGCGGAGTGGACCGGGGCGACTGCAGCCCGAGGCGCGCGCTTGCCGGACCAGTCCAGATCAGTACTTTCGCCAGTCACGCTGCCGCGCTGCAGGTCGGCATGGCTGCAGGCAAAGCGTCGTGGGTGAAGTTCGATCCCGCTGTTCGATCGATGTGAGCCGGGCACCGGTGTCGCTCAGGTTTCCAGCGACAGGATTCCGCGGCGCAGCGCAACGGTGACCGCATGGGTGCGATCACGCACGCCCAGCTTGGCGAGAATGTTCTTCATGTGCGCCTTGACCGTCTCTTCGGCGATGGTCAGCGCAGTGCCGATCTGCTTGTTGGAGCAGCCGGTGGCAACCAGGTTGAGCACCTCGGTCTCGCGGGCGGACAGTGCGTCATCGAGCACGTGGGCGGCGATGTTTTCGGCCACCGACGCCGGTACATGCCGGCGCTGGCCACGGCGCACGTCGCGGATGGTGTCGACCAGTTCGCGCCGTAACGCGCTCTTGAGCAGGTAGCCGCAGGCGCCTGCCTGCAGGGCGCGCACCGCACGCACATCGCCGGTGTAGGTGGTCAGCACGATGACCTTCGCAGACGGGTCGACGCGGCGGATGCGCTGGATGGCTTCCACGCCATCCACGCGCGGCATCTGCAGGTCCATCAACACCACGTCCGGGCGCAGGCGGGTGTAGCAGGCCACCGCCTGTTCGCCGTCTTCGGCCTCGCCCACCACGCGCATGTCGCATTCGGCGGCAAGCATGGCGCTCAGGCCATCGCGCAGCAACGGATGATCGTCCACCACCAGCAGGTCGGTTGGTTTGACCGTCTCAGCCATTGAAGCTCTCCATGGAGCGTGCGTGTCCAAAGGGCCACCACCAGCGCGGCGGCCGTGCGTAAGCGGTACGGGCGGGTAGCACGATCTGGATCTCGGTGCCGCTGCCCGGACGCGACCACAACTGCATCTTGGCGCCGATACGCTGCGCGCGTTCCTGCATGCCGGTCAGCCCCCAGTGCCCGGTGCGCGCCTGACCATGAAGCACGTCCGGGTCCAGGCCGCAGCCATCGTCGCGGATGCGCAGCGTGAAGTCACGTGAACCGTAACGCAGTTCCAGCGCGATGCGCGTGGCCGCGGCATGCCGGTCGGCGTTGGCCAGTGCCTCGCGGCCCAGCTGGAACAGTTCGTCGGCCACCAGCGGACGCAGCGCCACCGCTCGGCCGTCCACCAAGACCTGCAACTCGGCCGCGGGCGGGGGCATGCTGGCGTTGCGCGAGCGCTGCAGCGCGGCGGCCAGGTCCTCGCGCAGCGAGTAGCTGTCGCGCAGGCCGTTGACGCGGTCGCGGCCCTCGATCAGGGCGTTCTCGGCCAGATCCACCGCTTGTTCCAGTTCCAGCCGGCGTGGGTCGTTCCAGGGCAGCGAGCGGCTGGCGGCATGCAGCCGCAGGATCAATCCTTGCGTGCCCTGCAACAAGGTGTCGTGCAGCTCGCGGGCGATACGCTCGCGTTCGCGGTACCGCTCTTCCAGTCGAGCCCGCAGGCGTCCGGCCACTTGGCGTGTGCGCATGCGCCACAGCAGGGCAAGGGTCAGCAGCAGCGCCAGTGCGGCGCAGACCTGGAACTGCCAGGTCTGCACGAAGGCCGCCTCGATGACGAAATCGAGCGTGTCGCCGCGCGCGTTCCAGACGCCATCGTTGTTGGCGGCGGCGATGCGGAAGCGGTAACGGCCCGGCGCCAGATTCGTATAGAACGCCTCGTTGCGATTGCCGGCGTCCTGCCAGCGCGCGTCCACGCCCTCCAGCCGGTAGCGAAAGCGCATCCGCTCGGGGCGGGTGAGGCTGACCGCGTCATAGCCGATGCGCAGGCGGTCGGTCCACTTGGGCAGGCGCAGGCCGTCGTCGCGCGGGTAGGGCCGGTCATTGGCGACGATCTCGGTGATGAAGACATCCGGCGCGGTGGGATTGCGGTAGGTCTGGTCCGGGTCCAGCCAGGCCAGGCCCTGGTTGGTGGTGAACCACAGCAGGCCGTCATCGGCGGCGATGGCGGTAGGCACCGGCGTGGCCTGCTGGGCGATGCCGGGCAACCCATCCATGATGTCGTACAGCCGCATCGGGCCGACCACGCCAGCGCGCACGCTGCTCAGCAATGCCCGTTGCGCTACCTGCACCACGCCACGGTTGCCGTTCAACCACAGCATGCCGTGCCGGTCCTGCACGATGCCGGTGATGCCCTGCAGCAGCGGCGCGCTCTGGTCGGCCACCTGATGGAAGCGGCCATCGGCGCCGAGCACGGCCAGCCCGGTCTCGCCGGCGACCAGGGTGAGCGTGGGGCCGTGCCAGATGGCGGTGATCGGCCCCACCGACAGGCCATCGACTGCGGCGTAGCGTTTGAGTTGTTGCCCCTGCAGCACGCGCACTTCGCCCTTGACGGTGCCCACCCACAGGCGGCCGTCCCGGGTCGTGGTCAGCACCGAGCAGGGCGTGTCCTGCAGCGTGGCAACGGGCATCCATGCCTTGCCATCGAAGACATGGGGGCCGCCGGCATCCGGGCAGACCCATGGCTGGTCGTGGCTGTCCACCATGAAGGCGCGAACGGCGCCGGGCGTCGCGCCGAGCGGCAACGCCACCGCCTGCGCATGGCCGGCCTGCAGACGCAGCAGGGCGTGTTCGCCGAGCACCCAGCCTCTGGCGCTTGCGGGCACTGCCAGGGTGCTGGCGGCAGGCGCGCCGTGCTGCAGGCGCCCGATGCGCTCGCGGCTCAACGCGAGCACGCGGTCGTCGCGCAGGCTGGCCAGCAGCGGGCCGGGCGAGGCGCCCGGCGCGGTCGCAAAGGTGGCCACCGCCATCGGCTGGCCCGGCAGCAACGCGGCCAGCGGCAGCAATGCGCGGTGTCGAAAGCGATTCAGGCCCAGATTGGTGCCGGCCCACAGGTTGCCTTCGCGATCTTCGAGCAGGGGCCCGGCGGTCGCCGAGGTCAGCCCTTGCACCGGACCGAAGCGTTCCAGCACCGGTGCCGGGGCTGCAGGCAGGGCGATGCGGAACACGCCGTGCGCGGCATAGTCGCTGCCCCACAGCGCGCCATCGCGCATGAAACGGATGCGCCGTGCGAAGACGCCGGGAAATTGCGGCTGGGCGCGCGCACTCGCCGGCAGGACCTGGCCCTTGGAATCGGTCAACGCGAAGACGCCGCGGTAAGGGTCGGCGACCCAGATTGCGCCGTCCGGGCTCTCGGCCATGGTGACGTACAGGCCCACCGGCTGGCCGCTGGGTTCGAAGCGTCGCGCGCCGGGGCGCAACGACAGAATCTGGGTGCCGTCGCTGACCCAGAGCACGCCGCGCACGTCGCGCAGCAGCCAGTGGGCGCGCGCGGCCGTGTATCCCCAATCGGCGCCGGCACGCCGCCAGCGTTGGCCATCGAACCAGCACAGACCGCCATCGATGGCGGCCCACATGCGCCCGCTGCCATCGTGCTCGATCCGGAACACCATGCCGTCGGGCACGTCCCTGCCTGGGGCGAAGTGGGTGAGGTGACCGTCTGCAAGGCGGTCGATGCCGGCGTTGAAATAGCCGATCCACGCGGTGTCGTCCGGTGCCAGCGACAGCGCGGTCATGTTGTGCGATGCATAGGCCTCGCCATCCGGCGGCGCCTGCCGCGTGAAGCGCTCGCCATCGAACTGGAACAGGCCGAAGCCGGTGGCCAGCCACAGCGGGCCGGCGTCGGCCTGCTGGATGTCCCAGATGTCGGCCGGCGCACCGCGCTCGGTGCTCCAGGCGGTGTGGTGGAACTGCAGCAGTCCGGCTCGGGTCGCGACGATGTCGCCACGTGCGGCGAGCGCGCACCACGGCAAGCCACTGCACACGACGACGAGCACCGCTGCGCACAGGCGAAACAGCAGGCGTGATCGGATGACGGGGGCATGCGGCATCGCGGCATTGTCGGGCGAGATCGGGGGAAGCACCACCACCTCTTTCGGGGGAGGGACGTCCGGCGCCAAATCGGGTACGCACGGAATGACGCGCAGTCACGCCTACCTGCACGCAGCGCGCATGCATCACGCACTGCGCGCTGGCGCGCTCGCAGTCCGCGGCGTGCCAACGCTGGTCTGCAGAGGATCGTTGGCCTTGCATCGCACGGCTGTGGCAGTGGCGTTCGCTCTGCCGCCCGTGCTCACCTGCGCCGCTGTCTGCAGGGCAGCCTCACACCGCAACTTGGGCAAAGACGGCGCAGCGACGTGTGGCGCCAGCGCGCACGGCGCAGTGCTGTGATGACCAACACGCCGCTGCATCGTTAGGGCGGCATGCCGCTCCCCCGAAAGAGTGAGCGATCGGCCTCACCATCAGGGGTGGGGCGATGCGGGGGCTCGCCGCACCATGGCGGCATTCCCCGCCGGAGACGCCGCATGGCACGTCTGATTGCCACAGATCGCCCCGATCTGCATGCCGCTGCCACGCTGTCGCCGCATGCACCACGCACACGTGCGGTGGCAAGAGCGCTGCACTACATCGAGACGCACCTATACGAGCCGATCGGCGTGGCCCAACTGGCCGGCGCTGCCTGCATGAGCCGTTTCCATTTCGCACGGGTGTTTCGCGACGCCATCGGCGCCAGCCCGATGGAGTACCTGCGCCGTCGTCGGCTCGAATGTGCGCAGGCCATGTTGCGCGAAGGCCGCCACACCATCAGCCAGATCGCCACCGATCTGTGCTTCTTCGATCAAAGCCATTTCGTGCGCAGCTTCCGCAACGCCACCGGCTGCACGCCGGCGCGTTTTGCCGCGCAGGTTGCAGTCGATGGCTGTCTGGCAATACCCGCACCGCGTGCACATCGGCACACCGGTCATTCCTTTTCCACCTCCCAGGAGCAACACGCATGACCACTGCCACCGCCGTCCCCGGTAACGCCCTGCTGTCGCCCGGCGATCACACCTTGATCCTGATCGACCACCAATCGCAAATGGCCTTTGCCACCCACACCATCGACATCTCGGCACTGCGCAACAACGTGTCGCTGATTGGCAAGGGTGCCAAGGGCTTCAAGGTGCCGGTGATCCTGACCACCGTGGCGGAAAAGTCGTTCTCCGGCCCGCTGTTTCCGGAGTTGCCGGACATCTTTCCGGGTGAGCCGGTGTTCGATCGCACCAGCATGAATGCCTGGGAAGACCAGGGGGTGATCGACCGCGTCAATGCCATCGGCAGGCGGCGCCTGGTGATTGCCGGGCTTTGGACCAGCGTGTGCATCGTCGGCCCGGCCCTGTCGGCCATCGAGCAGGGCTTCGAGGTCTACGTCATCACCGACGCCTGCGGCGATGTCAGCGACGAAGCGCACGAACGCGCCGTCACCCGCATGGTGCAGGCCGGCGCCGCGCCGATCACCAGCGTGCAGTACCTGCTGGAGTTGCAGCGCGATTGGGCGCGTGGCGACACCTACGAGCTCACCACCGGCATCGCACGCGCACACGCGGGCGGTTACGGCATCGGCATCCAGTACGCCAAGAGCATGTTCGGCGCCCAGGAAGGCGGGCATTGAACGCACCTATGCCACGCAGTGAGGCCGGTAGTGCTGCGGCATTGTTGATGCTGCGCATTGCCGGCGGCGGCTTCCTGCTGCCGCACGGGCTGGGCAAATTGCTCGGGTGGCTTGGTGGACCCGGGCTGGGTGGTTTTGCAGCAGAGCTGCAGCAGTTCGGGCTTCCGTCCACCACCCCGTTGCCGTTGGTGCTGGCGTTGGTGCAGACGCTGTGTGGGCTGGCGGTGCTGGTCGGGGCCTGGACCCGTGCGAGTGCCGCGTTGGCGGCGCTATTCATCGCCACCACCGTGCGGGTGGCGATGCCGAAAGGCTGGTTCTGGATACATGGCGGCATGGAATATCCGTCGATGTGGCTGCTGGTGTTGCTGGCGCTGGTCGCCGCCGGCGCTGGTCCGTGGTCGCTGCATGGGCTGCGCCGGCGTGGTGCAGCATGAGCCGCGTGCCGGGCGATCACGATGCCGGGCGGCGCCTGCTGATGCAGGGCGCCGCGGCCGGTCTTGCGCTGGGCGTGTTGCCCGGTGCTTCCTCCGCTTCAAGGACGCCTGGCATGGCCGATCTCGTCGTTCGCAATGCGCGCATCACCACGCTCGATCCGCGTCGGCCCAGTGCCACCGCAGTTGCCGTCAGCGCTGGGCGCATCCTCGCGGTTGGCGACGATGCGCAGATCATGGCCATGGCTGAAGGCGCCCGCATCATCGATGCACAGGGACGGCGCCTGCTGCCCGGCCTCAACGACAGCCATACCCATCTGATTCGCGGCGGGCTCAACTACAACCTGGAATTGCGTTGGGATGGCGTGCGTTCGCTGGCCAATGCAATGGCCATGCTCAAGGCGCAGGTCGATCGCACTCCGGCGCCGCAGTGGGTGCGCGTGGTCGGCGGTTTCACCTCGCATCAGTTCGTTGAAAAGCGCCTGCCCACGCTGGAAGAGATCAATGCGATCGCGCCGGATACACCGGTGTTTCTGCTGCATCTGTACGATCGCGCCTTGCTCAATCGTGCGGCCTTGCGTGCCTGCGGCTACGACAAGAACACGCAGGACCCGCCCGGCGGGCGTATCGAACGCGACAAGCTCGGCAATCCCACCGGTCTGCTGCTGGCCAAGCCCAATGCACTGATCCTGTACGCAAGCCTCGCCAAGGGCCCGCGCCTGCCGGTGGAATACCAGGCCAATTCCACCCGCCATTTCATGCGCGAACTTAATCGCCTGGGCATCACCTCGGTGATCGATGCCGGCGGCGGCTTCCAGAATTATCCGGAGGACTACCAGGTCATCGAACAACTGCATGCGGCCGGCCAGTTGAGCGTGCGCATCGCCTACAACCTGTTCACCCAGAACAAGGGCAAGGAGGTGCAGGACTTCCGTGGCTGGACCGAGCTGCTACCGGTGCGCAAGGGCGATGACCTGCTGCGTCACAACGGTGCCGGCGAAATGCTGGTGTTCTCTGCGGCGGACTTCGAATTGTTCAGCGACCCACGGCCGGAGCTGCCGCCGGAGCTGGAGCCCGAGCTGGAGCAGGTGGTGCGGCTGCTGGTCGAAAAACGCTGGCCGTTCCGGATCCACGCCACCTACGACGAAAGCATCGAGCGCATTCTCGATGTGTACGAGAAGGTCAATGCCGACATCCCGTTCGATGGCCTGCACTGGTTCATCGATCACGCCGAAACCATCACGCCGCGCAACATCGACCGCATCCGCGCGCTGAATGGCGGCATCGCCGTGCAACACCGCATGGCCTACCAGGGCGAGGCGTTTGTGGAGCGCTATGGCGTGCAGGCGGCGCGGGACACGCCACCGGTGCGGCGCATGCTGGCTACCGGTGTTCCGGTGGGCGCCGGCACCGATGCCACGCGGGTGGCCAGCTACAACCCGTGGGTGGCGCTGTCGTGGCTGGTGACCGGGCGCACCGTCGGCGGGCTGGCCCTGTACGGCGAGGAAAACTTGCTCGATCGCGAGCAGGCGCTGCGCCTGTGGACCCAGGGCAGTGCCTGGTTATCCGGCGACGAGTCCACCAAGGGCACCCTGGAGGCCGGGCAGCTGGCGGACTTCATCGTGTTGTCGGACGACTATTTTCGTGTCGACGACGCCGCCATTGCCGACATCACCAGTGTGCTCACCGTCTTGGGCGGGCAGGTGGTGCATGGCGATGGCGACTTCGCGGCGCTGGCACCGCGCTTGCCGCCTGCGATGCCGGACTGGTCACCGGTCAACCGGTTTGGTGGCTACCACGTGGGCGGCGGAGCCAGTGCACTGGCCGGCGCCGCGCACGTGCATGGCCACGGCTGCCAGGCGCACGGGCCGTACCAACATGCGGCCCAGCATGCAGCACCCAGCGACGACCTGCGCGGTTTCTGGGGCGCATTGGGTTGCTCATGCTTCGCGTTCTGACACCGGCCGCGCGGCCACGCGCAGACAGCTGCGTGTGGCCGCGCTGCGCCATTCGTCCTGCTTCGTCACCTGGAGCCTTGCTGCAATGACTTCTTCTGCCGCACCTGCCGATGGCGGTGCCTGGGCGCCGCTGCGTGCGCCGATCTTCCGTGCGCTGTGGCTCGCGATTCTGGGCAGCAACATCGGCACCTGGATCAACGATGTCGCCGCATCCTGGGTCATGGCCGAGCAGACCGGCTCACCGCTGATGGTGGCCGCGGTGCAATCGGCCACCACCTTGCCGGTGGTGCTGTTTGCCCTGGCCGCCGGCACCCTGGCCGACATCGTCGACCGCCGCCGTTATCTGATGCTCACCCAGGGCTGGATGCTGTTGGTGGCCGGCGCGCTGGCGGTGCTCGCGCATCTGCACCTGCTGACTCCCTGGGTTCTGGTGGCACTGACCTTTGCGATGGGCATGGGGGCGGCGATGGCCATGCCGGCACAGGCGGCGATTGTGTCGGAACTGGTGCCGCGCCCGATGCTGGCCTCGGTGGTGGCGCTCAATTCGATCGGCATGAACATCGCGCGTTCGATCGGCCCGGCGATCGGTGGGCTGATCGTGGCGCAGTTCGGGCCGCCGTGGGCGTTTCTGCTCAACGGGGTGACCTTCGGCCTGATGTTGCTGGTGCTGTGGCGCTGGCGCCGCGAGGCGGATGCTTCGGCGTTGCCGCCGGAGAGTTTCGGCGCGGGCCTGCGTGCGGGCCTGCGCTACGCCGCACGCGCAGGGCGCCTGCAGGCGGTGCTGATCAAGGCCGCCGGGTTCTTCCTGTTTGCCAGCGCATTGACGGCCTTGCTGCCGCTGGTGGTCCGCCACGACATGCAGCTGGGCGCCGGCAGTTACGGCATCCTGTTGGGCTGCATCGGCATTGGCGCGATCAGCGGTGCGCTGCTGCTGCCGCGCCTGCGCGCGCGCTACGACCGCGACCTGCTGGTGTTGGTCGCCACCGTGGTGTGCGCGGCCTCGTTGCTGGGGCTGTCGCTGTCGCGTCAGCTCGGCGTGTTGTGCGTGGTGATGGTGGTCAATGGCCTGGCCTGGATCAGCGTGTTGTCGTCGTTGCAGATCGCCGCGCAGACCGCAGTGCCTGCCTGGGTGCGCGCGCGCGCACTGTCGTTGTACATCGTGGTGTTTTCGGCAGGCATGGCGGCCGGCTCGCTGCTATGGGGCGCGCTGGCGCAGCGCACCTCGATCGCGGTTGCCTTGCAGATCGCCGCCGCCGGCGCAGTCATCGCCGCGCTGCTGGTCAAGCGGGCGCGCATTGCCGGCACCGAACAGCTGGACCTCGCACCCGGCGGGCACTGGCCCGCACCGGCGCAATCGGACGCGGTGGAACACGATCGCGGCCCGGTGCTGGTGACGGTGGAATACCGCATCGCCGCCGATGCGCGCCTCACGTTTCTGCAGCTGATGACGCAGCTGGGCAACGCGCGACGTCGCGATGGCGCGGTGGTCTGGGGTATTGCCGAGGATGCGGCAACGCCCGGAGTGCAACTCGAGTACTTCATCGTCGCCTCGTGGTTGGAACACCTGCGACAGCACGAGCGCGTCACCGGCGATGACCGCCAGCTGCAGGAACAGATCCGTGCCCTGCATCAGGGCGAACGCGCGCCGGTGGTGCGCCACTTCATCGGCGGCGGCGGTGCGGCAGTGCCGCCGCATGCGCATTCGGATATCTGATGGCCGTGAACTGGAAGTTCATCGGCGGTGTCGTGCTGGGCGTGGCCATCGGCGTCGGTTGCCGTGCCGCCGGCATTCCATCGCCAGCACCGACGGCCTTCGTCGGCGCGCTGCTGGTGCTGGCCATGACATGCGGCTATGCAGTGGCCGACCGGTTCCTGGCCCGGCGTGCCGCACGTCATCTGACGCATTGCGGCGGACCCAGCGGCCGCAGTGCTGGGCAGGGCGACGCATGAGCCTGGCATTGCTCGGGGTGCTGCTTGCACTGGCGATTGGCGTTGGCTGTCGTCTACTCGATCTGCCGTTGCCGGCACCGCCACGCCTGACCGGTGCGCTGCTGGTGGTGGCAATGAGCGGCGGGTTCCTGCTGGCCGACTGGTTGCTGCAATAAGGCAGCGCTGCACCTGGATGCTGTTGATGCAGACAGCAGTGCCGCACACACCCAGCTGAAGACTGCTCGCACCGTTGATTCAGCCCTTCCCGGATCCAGCATCAGCATCGTCAACGCAGAAAGGGCCGGCTCTCACGAGCCGGCCCTTGTCGTGCGCGTGACAGCAGCGATCAGGCCTTGGCGAACGCCAGCAGATCCTTGTTGAACTGATCGGCGTGGGTGAGGGTCAGGCCATGCGGCGCGCCCGCATAGATCTTCAGCTCGGCATTCTTGATGATCTTGGCCGACAGCTTGGCCGATGCATCGATCGGAACGATCTGGTCGTCGTCGCCATGCACCACCAGTGCCGGCACATCGATCCTCTTCAGGTCGGCGGTGTAGTCGACCTCGGAAAATTCCCTGATGCAGTCGTACTGCCCCTTGTGGCCGCCCAGCATCCCCTGCAGCCAGAACGAGTCGCGCATGCCCTGGGTAACCTTGTTGCCATCGCGGTTGGCACCAAAGAACGGCGTGGCCAGGTCCTGGTAGAACTGCGAGCGGTCCTTGGCCACGCCGTCGCGGATGCCGTCGAACACGCTCATCGGCAGGCCGCCGGGATTGGTCGGGCTCTTGACCATCTGCGGCGGCACCGCGCCGACCAGCACCACCTTGGCCACGCGCTTGCTGCCATGACGGCCCACGTAGTGCGCCACTTCGCCACCGCCGGTGGAATGGCCAACCAGGATGGCATCCTTCAGGTCCAGCGCGTCGATCACGGCGGCCAGGTCGTCGGCGTAGGTGTCCATGTTGTTGCCGTCCCAGGTCTGGCTGGAACGGCCATGGCTGCGGCGGTCATGTGCGATGACGCGGTAGCCGTGCTGCCCCATGAACAGCATCTGCGCGTCCCAGGCATCGCCGCTGAGTGGCCAACCGTGTGCAAACACGACCGGCTGGCCCTTGCCCCAGTCCTTGTAAAAAATGGCGGCCCCGTCGGGGCGTTTGACGAAATTGGACATCGGGTTGACTCCGTGAGTGGACGAGTGGGGTGGGGTGGCAGACGCGGGACGAGTGGGCGTCGCGGCCATGGCAAACGTGGGCAGCGACAACGCTGCCATGGCTGCCGTGCCGGAGATGAGAAAGCTGCGGCGTCCGGCATCGGCCGGGTGCGCCTCGAACGGATCCATAGAAACTCCTGTGGGCGAGGGCATGCAGCCCGGCGGTCGCATGGCGCAGTGCATCCCATGCGGCGCGTGCCCACGCCATTGGGTGCGGCGCAGTCACGGACGTGCCGGTGCATCTGCGCAGTAGACCGCTTGCAGGGCCGTTGCAGATTGCATCTGCGTGCGCTCTGCTACCTGGATGCTTGTAGGCGTGAGCGCGTCGCTCACTGCACGTGGCAGGGTCTGCCCGTCAGCGCGCAGGAGTGCGAGCGGGCCGCTTCTGCCCGGCGATCAATCGATGGGCTGCGTCGTGCGCACGCGCGCGGAGCGCACGAATGCGATGTCGAAGAGCGCACTCTGCACGCGACGCTCAGTGCAGCGCGGTGGCCCACAGCAGCTTGCCGTTCAAGGCCACGATCACTGCAGCAATCAGCCAGGCCACGCGCACCAGCCACGCCGGCGCCACCAGCGCGCCCATCAGTTGGCGGTCGGCGACGAAGCGCACCAGCGGGATCACCGCAAACGGCAGTTGCATCGACAGCACCACCTGGCTCAGCACCAGCAGCCGCGCGGTGCCGGCTTCGCCGTACAACCAGGTCACCACCACCACCGGCACGATGGCGATGCCGCGGGTCAGCAACCGGCGCAGCCATGGCGGCAGCCGCAGTTGCAGGAAGCCTTCCATCACGATCTGCCCGGCCAACGTCGCGGTCACGGTGGAGTTGACGCCAGAGGCGAGCAGGGCGACTGCGAACAGGGTCGAGGCCAGGCCTACGCCCAGCATCGGCGCCAGCAGCGCGTGCGCCTGTTCGATCTCCTGCACGTCGGTGCGGCCTTGCGCATGAAACACCGCTGCGGCCAGGATCAGGATCGAGGCATTGATGAACAATGCGAACATCAGCGCCACCGTGCTGTCGGTGACCGCCCAGCGCAGTGCCGAGCGCCGTCCGTCATCGGTACGCGGGTACGCACGTGTCTGCACGATCGAGGAATGCAGGTACAAGTTATGCGGCATTACGGTCGCCCCGATGATGCCGATCGCCAGGTACAGCGCCTGCGGGTCGGTGACCACGCGCGCGTGCGGAATGAAGCCGCCCAGCACCGCCGCAATCGGCGGGGCCGCCAGCGCGATCTGGATGCCGAAACACACGAAGATGATCAGCAGCAAGGCCATCACGAATGCTTCCAGCGCACGGAAGCCCCTGTGCATCAACAGCAGCACCAGCACCACATCCACTGCGGTGATGATCGCGCCCAGCGTCAGCGGGATGCCGAACAGCAGCTTCAACGCAATCGCCGTGCCGATCACTTCGGCCAGATCGCAGGCGATGATCGCCAGCTCGCACAGTCCCCACAAGGCCAGATTCACGCCGCGCGGGTAGCGCGCCCGGCAGGCCTGCGCCAGGTCCAGGCCGGTGGCAATCCCCAGCCGCGCCGACAGGCCCTGCAGCACGATGGCCATGATGTTCGACAGCAGGATCACCGACAGCAGCAGGTAGCCGAACTGCGAACCGCCGGCCAGGTCGGTGGCCCAGTTGCCCGGGTCCATGTACCCCACCGACACCATGTAGCCCGGCCCCAAGAACGCCAGCAGCCGGAACCACCAGCGGCCACCGCCAGGGACGGCCACGCTGGCGTGGTGACCTCCCAGCCCACCAGTGGACGCGGCGGGCAAACGGACAGACGCAGGGGTATCGGTGGACATGCGCGGCAGGTAAAGGGCGGTCAAGGGGATGATATAGCAAGTGCTATGCTGTTGAGCATTGGCAAACTCAATCGTATTGATTGGCCGCGTGCCTCAAACTAGGCGCCCCGGCAGCGAGGCCGGACGGGATGACGAGGACAAGGGTGGGCAAGAGCGAAAAGCTGGAGGCGGCCACGCCGTCCCTGATCGATGCGCAGGTGCATATGGAGAGCTTCCGCCAGGTGCGCGAAGCGCGCCGCGCCGAGCTGGTCGAGGATTACGTGGAGCTGATCTCCGACCTGCTGGTGGACGGCGGCGAGGCGCGCCAGGTCGATATCGCCGCGCGCCTGGGCGTGGCCCAACCCACCGTGGCCAAGATGCTCAAGCGCCTGGTGCGCGATGGCTGGGTGGTGCAGCGGCCGTATCGTGGCGTCTTCCTGACCCCGGCCGGCGAGGCATTGGCCGCGTCCAGTCGCCAGCGGCACCAGATCGTCGAACGCTTCCTGCTTGCCCTTGGCATCGACGAGGCCACCGCCCGCCGCGACGCCGAGGGCATCGAGCACCATGTCAGCGAGGCCACCGTGGCGGCCTTTGCCGCGTTTCTGGACCGCCAGGGCGGTCCGGCCGCGTGAACGCGTCGGCCGACGCACCGGCCGGTGCAGTGCTCGATGCGTCCCAGGCGGCGCTCGACACGCGCTGGATGCAGCACGCCTTGCGCCTGGCCGAGCGTGCCGAGCGCGACTATGACGAGATTCCGGTAGGGGCGGTGCTGGTCGACGCAGCCGGCACACTGCTGGGCGAGGGCTGGAACTACAACATCGCCAGTCACGATCCCAGCGCGCATGCCGAGATCATGGCCATGCGCGAGGGCGGCCGCCGGCTGGCCAATCACCGCCTGATCGGCTGCACGCTCTACGTCACCCTGGAGCCATGTGCGATGTGCGCCATGGCCATGATCCATGCGCGCATCGCGCGCGTGGTGTTCGCGGCAAGCGACCCCAAGACCGGCGCCTGCGGCAGCGTGTTCGACCTGCTTGCCGACCCGCGCCACAACCACCGTGTGCAGGTCAGCGGTGGGGTGCTGGCAGCCGACGCCAGTCTGCGCCTGACCAATTATTTCCGCGCCAAGCGCGGCAAGCCGCCGCTGCTGCCGTGAGCGGCTTGCCGCGGTATGATGCGCGCCCTTTCCAGCATCCGGCCGGCGACGGCTCTCCACAGGACCGCGATATGGCAGACACCCTTGCAGGCAACGACCGACTGATCTGGATCGATCTGGAGATGACCGGCCTGGATACCGATCGCGATTCCATCATCGAGATCGCCACCATCGTGACCGATGCGCAGTTGAACGTGCTTGCCGAAGGGCCGGAACTGGCCATTGCCCATCCGCTGGAAACCCTGGAGGCGATGGATGAGTGGAACCGCAACCAGCATCGGCGCTCGGGACTGTGGCAGCGCGTGCTGGACAGCCAGGTCACCCATGCGCAGGCGGAAGCGCAGACCGTGGCATTCCTGAGCGAGTGGATCCGCGCCGGCGCTTCGCCGATGTGCGGCAATTCGATCTGCCAGGATCGCCGCTTCCTGCACCGCCAGATGTCGCGGCTGGAGCGCTACTTCCACTATCGCAACCTGGACGTCTCCACCATCAAGGAGCTGGCGCGTCGCTGGGCGCCGACTGTGGCCAACGGGTTCGCCAAGAGCTCGGCGCATACCGCACTCAGCGACGTCCGCGATTCCATCGACGAGCTGCGCCACTATCGCCAGTTCATGGGCGCACTGGGCGGTGACACCGAGGCAGGCGTGCAGGGCTGATCGGGGCGCTGCATCGGCAGCCCGGGCTGCTGATGCGATCGCGGGATGTCAGCATCTGCGCGCGCTTTCGTGAGAACGCAGGCCCCCGTAATTCCCGTCGAAAACAACAAAGGCCGCATCTTCCGATGCCGCCTTTTGTTTGCCGTCGACCGCTGGCTCAGCGTGCCAGCGGTGGCCCCTTGGTCAGGTCGCCATCGTCGGTGACGCCCTTGAGCAGCAGCTCCGAGATCGGCTTGCCGTCGGCATCGTGGTGATACACATGCAGATCGCGTTGCGGATACGGAATGCTGAGACCATTTTCCAGCAGCTGGTTGCGGATCTGCTCCAGCGTGGTGCTCTTGGCCGCGCCGAAGTTGCCGTTGGTGGCGTAGGCAAACAACATCAGATCCACCGTGCTTTCGCCCAGATTGGTCACCTGCACGAAGGGCGCGGGCGATTCCAGGATGTTGGGATTGTCCTTGGCGATCTGCAGCAATAGCTGCTGGGCCTTTTTCAGATCGTCTTCGTAGCCCACGCCAACAGTCACCTCGAGACGCCGGTTGGGCAGGGTGCTGTAGTTGATGATGGGTGCGGTGGTGATCGTGCTGTTGGGCAGGGTGATCATGCGCTCATCGAACGAGCGCACCCGGGTCTGGAAGATCCGGATCTCGTCGACAATGCCTTCCTGGCCCGCAATGACGACGTGGTCGCCGTCGCGCATCGGCCGCAACACGATCAGCATGACCCCGGCGGCGATATTGGACAGCGAGTCCTTCAAGGCCAGACCCACGGCCAGGCCGGCCGCACCCAGCACCGCAATCAACGAGGTCGGCGGCACGCCGATCTGGCTCAGTGCACTGACAAATACCAGGACCAGCAGCAATGCATAGACGACATTGCGCAGGAAGTTGGTCAAGGTGATCTCGACCCGGGCACGGCTCAGGACACGATGCAGCCATTGGCTCAGCTGCCTGGCCAGCCACATGCCGATCACCACGATCAGCAATGCGACTCCCCAGTTGAGTGCGTACTGCGCCCACGGGATGGTCGACCAGTTAAATGCCGGTTCGGCCGTCTTCACCGCCGCCGGCTTGGCAGCCGCTGCTCCCGCAGCGGCTGCCACCAATGCACCAAACAGCCCCATCAGCTCTCGCTCTTGAGTTTGGCCAGCCGCAGCCAGGTATCGACCACGGTGTCAGGATTCAAGGACACCGACTCGATGCCTTCCTGCATCAACCATTCCGCCAGTTCCGGGTGATCCGACGGCCCCTGGCCGCAGATGCCCACGTACTTGCCCTTGGCGCGCGCCGACTTGATCGCCATCGACAGCAGCTTCTTGACTGCCGGATTCCGCTCGTCGAACAGATGCGCCACGATCGACGAATCGCGATCCAGGCCCAGGGTGAGCTGGGTCAGG
Source organism: Xanthomonas cannabis pv. cannabis (assembly GCF_000802365.1). GTDB lineage: Bacteria > Pseudomonadota > Gammaproteobacteria > Xanthomonadales > Xanthomonadaceae > Xanthomonas > Xanthomonas cannabis. The sequence goes on from NZ_JSZE01000021.1 coordinate 39,259, forward strand.
TCGTTGGAACCGATCGAGAAGCCGTCGAAGATGTCCAGGAATTCATCGGCCAGCAGCGCGTTGGACGGCAGCTCGCACATCATGATGATCTTCAGGCCGTTCTCGCCCTGCTTGAGCCCGTTCTGCTCCAGCACCTCGATCACCTTGCGGCCTTCTTCCAGCGTACGCACGAACGGGATCATCACCCAGAGGTTGTCCAGGCCCATCTCGTTGCGCACCTTCAGCACCGCCTTGCACTCCAGCGAAAACGCCTTGGTGAAGGACGGATCGACATAGCGGCTGGCGCCGCGGAAGCCGATCATCGGGTTTTCTTCATGCGGTTCGTAGCGTGAGCCGCCGATCAGGTTGGCGTACTCATTGGACTTGAAGTCCGACAGGCGCACGATCACCGTATTCGGCGCCACCGAGGCGGTGAGGGTGGCGATGCCCTCGGCCAAACGGTTGACGTAGAAGCTCACCGGGTCGCCATAGCCGGCGATCTTGGCGTCGATCTTCTTGCGGACATCGGCGTCCTGCTTGTCGTATTCCAGCAGCGCGTTCGGGTGGATGCCGATATGCGCGGCAATGATCATTTCCAGGCGCGCCAGGCCGATGCCGGCATTGGGCAACTGGCCGAAGTCGAAGGCGCGCTCCGGGTTGGCCACGTTCATCATGATCTTGAGCGGGGCGGGCGGCATGTTGCCCAGGTCGGTGGTGGTGCGCTCGAACGCCAGCTCTCCGTCGTAGATGAAGCCGGTATCGCCTTCGGCGCAGCTCACGGTCACGCGCTGGCCGTCGCTGATGACCTCGGTGGCATTGCCCGAGCCGACCACCGCCGGCACGCCGAGCTCACGCGCGATGATCGCCGCATGGCAGGTGCGCCCGCCACGGTTGGTCACGATCGCCGAGGCGCGTTTCATCACCGGCTCCCAATCGGGGTCGGTCATGTCGGCAATCAACACGTCGCCGGCCTGGACCCGATTCATGTCTTCCAGCGAGCGCACCACACGTGCGACGCCGCTACCGATCTTGGCACCGACTGCTCGACCTTCGACCAGGATCTTGGCGTCCTTGGCCTCCAGCGAGAAGCGCTCGATCTGGGTGGCGTGGCTGCGCGACTTCACCGTCTCCGGGCGCGCCTGCACGATGAACAGCTTGCCGCTGACACCGTCCTTGGCCCACTCGATATCCATCGGGCGGCCGTAATGCTTTTCGATGACCAGCGCCTGCTTGGACAGTTCCTGCACGTCCTCGTCGCTGATCGAGAAGGTACTGCGCAGCTCCACCGGCGTGTCTTCGATACGCACGCGTTCGCCCGGCACATCCGAATACACCATGCGAATGGCCTTGCTGCCCAGCGAGCGACGCAGGATCGCCGGCTTGCCAGCCGTGAGCGTGGGCTTGTAGACGTAGAATTCGTCCGGATTGACCGCGCCCTGCACGACCATCTCGCCCAGGCCGAAGCTGGAGGTGACGAACACCACGTCGCGGAAGCCGGATTCGGTGTCCAGCGTGAACAGCACGCCCGACGAACCCACGCCCGAGCGCACCATCAACTGCACGCCTGCCGACAGGAACACGTCCTCGTGCTTGAAGCCGTGATGCACGCGGTAGGCGATTGCACGATCGTTATAGAGCGAGGCGAACACTTCCTTGACCTTGTGCACCACATCGTCGGCGCCGGTCACGTTGAGGAAGGTTTCCTGCTGGCCGGCGAACGAGGCGTCCGGCAGGTCTTCTGCGGTGGCCGACGAACGCACCGCCACGGCCACTTCGCCGCCGCCGTTTTCGGCGCACAGCGTGTCGTAGGCAGTGCGGATGTCGCGGTCCAGCTCCGGTTGCAGCGGGGCGTCGATCACCCAGCCGCGGATTTCCTTGCCGGCCACGGTCAGGGCATTGACGTCTTCGACATCCAGCGTTTCGAGCTTGTCGAAAATGCGCTTGGACAGGTCGTTATGTGCGATGAAGTCCTTGAAAGCCTCGGCGGTGGTCGCATATCCACCCGGAACCGACACGCCTAGCCCGGCCAGGTTGCCGATCATCTCGCCGAGCGAGGAATTTTTACCGCCTACGCGGGCCAGATCGGCCAGGCGTAGCTCATGCAACCACAGGATATTCTCGTTCAAGCGCGATGCTCCGTATGGCCATCGCCCGAGCGGGCTGGATGGCCGCGTCCGTAGGAAGAAGCCGCTATGATGCAGTGCACAGCGGAATCTGCACAAGCATGAACCCGTAAGTTTTGGACACCAGTTCAAAGAGGTGGTCTTGATGTCAACAATCCGGCCGGTGTTTTACGTCTCCGATGGAACCGGTATCACCGCTGAAACGATTGGGCACAGCCTGCTCACCCAGTTCAGCGGATTCAACTTCGTCACCGACCGCATGTCGTTCATTGATGATGCAGAAAAAGCGCGCGACGCCGCGATGCGGGTGCGCGCGGCCGGGGAGCGGTACCAGGTGCGTCCAGTGGTCGTCAATTCGTGCGTCGATCCACAGTTGAGCATGATCCTGGCCGAGAGCGGGGCGTTGATGCTGGACGTATTTGCGCCCTTCATCGAGCCGCTGGAGCGCGAGCTCAATGCGCCGCGCCATTCGCGCGTCGGGCGTGCACACGGCATGGTGGATTTCGAGACCTATCACCGCCGCATCAATGCGATGAACTTCGCCCTCAGCCATGACGACGGCATTGCGCTCAATTACGACGAGGCCGACGTGATCCTGGTCGCGGTATCGCGTTCGGGCAAGACGCCGACCTGCATCTACCTGGCCTTGCATTACGGCATCCGCGCCGCCAACTATCCGCTGACCGAAGAAGACCTGGAAGACGAACGGCTACCGCCGCGCTTGCGTAATTACCGCAGCAAGTTGTTCGGTCTGACCATCGATCCGGAGCGTCTGCAGCAGATCCGCCAGGAACGTCGCGCCAATTCGCGCTACAGCGCGGCCGAAACCTGCCGCCGCGAGGTGGCCATTGCCGAGCGGATGTTCCAGATGGAACGCATTCCTTCGTTGAGCACCACCAATACCTCGATCGAGGAAATCTCCAGCAAGGTGCTGTCCACACTGGGGCTGCAGCGCGAGATGTTCTGAGGCCGGGATTGGTAGGGGCGGAATTCGGGGGTGGGCAAGCAAGCGTCGCGTTCACGCTGCGGACGTATCGGCGGCGCGGCGGCCGGCTTGCCGGCAACCCAGCGGAAATCAAGCGGGCGGGGCAGTGCCTCGCCAAGGAAGGCCTGCGATCGGGGCCTCGTCAATGCTGCCCGTGCGGCAGCGCAGCGTGTAGGATCGGTGCATGGCCCAAGCATTGAGCAAACTCGAAATCATCCCCCGCCTGAGCCGGTTTGGCTGGCTGATGGGGTTGTATGCAGAAAACTTCCAGCACCTGACGCGTCTGTTCGCACCCGGCGATCTGGCGCCCGGGTCGTATGTGTCCTCGATCGGCGACGGCCTGGATTTGCGCCTGGATGTCATCGAGTGCCATCGCTACACCGTCGAACTGCGGCTGACCTACGACCTGTGCGACCCGGTCACCGGCGAGCCCGACCCGTCTGCCTACGTGCGTCTGTACCGCGATGCGCGCCAGGTTGAGACCACGCATTGCTACGTCGGCCGCCGCTGGCAGGACGTCATGGGGATGTTTCCGCCGCCGGCCGAGCTGATCAGCCATCGCATGCGCATGAACACCTTCCTGGGCAAATGGCTGGAGTACCTGGCCGAACGCGGTCACGGTGTCGCCACGCTGCAGCTGGATACCGACTACGTCGCGCCGCCGCGGCCCGGTTCGCAGGCCGCTGTCGGCTAAGACGCGAAACGCTGCCGTGGCTTGCGCGCCGCGTGCGGCCGATGGCAACGCTGGCATGTCGTCCATGTGGCGGCCTCGAGCGTTACCGGTGTGTTAGGCGGGTGGCATCTTCGGTCTTCCTGCGAGGACACCCGGTGTGCACGAGCATCCTGCACCGACCGGCCGTGTCGCGCGAGCCTTGACTGCATCGGTCATACTGCTGCGCTTCGTGTCAGATCCCGTGCCATGCCCTATACCCCGATTGTTGCCACGCTTGGCTACCTGCTGTCGCCGGACGGCACGCAGGTGCTGATGATCCACCGCAATGCGCGTCCCGGCGATCAGCATCTGGGCAAGTACAACGGGCTGGGTGGCAAGGTGGAGCCGGACGAGGACGTGCTGGCCTGCATGCGTCGCGAGATCCGCGAAGAGGCCGGCGTCGACTGTGGCGACATGCAGCTGCGCGGCACCATCAGCTGGCCCGGGTTCGGCAAGCAGGGCGAGGACTGGCTGGGTTTCGTCTTTCTGATCCGCAGTTTCCAGGGTACGCCGCACACCTCCAATCCGGAGGGCACGCTGGAATGGATCCCGGTTGCGCAGATGGACCAGGTGCCGATGTGGGAAGGCGACCGCCATTTCCTGCCGCTGGTGTTCGATGGCGACCCGCGCCCGTTTCACGGCGTCATGCCCTACCGCGACGGACGCATGCAATCGTGGACGTACTCGCGCGTCTGAGGCGCGCGGGAGATTGCAGCGCCTGATCAGGTGTCTGCTGCCCTGGTCCGGACGCATGGTCGGCCGAGCGCTCCGCGGCCGCGCCGATGGCTGCACCGCGCTTGCACGCACTGCACCTGGCAGCGCCGCGCGCGCGCTTCAGTCAGGCCAGCGCGCGCGTCGCTACAGCGAGCACAACCCTGTTGCCCGCTGCAACGATACGCTGCCGGCATCGGCACCGACGTCGGTCCCGCGATGCGGTTGTGCACTTCTCCACATCGCCTGTGGATGACGGCTGGGCAAGTCTGTGGACAACTACCCGGTGCCCTTGCGCTGCAATGTTGTCGAACTGGCTGGCGAAAGTTTCGCCAGGGCGCTCATTGCGCCGTCCAGCCGCCGTCGATGGCGATCGACTGCCCGGTGATGTTGCGCGCGGCATGCGACATCAGGAAGGCCACCGTGCCGGCCAGCTCGTCGTATTCGATGAAGGCACCCTTGGGCATCGGCTTGAGCATCACATCGCGGATCACCGCATCTTCGGCGATGCCGCGGGTGCGGGCCTGGTCGGCAATCTGGCGCTCCACCAGCGGCGTACGCACATAGCTGGGGCAGAGCGTGTTGACGGTGAGGTCGCAGTCGGCGGTTTCCAGCGCGATCACCTTGGCCAGCCCGACCAGGCCGTGCTTGGCGGCCACATAGGCGCTCTTGTAGGGGCTAGCCACCAGCGAATGGATGCTGCCGATGTTGACGATGCGGCCATAGCCGGCCGCACGCATGCCGGGCAGCACCGCACGGCTGAGTCGCGCAGCGCCGGTCAGCATCACATCCACCAGCAGCGCCCAGCGCTGCATGGGGAAGTCTTCCAGCGCAGCCACCTGCTGCAGGCCGGCGTTATTCACCAGCACCTGGGGCGCGCGGGAAGCCTTAGCCAGGGCCTGCGCAATGCTGTCATCGTCGGTGACGTCCAGCGCCAGTGCCTCGGCCGAGCCACCCACATCGCGCAGTTGCTGCGCGATGTGGGCAGCGGCGGCATGGTCCATGTCGCTGACCAGCAGGTGGTGGCCATCGGTTGCCAGTTGGGCGGCGAGGCCGGCGCCAATGCCGCTGCCCGCGCCGGTGATCAGGATGCTGCGCATCGGGTGTCCTTGAGCAGTGCGTGGCCCGGAGCGGCCACGCTGGTTGTCAGCCTAGCGGAGGATGCCGAAACGGTCGCCTGCCTGGCGCGCGCGCGTTACCCTTTGCGCCTCGTTCTGATCAGGTTCCGCATGAAACGCCATTTCTCGATGCTGCGCGATTTCCAACTGGCGGACTGGTTCACGCTGGCCAATGCCTTCTGTGGCACCGGAGCGGTGTTTGCGGCAATGCGCTTCCTGCAGGACGGCCACCGTGGCGATCTGCTGCTGGGTATGGCGCTGATTCCGCTCGCGTTCGTCTTCGACGCGCTCGACGGGCATGTCGCGCGCTGGCGCAAGGCGTCCTCCACGCTCGGCCGCGAACTGGATTCGCTGGCGGATGTGATTTCCTTTGGTGTGGCGCCGGCAGCGCTCGGCTACGCCTGCGGCATGCGCGGCGGTTGGGACTGGCTGGTGCTGAGCTACTTCGTCTGCTGCGGGGTCAGCCGGCTGGCGCGCTACAACGTGACCGCCGAAGAGATCGCCGGCGACGCCGACAAGGTGCCGTACTTCGAAGGCACGCCGATTCCGACCAGCCTGGTGCTGGTGATCCTGCTTGCGGTGGCCGCCAGCAGCGGGCACATCGGCCAGACCTTGTGGTGGGGGCAGTGGCAGCTCGGGCCGTGGCAGTTCCACCCGCTGGTGCTGCTGTTTGCCATCTCCGGCTCGCTGATGATCAGCAAGACCTTGCGGATCCCCAAACCCTGACCGGCACGCGCGGGCGCACGCGGTAGGATGGCTGGGTGGACGGTCACGGGAGGGGATGATGGCAAGCAGCGGTTCGGACAACGGCAACTTCGAGGACAAGGCTCGCCAGTACTGGAGCGCCTGGGGAGATGCCATGCGTCACGGTCAGTCCGCCGCTGGGGCGCAGCCACCGCCGGGCCCGCCAGGCGAGGCCCCGCAGGACTGGCGCAAGGCCGTTGACTGGTGGTCGCAGTTGTTGCCCACCCAGGCCGCGCCGCAGGCGCAGGAGGCGATCGACCGCTTCCGGACCCAGGCCGGAGGCTGGTTCGGCACCATGCAGCAGGTAGCCGCCCAGTTTGCCGGCCGCGATACCTCGGCCAACGAAGTCTCCGATGCCTGGCGGCGCGCCGTGCAGGGGCAGGGCGAACAATTGATGCAATGGACGCTGGGCTCGCTGCGCGGCGGCAGCCCCGGCGGGTTCGACCCGTGGCTGCAGGAGGCTGCGCAGACCCTGGGCAGGTGGCGCGAAGAAAATGCGCCGTGGCTGGACATGCCCGCGTTTGGCCTCAATCGCAATCATCAGGCCCGGCTGCAGAAGCTTGCCCGCGCGCAGCAGGAGTATCAGGCGCAGTCGCAGGCGTACGGCGAGCAGCTGAAGGCCGCAATCGAGCAGGCGTTCAGCCGGTTCACCAGCAAGCTGGGCGAGCACGAAAGCAGCGGCAGTCAGCTGACCAGTGCGCGCGCCTTGTTCGATCTGTGGATCGAGGCAGCTGAAGAGTCCTACGCCGATGTGGCCCTGTCGGACCAGTTTCGCCAGGTGTACGGCGGGTTTGCCAATGCGCATATGCGGTTGCGCGCCGCCCTGCAGGAAGAAGTCGAACAGCTCAGCGAACGCTTCGGGATGCCGACGCGCTCGGAAATGGATGCCGCCCACCGCCGCATCGCAGACCTGGAACGCGTGGTGCGGCGCATGCTGCGCAGCGGCGTGGGCGTCAGCCCCGCCGGCAAGCCTGCGCAGGCCGCGCCGGCCGATCCGGGTGCTGCGGCACCGTCCAGGCGTGCAGCGCACCCCAATGCCGGAACGGCGCCCGGGCGTTCGGCATCGACCGACGCGGGCAAGCAGTCTGCAGCAAGGGCGGCGGCCCCCAAGACGGCGTCGTCGGCAAACCCTGCAGTGAAGAAGACCGCTGCAGCAAGACCTGCATCCACGCCTGCCTCGAGGCCCACCTCGACAGCGAGGCCGGCTACGTCGCCCGGCCGCAAGCCGGCCGCAGGCAGGTCACGTGGAGCCAAGGCATGAAAGGGCCGTTGGGATTCAGTGCCGAAGACCTGATGCAGGAAACCCTGTCGCTGCAGCGCAAGTTGCGCGAGGGCCTCAAGTTGCTGCCCGGCGTGGAAGACGTCGACTACGGGGTGACCGAGCGCGAAGAGATCTGGCGCGACGGCAAGGTGGTGCTGTACCGCTTTGTCGGCGATCAGGCGCCGGTGGCCAGGACGCCGCTGCTGATCGTGTATGCGCTGGTCAACCGGCCCTACATGGTGGACCTGCAGGCCGACCGATCGCTGGTCAAGGGGCTGCTGAGCCACGGCCAGGATGTCTATGTGCTGGACTGGGGCTACCCGGACCGTTCCGAGCGCTACCTCACCCTCGAAGACTATCTGCTGCGTTACATCGATGGCGCCGTGGATCACCTACGCGCGCATGCGTGGCTGGACGCGGTCGACGTGCTCGGCATCTGCCAGGGCGGCACGTTCTCGCTGTGCTACGCCGCGCTGCAACGCCACAAGGTGCGCAACCTGATCACCATGGTCACGCCGGTGGATTTCCACACTCCCGACAACATGCTGTCCAACTGGGCGCGCATGGTCGATGTGGACCTGTTCGTCGACACCATGGGCAACGTGCCGGCGGATCTGATGAACGCCAGTTACCTGATGCTCAAACCGTTCCGGCTCAATCTGCAGAAGTATGTCGGCTTGCTAGACATTCTGGACGACAAGCAGGCGCTGGAAGATTTCCTGCGCATGGAAAAATGGATATTCGACTCGCCCGATCTGGCCGGCGAAGCGTTCCGCGAGTTCGTCACCTTGTTCTATCAACGTAATGGACTGGTGACCGGGCAGGTGGCCATCGGCGGGCAGGCGGTGGATCTGCAGGACGTGGACATGCCGGTTCTCAACATCTACGCCGAGCACGATCATCTGGTGCCGCCCGACGCTTCGCGTGCGTTGCGCGGGCTGGTGGGAAGCCAGGATTACAGCGAGCTGAGTTTTCGCGGCGGGCATATCGGCATCTACGTGTCCGGGCGTGCGCAGCGCGAGGTGCCGGTGGCCATCCATCGTTGGCTGCAGGCGCGCGACGGCCGCTGACGGACGGGCGGTTGCACTGGCCGGGAGGGGATCGTCCTGAAAGTCCGTCACGGTTCGCTGTCGTCGGTGTTTCTAGACTGACCGCCACGTTTCCAGGAGTCTGCCCATGGCCACCACCGCACTGTCCCGTTCTCTCAACGATCGCATGATTGCCGGCGTCGTCGGTGGCATCGCGCGCCGCTTCGGCTGGAGCTCCACGCTGCTGCGCGTGTTGTTCGTCATCGTCTCGATCGCCTCGGCCGCGTTCCCCGGCATCCTGGTCTATCTGATCCTGTGGCTGCTGATTCCCAACCAGGCCGATTGAACCCGGCGCCGCGCGGGCGAGCGGCCCTGCTGCTCCTGGGCGCGTTATGGACCGTCCCCAATACCGCGCTCGGCGTGTTGCTGGGTCTCATCGGTAGCTGTGGTGGGGCACGTCCGCGTTGGTCGCCTCAGGAACATGCCATCGTCTTTCATGCCTGGCCGTGGGGGCCGGGCGGGGCGATGACGTTTGGCAATGTGATCCTGCTCAAGGGGACATCGCTGGACCTGCAGTGCAGCACCTACGCACATGCGGCCGGCCGGTGTGAACATACTCCGGTGCGGCTGGGGGACCACGAGCGTGCGCATGTCTATCAATACATGGTGCTCGGGCCGCTGTTTCTGCCGGTGTATCTGCTGTGTGGCGGCATCCACGTGCGCAACCCGCTGGAGCGGGCGGCCGATGCCTATGCCCTGCATGGGCGGGGATGGTGGCCATGGCCGGTCCGGGGCCTGATGCGCTGAATCGCTGCTCGGTGCGGGGTGGTGCCGCGTGCTGATCGCAGGTGTCGGCTGCCAGGCGCTCGGATGCTTGCCGTGCACCTGACGCGTCAGGCGATTGCGCTGTGCGTCGCTCGCGGTGTCAGCTTGCCAGTGCGATCCAGTGCAGGCGAGTGCGATCAATCCTTGCGTTATGCAACGCCGGCCGCGTCATCCAACACGGCACCGGCCAGTAACGCTGCAGTCAGGCCCGGCGCGCTCAACCCAACCGTTCGAACCCGAACAGTGCGTGCAGTGGATGCGGCCTGCCTTCCAGCCGCGCACGCAGCAGGCCAGCCCCGATCGCGCTGTAGGTGATGCCATTGCCGCCATAAGCCATCGCAAACAGCAGGCGTGGGCCATGTTCGGCATGCGCGCCGAAGAACGGCAGCCCGTCGGCGGTTTCGGCAAACGTGCCCGCCCACGAAAACACCGGGCGCAGGCGCATGTCCGGCATGGTCTTGCCGATCTTCTTCAGCAGCGTTTTCAATTTGACCTGCACGCGCGCATCGCGGCGTGCGGGGATGTCGACATTGTCGTCTTCGCCGCCTGCCACCACACGGCCATCGGGCGTGCTGCGCATGTACAGATACGGGCGTGCGGTCTCCCACATCATGGTGTGTCTGAGCGCGCCCATGTCGCTGTCATGCAGCGGGTCGGTCACGAACGCGTAGCTGCTGCGGTTGCGTGCCACGCGTTGCGAGAGCCACTGTTGGTTGCCGTAGCCGGCCGCCATGATCACGTGCCCGGCGCGGACCGTGATGCCTTCTTCGGTGCGCAGCTCGATATGCTGCGCGTGCGGTACGATCGAGGCGATGCTGGTGCGATCAAAGATGCGCGCGCCGTATTGCTCGCATTCGGCAAACAGGCGATAGCACAGCCGATACGGGTCGACGCTGGCAGCCAGGCGGCTGAGAATCGCGCCGTCCGAGCGCACGCCATAGTCGTGCCACAACGGTTCGCGCTCGACCCATTCCACCGGCAGCCGATGCGTCCGACGCGCATCCAGCTCGCTGCGCAGGTCGTTGAGGTCGCGCGCGCGGCTGGCGTAGTACAGGCTGTCCTGGCGGGTGAAATCGCAGCCGCCGAGGCTGTCGCACAGGTGCTGCAGATCGACGATGGCCTGCGCGCAGGCGCGGTAGGCGAGCGCGGCTGCCGGCATGCCGTACTGCCTGGCCAGCTCGACCATCGGGGTGTCGATTTCGTACTGCAGCAGGGCGGTGCTGGCCGAGGTGCTGCCCCAGCCGATTTCGCGTTGCTCGATCACCATGACGTCGTGGCCATTGCGCAGCAGCTCGTGGGCAATCAGCGCGGCAGTGACGCCGCCGCCGACGATCACGACCTCGCTGTGGGTGGCCTGCTCCAGGCGCGGATACGCGCGCATCAATCCGTTGCGGATCGACCAGAAGGGGTAGCCACTTTTGAGGTCCATGCGATGTCGTACGTGCGTTCGGTCCGAGATTGAACGGCCAAGCGGGGTGAAGCGGTCGTGAGGCGGGCGCGGCCGTTCAGCTCGTCACCAAACCGCAAACAGCCGGCGTTAACGTGCGTGGAAAGCTCCTCACGGCGCGCTGGTTATGCTCGCGCCTCCCAACGCAACAACGCAGCAAGAGGGTGTGACATGTCGATTGTCCTGTACGTCGGTGGCAGCAAAGATGGCGACAAGGGCGTTGTGCCATACGGCTTCAGCAAGTCGCGCACCATGACCGCCAGTGGTCCGGAGATCTACGTCGAGCGCATGGTGCCGCTGAAGGACGTGGGCAAGATCCGTGTCATGGCGCTGGAATCGCTGCAGGAGAGCATCCTGGTCGAGCGCGCCGCCACCCATTACGCCCACCGCGCCAGCTGAGCGCGACGGCATAGGTTTACGGCGGCGCTGTCAACGGGTTTCCGTGGCGGGCCTGCACTGCGAAAATGCGGGTTTTCAGTGAAGCGGTTTACCCGCGCCGTCATGCACGATAGCCAGCTTGCCCAGCAGATCGCTCGCACCATCGCCGACGAGATCGGTGCCCAACCCGCCCAGGCGCGCGCCGCCATTGCCCTGCTCGACGAGGGCGCCAGTGTTCCGTTCATCGCCCGCTACCGCAAGGAAGTCACTGGCGGCCTGGACGATACCCAGCTGCGTAACCTCGAAACGCGCCTGACCTATCTGCGCGAACTGGAAGAGCGCCGTGCGGCGATCCTGTCCAGCATCGGGGAACAAGGCAAACTCAGCGACGAATTGCGTAACGAAATTGCGGCGGCCGATACCAAATCGCGGCTGGAAGATCTGTATCTGCCCTACAAGCCCAAGCGGCGCACCCGCGCGCAGATCGCACGCGAAGCCGGGCTGGAGCCCTTGGCCGATGGCTTGTTGGCCGATCCGGCCCAGGTGCCGGAAGTGGCCGCTGCGGGCTTCATCGACGCCGACAAGGGCGTGGCCGACATCAAGGCTGCACTGGAAGGTGCTCGTGCCATCCTGATGGAACGTTGGGGCGAGGACGCTGCCCTGGTGGGCGAGCTGCGCAGCTGGCTCAACGATCACGGCGTGATCCGCGCAAAGGTGGCCGAGGGCAAGGAAGAGGCCGGTGCCAAGTACCGCGACTATTTCGACCATGCCGAATCGCTGGTAAAGATTCCGTCGCACCGCCTGCTGGCGCTATTTCGCGCGCGCCGCGAAGAAATCCTCTATCTCGATCTGGACCCGGGCACCGATGCCGAAGCCGGCCACCAGTACGCCGAGGGGCGGGTGGCGCGCAATGCCGGCATTTCCAATGAAGGCCGGCCGGCCGATCGCTGGTTGCTCGACGCGTGCCGGCTGACCTGGCGTGCCAAGCTGCACATGCACCTGCTGCTGGACCTGTTCAATCAGGCGCGCGAAAAGGCCGAGGCCGAGGCGATTGCGGTGTTTGGCGACAATCTCAAGGACCTGATGCTGGCCGCGCCGGCGGGCCCGCGCGTGGTGCTGGGGCTGGACCCGGGCATCCGCACCGGTTGCAAGATCGCGGTGGTCGATGCCACCGGCAAACTGGTGGCCACCGAGACGATCTATCCGCACGAGCCCAAACGCCAGTGGGACCAGTCGCTGCAGACGATCAGGACATTGTGCATGCGGCACAACGTGGAGCTGATCGCGATCGGCAACGGCACCGCCAGCCGCGAGACCGACAAACTGGCCGGTGAGGCGGTCGCGTTGTGCGGAGCCACCAAGCTGCAGAAGATCGTGGTCAGCGAAGCCGGTGCGTCGGTGTATTCGGCGTCGGAATTCGCTGCCAAGGAATTTCCCAACCTGGATGTGTCGTTGCGCGGCGCGGTGTCGATCGCGCGGCGGCTGCAGGACCCCTTGGCCGAGCTGGTCAAGATCGAGCCCAAGGCAATCGGTGTGGGCCAGTACCAGCACGACGTCGATCAATATCGCCTGGCCAAGGCGCTTGACGCGCGCGTGGAGGATTGCGTCAACGCGGTCGGCGTCTACGTCAATACCGCGTCGGCGGCGCTGCTGTCGCGGGTGTCCGGGCTGTCGAGCACGGTGGCGGAAAACATCGTGCGCCATCGCGACGACAACGGCCCGTTCAAGCGCCGCAAGGACCTGCTCAAGGTGCCGCGACTGGGCGACAAGACCTTCGAACAATGCGCCGGCTTCCTGCGGATTGCCGATGGCGACGAGCCGCTGGATGTGTCGGCGGTACATCCGGAAGCCTATCCGGTGGTCGAGCGCATCGTCGGCAGCACCGGCAAGCCGATCAAGGCCCTGCTGGGCGACGGCAGCTTCCTGCGTGGACTCAAGCCGGAGCTGTTCACCGACGAGCAGTTCGGTGTACCGACCGTGCGCGACATCCTCAAGGAGATGGAAAAACCCGGCCGCGATCCGCGCCCCGAGTTCAAGGCGGCACAGTTCGCCGAAGGCATCGAGGACATCAAGCACCTCAAGCCCGGCATGGTGCTCGAAGGCGTGGTCAGCAACGTCGCCGCATTCGGTGCGTTCGTCGACATCGGCGTGCATCAGGATGGCCTGGTGCACATCTCCGCGTTGTCGGACACCTTCGTCAAGGATCCGCGCGATGTGGTCAAGGCCGGCGACATCGTCAAGGTCAAGGTGCTGGAAGTGGACGTGGCGCGCAAACGCATCGCGCTGACCTGCCGTCTGTCCGATACGCCACCGCCGGCCGATGCTGCAGCCCAATCGCGCGATCAGCGCGGCAACGGCGGCGCGGGGCAGGGCCGGCGCGAGGGTGGCGGTGGGCGTGGCCCGGCGCAGGGCAACAGCAAGCCGCGCACCACTGCGCCGCCGGCCGACAACGCGCTGGCCGCAGCATTCGCGCGCGCCAAGCGCGGCTGAGCCAGCGTGCCAGGCGGCTGTCCTGGCGTCGCTGGGCCGTGTAGATAGACCCGCTCGCAAAGCGGCGGGTCCGGCTGCGATTGGATCGCGCTTGGGCAGGCTGATCTGCAACTTGGCTGCGGGTCCATACACTCCGACCACCGCGGTGCGCCTATGCAGATACGATCAGTCGTAAGGCGGCTGGTCTGAGGCCTTGCTGCAGGGCCCTTGCCCGCCCACCATCGCAGGACACGCTGCAAGTACGTCCATGTAGGCTC
>NZ_JSZE01000210.1 GCF_000802365.1 Xanthomonas cannabis pv. cannabis
TTCCCACGCCGCGGCAATGGACGCCGCCGACCCGCTGCGCAACCTGCGCGAGGCGTTCGTGTTTCCGCAGCACCACGGCCAGGACCAGACCTACTTCGTCGGCAATTCGCTGGGTCTGCAACCGCGACAGGCCCGCGCAATGGTCAGCGAGGTACTCGATCAGTGGGGCGCGCTTGCCGTGGAAGGCCACTTCACCGGTCCCACCCAATGGCTCACCTATCACCAGCTGGTGCGCGACGGCCTGGCGCGCGTGGTCGGCGCGCTGCCCAGCGAAGTGGTGGCGATGAACACCCTCAGCGTCAACCTGCATCTGATGATGGCCAGCTTCTATCGCCCCACGCCCGAGCGCGGCGCGATCCTGATCGAAGCCGGCGCGTTCCCGTCCGACCGCCACGCAGTGGAGTCGCAACTGCACCTGCATGGGCTGGACCCGGCCACGCAGCTGATCGAGGTGGAGGCCGACGAACCCAATGGCACGGTGTCGATGGCGGCCATTGCCGTGGCGATCGCACAGCACGGCCCGCGGCTGGCGCTGGTGCTGTGGCCGGGCATCCAGTACCGCACCGGGCAGGCGTTCGAGCTGGGCGAGATCGCGCGGCTGGCGCGGGCGCAGGGCGCTGCGGTGGGTTTCGATCTGGCGCATGCGGTGGGCAATATCCCACTGACCCTGCACGACGATGGCGTCGATTTCGCGGTGTGGTGCCACTACAAATATCTCAATGCCGGGCCGGGCGCGGTGGGTGGGTGCTTCGTGCATGCGCGTCACGCCACCAGCGACCTGCCGCGCATGGCCGGTTGGTGGGGACACGAGCAGCAGACCCGTTTCCGCATGGATCCGCAGTTCGTGCCTGCGCCGGGCGCCGAAGGCTGGCAGCTGAGCAATCCGCCGGTGCTGGCGCTGGCGCCGCTGCGTGCGTCGCTGGACCTGTTCGACCAGACCGGCATGGCCGCGCTCCGCGCCAAATCCGAGCAGCTCACCGGGCATCTGGAACAGCTGATCCACGCGCGCCTGGCGCAGGTGCTGCAGATCGTCACCCCCGCGCACGCTGCGCAGCGCGGCTGCCAGCTGTCGCTGCGGGTGAAAGGCGGCCGCGCGCAGGGGCGCGCGCTATTCGAGCATCTGCATGCCGCCGGCGTGCTGGGCGACTGGCGCGAACCGGACGTGATCCGCATTGCGCCGGTGCCGCTGTACAACCGCTTCGTCGACCTGCACACCTTCGTGGAACAGGTGGAAACCTGGGCCGCCGCCTGAGCGCAACACGCTGACTGCAAGGTCACCGGGCCTGGGGGCCGCGACGCAGAGCCGGCAGCGGCCCACGTACACTCCCAGCCCGCCCAAGGCCGATGCCCGGGCGGCCGCCCCTGCCAGTCGCTGTCTCCCCCTCTTCGCCGGCGCTGCGTCCGGCCGCCGCCGGATATTGCATTGAGCCCAGTCTCCCCCCGCTCCCTGACCCTGATCGGCGCCGGCCTGGCCGGTTGCTTGCTGGCCATCCTGCTGTCGCGCCGCGGCTGGCAGGTCACCGTCTACGAACGCCGCGGCGATCCGCGCATCAAGGGCTACGAGTCCGGCCGCTCGATCAACCTGGCCCTGGCCGAACGCGGCCGCCACGCACTGCGCCAGGCCGGCGCAGAAGACGCGGTGATGGCCAAGGCGGTGATGATGCGCGGGCGCATGGTGCACCCGGTCAACGGGGAACCGCAGCTGCAGCGCTATGGCCGCGACGACAGCGAAGTGATC
>NZ_JSZE01000211.1 GCF_000802365.1 Xanthomonas cannabis pv. cannabis
AGGGCCGATGGGGAACGGGGAGAGTAGGCAGCCTGAAGCGCTACCTTGGCAGTCGATTCGTTCAGTCCGGTAGAGTTTGCTTGGTGCGTGTTACTGCTTAGCGGCACCCATCACGAAATCTTGACCGTGGTCCTGATATAGGCGGCTTGATGCCTGGGCGGCACGTCTTGTGTTCGTCGACCAGACGCTTTGATAAAGCGCCGCCTGGAGTTCACAAGCTAGGTTACCAACCCGCAAACGACATGCCCGGGAACTCGTGCCTTGGCGCGGCTCTTCCTGCAATGAGGGGGCTACGAAGACTTGGCCGAGCAAGGGAGGATAGGTCTGCCTGCTGCTAGGGCGCGCTAACCGAGCCCGTGCTCGACACGTAGCACGTAGCCATCCAGCGCTTGGCATAGTCATACGCTGCGCTCTGATCAGCAAAGGTGGCATTTCTGAGTTGGCATCGGTGCAATGTGATGCCGCCGGGCCTGGAAATCAGGAGCTCCGGCACGAACTTTCCGTCGCACGGAATGCTGTGGGCCGTGAGCAGGTAATCGCCCACGTGCCGAATTGCGGTGACGCCCAATAGACATCCTCCTTGATGAGCGGCACCTACGTTCGTCCAACATCAGTGTCAGACGATCGGCTGTCGATGCTCGCCGAGTGACACACCATCATTATAGGAAAAGCCTCAAGTCGCTATCGGCAATAGGCGAACATGCCTGTAAGTATTTCCCTTACCCGCAGCTGTTGGTTCCGCTGATAGCGCCCATGCGTGCCCTCGCCTTTTGTCTTAGCCTGATCCTGCTGGGCCACCAATGAAACGCAGGCACTTGGACGCGCGCCCAAGTGCCTTTTTTGTGGCTCGGAAACTACCGGGACAAGTCGTGTTCTTCTTCGCTGATTGCGTAGTCGGCTTCTTCTGGATAAGCGTTTGCGTGTGCCGTATTCACCGTGTCGCTCCGTTGCGGTGCGCTTGCTTGCGCAGCCAGGTGAGGACATCAACTGCCGGGTCTTCATGCATGCAGACGTGCAGCCGGCCCAGCACGATGCTCTGCGCATCGCCGCCCGGCAAGACGTCATCAAGGCCCGTGGCTTCGCAGGCGATCAGGATCGGCGGCAGACCAGGCTGCGCGTGGGAATGCAACATCGCTAGCACATAGCCCTGCATCATTTCGAAGCTGAGGGTGACGCCGGTGCAGACGCGGAACTGTTTGC
>NZ_JSZE01000212.1 GCF_000802365.1 Xanthomonas cannabis pv. cannabis
TGCCAGCTTGAGCAACGCGATCGCCCTGGCGCTGGGCAACAGCATCAACCTGGGCGCGGACCTGAGCATTGCCAATGCAGCCGATCTGGCGTTGACCGGCGCGCTCAGTGGCACCGGTGCGTTGACCAAGACCGGCCTGGGCACCTTGACCCTGTCCGGCGCCAACAGCTTCAGCGGTCCGGTGGCCGTGCAGGCCGGCGTGCTCGCCACGTCCGCTGCCGGCGGTCTGGGCACCACCAGCGCGGTGGATGTGGCGGCAGGCGCCGGCTTGTCGTTGGGCGGCAATGCCGCGCTGGGCGCGGTGACCGGGCAGGGCAACGTCGCCATCCTCGGCGGCACCACCTTGCAGCTCGGCGTCAACGACGTCGGCAGCAGCTTTGCCGGCAGCCTGAGCGGTACCGGTAACCTGGACAAGGTGGGCAACGGCACCGTGCAGCTCACCGGTGCCAGCGCACTAGGCGGCACCACGCAGATCTCCGGCGGCACGCTGGATGTGGACGGCACGCTCGCCAGCATCGGCGGGGTCAACGTGGGCACCGGCGGCACGCTGAGCGGCAGCGGCGTGGTCGATGCGGCTGTCGCCGTCAACGACGGTGGTCGGCTGGTGGTGACCAGTGGTGCAGTGTTGACCACCGGCAGCTTGAACATGGCCCCCAACGCCACGCTCGATGCGTTGCTGGGCACGCCCAGCCAGACCGGTGTGCTGGCGGTCAACGGCGACCTGACCCTGGATGGCACGCTCAACATCACCGACATCGGCGGCTTCGGCACGGGGGTGTATCGCCTGATCGATTACGTCGGCGCGCTGACCAACAATGGGCTGGATATCGGCACGCTGCCTGGCACCATCGACCCGACCCAGCTGACGCTGCAGACCGCGCTCGCCCAGCAGGTCAACGTGGTGGTGCTGTCGCCCGGCAGCAATGTGCAGTTCTGGGATGGCGCGCAGACCGTGGCCAACGGCAGCGTCGATGGCGGAACCGCCGCATGGACTGCGGGCGGCACCAACTGGACCTCGATCGACGGACTCACCAACAGCCCCTGGCAGAACAGCTTTGCAGTGTTTGCCGGCAGCGCCGGCACGGTGGGCGTGCAGGGCACCCAGGGCATCACCGGCATGCAGTTCATCACCGACGGCTATGTGCTCGGCGACGGCGGAGCAGGCGCGCTGAGCGCCAATGCCGCCACCACCATCATC
>NZ_JSZE01000213.1 GCF_000802365.1 Xanthomonas cannabis pv. cannabis
GACACTGGCATCGATGCGTTCTTTGCAGACGATCCGGGTCTGGCGCGGCAAGCGTTGAGCGAGCATGCAGTGCGTTAAACGCTGAATGCAGTGCGGTCTGTGGAGCGCGCTTGCGCGCGATGACGCCTTCCCGATGACGCCCCATCGCGCGCAAGCGCGCTCCTACGTGCCCGGTGGGCGCTCGCGCGGCGGGAAATGCAGCACCACGTTTTCCGAGCCGTCGTCCTGGCGTTGCCACAGCACCGGTACGCGTTGCGGTGGTGGCGGTTCCAGCACGTCGCGTTCGGCGTTGCTCACTTCCCAGGCGGCGTCTTCGTCCTCGTCGTCCCAGCTGTAACGTGGCCTGGCCTGTTGCGGGTCGCGCAGGCGCAACAGCAACGCGGCGATCAGGCCGGCCACCGCGCCGCCCAGATGCGATTGCCAGGACACGCCGGCTTCGTGCGGCAGGATGGTCATCAGCATGCCGCCGTAGAACAGGAAGGCGATCATGCTGGTGGCGATCGCCGGGCGGTCGCGGCGCAGCAGGCCCAGCACGAACACCAGAAACATCAGGCCGTGGGTCACGCCGCTGGCGCCCAGATGCCGGCTGCCGGGCTCGCCCAGCAGCCACGCGCCCAGCCCCGAGCCCAGCCACAGCAAGGGCAGCGCCATGGCGGTGGCCCGCGGATACACGCTGCCGGCCAGCGTGCCCAGGATCAGCAAGGCGGCGGCGTTGGCGCCCAGATGCGCGAGCGAGCCATGCAGCAACGGCGCGGTGAGGATGCCGAGCAGGCCGTCGGCCTGCAGCGGCGCCACCGCCCAGGCGCGCCAGTCGAACATGCCCTGGGCGGTGAACACCGCCACCAGCAGCAGCACGGCGGCCAGGCTCACATTGAAGGCACGCAAGACCCGGGAACGATCCAGGCGAGCTTGGGTGGTGGTGTCGGCGGCGGCAAGTGGATGCGAGGTCATACCTTCACGGATGGCGCCACCCGGGTTTTTTTACAAGCCTATCCGGCGCGGGATAAGCAGGCCCGGCGACGGGATAATCCAATCCCGGCGCCGATCGTTGGCGCATCAGCCTGCGCCGCATCAAGGATGATCTTGCTTGGCTGCAGGGTCCTTGCCCGCCCACCATCGCGGGACACGCTGCAAGTACGTCCTTGTAGCTCTGGCGCGGCACCCATGCCGCTCAAGGTCCCGCGACGGTGGGCGGGCAAGGGCCTGTCGAGATGGTCGGTGCGCATGGTTGGGACCAGTGCATGGGCGCGTCCAATCCCGAATCCCGAATGCCCAATCCCGGCCTTTCAGTGCCC
>NZ_JSZE01000214.1 GCF_000802365.1 Xanthomonas cannabis pv. cannabis
GCGATGGGCTGGACCACGTATGCGCAGCGGCTGCAGGCCGCCGGCATCGATTGGCGCGTGTATCAGGAATACGACAACTTCGGCTGCAACTCGCTGGCGTATTTTGCGCACTACCGCGGGCTCGATCGCGCCGACGAGCGCTATCGGCGCGCACGTGCCTGCGTGCCCGGGTCCACCGCAGAAAACGCGGCCCACACCCAGGCCGATCACCTGATTGCGGCCGTTGCAGCCGATGTGCAGGCCCATCGCCTGCCGCAGGTGTCGTGGATCATTCCGCCCACCGCGTATTGCGAACATCCCGAAGCACCGCCGGCCTACGGCGAATCGCTGGTGGCGCGTTTGATCGACGCGCTGACCTCCAATCCGGAGGTCTGGGCCAAGACCGCATTGATCATCAACTACGACGAGAACGACGGCTTCTTCGATCATGTGCCGGCACCGCTGCCGGCGCTGGATGCACGCATGGGGCGCAGCAATGTCGATGTGCGCGGCGAGTCGTACCACGGTGTGCCGGTCGGCCTGGGCATCCGCGTGCCGATGTTGGTGATCTCGCCTTGGACGCGGGGCGGCTGGGTCAATTCGCAGGTGTTCGACCACACCTCGGTGCTGCGCCTGCTGGAGCGTCGCTTCGGTGTGGCCGAGCCGAATATCAGCCCATGGCGTCGTGCGGTCAGCGGCGATCTCACCAGCGTGTTCGACTTCCGCAAGCCGGACGATTCGGCGCTGAGCGCCTTGCCCTCCATCGACGACTACCGTGCGCGCATGGCTGCGGTCCGCAACAAGCCGCTGCCGGCGCCACCGGCCACGGCGCGCATGCCGCGCCAGGAGCCGGGGCAACGTCCGGCACGCGCGTTGCCCTACGCCCTGCAGGTGCATGCGCGCGAACGCGCGGGCGAAGCGCTGCAGCTGCAGTTCGTCAACACCGGCACCGCGGCGGCGGCCTTCAATGTCTACAGTGGCGTCGCCAGCGGCGGGCCCTGGTATTACACCGTGTTGCCGGGCACGCAGCTCGACGACGTGCCGGTGGGCGCTGCACCCGATGGCGCGTATGCCTTGCGCGTGCACGGGCCCAATGGATTCCTGCGCGAGTTTGCCGGCGTTGCGCGGCCCGCATCGGCGCAGCAGGCAGCGCCGTGGCTGGAAGCGCGGCAGGAGGGCGATGCGCTGGTGCTGGAGATCGGCAATGCCGGGCAACAGGCCTGCACGCTGCAACTGCGCGCGCTGGACCACGGCGACCCCCGTCCACGCTCGCTGCAGCTGGCCGGTGGCCAGCGCCAGACCATCCATCTGGCGCTGGCGGCAAGCGATCACTGGTACGACGTGGTGGTGGAGCAACCGGGTGCGGCATTTCGCCGCCGGCTGGCAGGGCATCTGGAAACCGGCCGGCCCAGTCGCAGCGATCCGGCATTGGGACGCGCCTGAGCGGAGGCCTGCCGCTGCGTGCATCCGCGGGCGTGGCGTGCACGCCGTTCACCACGCGGGGTGGTTTGGCCGCCAAAGGCACCTGGCGCCGCCCCGCTCGACGCGCCCAAGCCGTCGCTGACGGCGATCAGGGCCAAGCGCTGCCGGTTCGAAGACACGCGCCTGGGCTCGGTGCCGGTCAACTTCGTGTCGGAGATGGACATCAGTGACGGCAACGCCGGCGTGCCGGTAATGGATGCGCAGGGC
>NZ_JSZE01000215.1 GCF_000802365.1 Xanthomonas cannabis pv. cannabis
GGTAGCTTTCGAAGCTGTCGGCCATCGCGCTGTAGCGGCTGTCGGTGTAGCTGTTGGCTGCGGCAACCCCGCTGTCCAACTGCCCCTTGTTCACCGCATCGGTGGCGCGCACACCGGCCGCCACGTTGGCCACCTGACGCTCGCCGCCGACGCTGCCCACCGATACCGTGTTGGCACGATCGGCCACCGAGCCCTGCCCCAGGGCAACCGCGCCCTGCGCACTGGCACGCGCGCCCTGACCGATCGCCGTGCCGGAGGCCGCGCTGACCTGCGCACCCTCGCCCATCGCCACCGCATTGGTGGCCACCGCGGCAATCTGCGTATTGGCGCCCACCGCCGTGCTGCCATCGGCATTGACGCGTGCATTGCTGCCGATCGCGGTGTCATTGGGACCATGCGCATACGCGCTGCCGCCAATCGCGGTACCGGTGACGTGGTTGGCCACTGCAGCAGTGCCGACTGCCGTGGACGTTGCCGCCGGCGTGATGCTGCCGACCACGGCGGCGGTGGGCGTGCCCTGCACGCCGCTCGTCGCCGTGGAGGCGCTCACGTTGCCTGCCGCATCGCTCGTGACAGTTGCGGCAACCGCGGGCACCGTTGCGGTCCGCAGCGACGCGGTGCCGGCCGTGGTGCCGGCAACCGCGCTGCCACCACGTGCATCCAGTTCGGTGACCTTGCTGTCCAGCGCAGTCAACGCCGCGCCCACGTTGTTGTAGCTGGCGCCCTGGATCACGTAGGTCGGCGCGACGAACACGCCCTGCGCGCCGATCGCCGCACCGCCGCCAAGGAAGCTGGCCGCATTGCTCAACGACTGGAACAGCTGGCCACCGTTGATGGCATCGGTACTGGCATCGGCAATCGCACCGGCGCCCACGTTGACGATGCGACGCGTGGCCGGACCGCCGCGCCCATTGCCGCTACCCACCGACACCGTGTTGGCATCGTAGGTGCGCGAGCCCGAGCCCAACGCCACCGAATCGGCACCGCTGGCGCCGGCGTTGGCACCCAATGCCACGGCATTGCTGCCGCTCTCGCGCACGAAGGAGTTGTAGCCCAGTGCCACGCCGTTTTCGCCGATGGAACTGGTCTGACGGCCCATCGCGGTGCTGTTCACGCCGCTGGCGCTGCTGTCCACGCCCATCGCGCTGGCACCGGTGGCCGACGCGCTGCTGCCGGAGGCGATGGCCACACTGCGTGCACCACTGGCAGTGGCGCCCGCACCCGCGGCGGTCGCGCGGTCACCGGTTGCCACGGCCACGCCGTCGCCAGTGGTCTTCACCATGCCGCTGGTGGTTTGCACATCGGCCGCCAATGCATCCAGCTGGCCCTTGTTGACCGCATCGCTGGCGGTCTGGCCATCGCTGACGTTGACGATGCGACGCGTGGCCGGACCGCCGCGCCCATTGCCGC
>NZ_JSZE01000216.1 GCF_000802365.1 Xanthomonas cannabis pv. cannabis
GCTTGGTGCCGATGGCAAAGCCCAGTTGTTCCAGCCATAGGCCGCTGAGGCGGACGTGGGGCACGTGCTGGTCGCCGGCATGGTCGTGGGCGCCGGGGTAATGGGTGTAGCTGACCGTGCATTGGCGCGGGCGGCGGGCGCGGCGGGGTGCGCGTAGCGTGCCGGGGCCTTGCGGGGAGGCCTCCGGGTCGGGCGGCAGCATCGGTGGCAGCTTGGTGCGGTCGGGTTCTACAACGACCCACTGCACTCGCTTGGGCGGTGTGGAACGCGCACGTGTGCGGGTGGGCCGTGCGCTGGCAGATGCCGTGGGTGGGCGGCGGCGTGTCATGGTGCCTCCGGGTGGCGGAGATTGATGGGTGCGGCGACGCACTGCTGCAGCGCCACGGCACTGCGTGCGAGCCGGCGGCGCAAGGTGTGCGGCAACACAGCGGGCTTGCAACTCAGCGGATGCACGGATTGGGCGCTCGCCTGCTCAACAGCTGCGCGTGCGTCGCGCCGGCGCAGCACCTCGCCCACATCCCAATGCAGGCGGTGAGCAGAGGCTGGCGATTGATCAACCGGCACAAATGCCGGCATGGATGGTGCGATAGACATGGCAACGCCCTCCTGGAACAACCCAAGAACCGCCGCCAACGGCGACGGGATGTCGGGAGGTTCGAAACCGTACATAGTCGGCGGGCATATTCCCCTTGCGGGTGTTGTATTAGCCGCCCTCCCGACGCAGGCATTGCATCGGCTTGTACCTGCAGGATGCAGGCACAAAAAACCCACCGGTTTGACGGAGGTGGGTACCGCTATGTACGGAGTTTCGACGCTCCTTGTGACTAGATTGCGAGTGCAGCGTGTGCGTGTCAATAGCAACTGAGGAGGATGTTTGACGCGTCTGTGTAGCGTGCTGGCGCACGATCGGCAGCTGAGGATGATACGCCCAGGGTTCCGTAGACACTCAAGACCCTCGTTGCGCGTAGCGCCGTTCAAACTCTACAGGGGACAAGTCGCCAGTTGAACCGTGGCGGCGGTTGGGGTTGTAGAACATCTCGAT
>NZ_JSZE01000217.1 GCF_000802365.1 Xanthomonas cannabis pv. cannabis
GCCCAATGCCGTGTTGCTGCCAACCGCCAGCGTGCCGGCATTCAACACCGTGCCACCGGCGTAGCTGTTGGCGCCATCGAGCGTGAGCGTGCTGGTGCCATTCTTGATCAGGCTGCCCGCGCCGCTGATCGACCCGGACAATGTCAGGTCGTTACTGCCGAGCACATTGACCGCCCCGTCCAGCACCACTGCATTGCCCACCGCCAATGCCTGGTTGCTATCGAGGTTGGTGCCGGCTGCAGCCGTCAAGGCACCAGTGCCCAGTGCCTGCGCATCACCCAGCACCAGCGTGCCGCTGCCCAGCGCGGTGCCACCGGTGTAGCTGTTGGCTGCATCCAGGACCAGGGTGCCGGTGTCGAGTTTTTCAATGCCACCGACGCCGGAGACAGCGACGTCGATCGTGGCCGTGGCGCCGGGGTCGACACGGATGGCGGTGAGCGGCGTGGTCAGGTCCAGCGCACCGCCACCAGCATCGCTCAGGCGGTAACCGTCGGTCACGAACTGCAGCCCACCCACGCCTTGCGTGCCCTGCACGCCTACCGTGCCGGCCGTGCCGGAGAACACCGCAAAGTCGCCCTGCCAGGTGCTGTTGGCCGTGCCATCCTGGCCGGTCCAGTTGGTGGCGGCACCCCATATACCCGCGCCGCCATCGACCGTGCCGTTGGCCACGCTCTGCACGCCGTCCCAGAACTGCACGATGCTGCCTGGCGCGGTGACCACGAGGTTGATCTGTTGGCCGATGGCGGTCTGCAGTGCGAGTTGACTGATGTCGACACTGCCCGGAATGGTTCCGAACAGCACGCCGTTATTGGTCAACGCGCCGGTGTAGTCGATCAATCGATAGACGCCGGAACCGAAGCCGCCGATATCGGTGATGTTGAGCGTGCCGTCCAGGGTGAGATTGCCGTTGACCGCGAGCAGACGCGTGGGGCTCGGCGCCGCAAGCGAGACATCCAGCAAGGCACCCGGTGCCAGCGTCAGCCCGCCGACGCTGAGCGAGGAGCCGCTGGTCAATGCCAGCCGCCCGCCGTCGCCGATGGTCACCCCACTGGCAATGCTGCCGTTGCTGCCGCTACCGGTCAGGGTGCCGCCCAGCGCGACATTCAATGCGCTGGTGCCCAGGCTGCCAATCACGTCCAGGGTACCGGCGCTGACCTGCGTGGCGCCTCCGATCAGGCTGTTGCCCAGCAGCCGCACGGTGCCGGCGCCGACCTTGTCCAGGTT
>NZ_JSZE01000218.1 GCF_000802365.1 Xanthomonas cannabis pv. cannabis
GCTGTAGGCGGTGCCACGCGTGGCACCGGGCACCGTGGTCGGTGCGACCACGACTTGCGGGGCAGCGATGGTCAGCGCATAGCTGCGCGAGGCCTGCGCGGCCGGGCTGGGCGTGCTGTCGGAGGCAGTAAGGGTGAAATTGAACGTGCCCGCCACGGTGGGTGTGCCGCTCAGTCCACCGGTCGCCGCATCCAGCACCACACCGGCCGGCAGGGTGCCTGCGCTCAACGCATAACTGTAGGGCGCAGTACCGCCGGTGGCCGGAGTGATGGCCGCGGTGTACGCCTGCCCGGCCGTGCCCGCAGGCAAGGTGGATGCAGGCAGCACCAGGGTCGGGCCAGCTACGGTCAGCGCATACGCCTGCGTGCCGGTGAAGCTGTTGGCGTCGGTCGCCTGCACGGTGAAGTTGAACGTGCCTTCCACCGTCGCCGTACCCGACAGCGTGCCGTTGCTGGCCAGGGTCAGGCCCGCCGGCAACACGCCGCTGGCAATCGCGTAGGTGTACGGCGCGGTACCGTCACTGGCGCTCAGTGCCTGGCTGTACGCAGTGCCACGCGTGGCACCTGGCACCGTGGTCGGTGCGACCACGATCTGCGGTGCCGCGATGGTCAGCGCATAGCTGCGCGATGCCTGCGCGGCCGGGCTGGGCGTGCTGTCGGACACGGTGAGTGTGAAGTTGAACGTGCCCGCCACGGTGGGTGTGCCGCTCAGTCCACCGGTGGCCGTGTCCAGCACCACACCGGCCGGCAGGGTGCCTGCGCTCAACGCATAACTGTAGGGCGCAGTACCGCCGGTGGCCGGAGTGATCGCCGCGGTGTACGCCTGCCCTGCCGTGCCGGCCGGCAAGGTGGATGCGGGCAGCACCAGATTCGGGCCGGCCACGGTCAGCGCATATGCCTGCGTGCCGGTGAAGCTGTTGGCATCGGTCGCCTGCACGGTGAAATTGAATGTGCCTTCCACCGTCGCCGTACCCGACAGCGTGCCGTTGCTGGCCAGGGTCAGGCCCGCCGGCAACACGCCACTGGCAATCGCGTAGGTGTACGGCGCGGTACCGCCACTGGCGCTCAGTGCCTGGCTGTAGGCGGTGCCACGCGTGGCACCGCC
>NZ_JSZE01000219.1 GCF_000802365.1 Xanthomonas cannabis pv. cannabis
AATCCCGCCTTTGCGATTCCCGATTCCCGACTCTCCATTCCCCAATCCTGGTGCCTCATGGACAAAGCTCTCTACGTTGCGATGACCGGTGCCCGCGCCTCCCTGCAGGCGCAGGGCACCGTGTCGCACAATCTCGCCAACGTCGATACGGTGGGGTTCAAGGCTGCGTTGGCCAATACCGAGGCGTTCAAGATCCAGGGCAAGGGCTATCCGTCGCGGATCGACGCGCTGCATGTGGACCAGGGCTTCGACCGCAGCCAGGGCCACCAGAAAGTCACCGGCAACCCGCTGGACGTGTCGCTGCAGCAGGACCGCTGGCTGGCGGTGCAGTCGCCCGACGGCAGCGAGGCCTACACCCGCAACGGCGAGCTGGCACTCACCGCCAATGGCCAGCTGGTCACCGCCAATGGGCATGCGGTGCTGGATGAGGGCGGCAACCCGATGACGGTCCCGCCGCACCAGGCGATGGAGATCGGCAGCGACGGCAGCATCTCGATCATTCCGCAGGGCGAAGGCCCGCAGACCATGGCCATCGTCGGCAAGATGAAGGTGGTCGATGCCCCCGCCGACCGTTTGACGCGGCGCCCGGACGGGCTGATGCGTAACACCAGCACCGACCCGGCGCAGGCGTTTGCGGTGGCCACCGGCAAGACCATCAACAGCGGCATGCTGGAGGGCAGCAACGTGGACGCCGCCGGCGCGCTGGTGGAGATGATCCAGTTGCAGCGACAGTTCGAAATGCAGGTCAAGATCATCAAGAACGGCGACGACAACGCGCAGTCGGCCAATTCGCTGCTGCGGGTCAGTGGCTAAGCATCACTGGCGCCCACTGACGCACCGCCGGTTGGCTTGCCGCGCTGCCGAGCACCTGGAT
>NZ_JSZE01000022.1 GCF_000802365.1 Xanthomonas cannabis pv. cannabis
GCCGAGGCGACATCGCTGGTGATGCCGCGATCCAGCTTGAGGAAGGCCGGCTGGAAGTGCGCCAGCAGCTGGAACAAATCCAGGCCCGAGCCGAACTGCTCCAGCCCGACCTTGCAGCCCATGGCCGACACCGCCGCCAGAAACTGCTGGGCATTGCGCAGATGGGTGAACACCTTCGATTCAGGGGTCTGCAGCCACAGCCGCTCGCCGGGCACGCCATAGACCGCCAGCTGTTCGCGAATGATGTCGACCATCTGCGGGTCCGAGAACGAGTTCGGCCCGATCCGGACCAGCAGATGCGTCTTGTGCCCGGCGCGTTGCCGTTCGCCCAGTTGCCGGATCGCACGCGCGACCACCCAGCGATCGATTTCGGTGATCAGGTCGTGCTCTTCGGCGATCGCCATGAAGGCGTTCGGCGACATCATCTCGCCATTGCGCTCCAGCCGCAGGAAGGCCTGATACAGCTCCAGCGGCTCGCCCTGCAGGTTGAGCACCGGCTGGTAATGCAGCAGGAAGCCATCGCCCACCAGCGCCTCGCGCAGCTGCTCGACCCAGCGTTCGATGCGTTCTTCCTCGGCGCGGTCGGAGGCGGCCGGGTCGTAGATGCTTGCCGCATTTCCACCGAGCTCGGCCGTGGTGCGAACGGCCTCGGTGCCGCGATTGAGTACCTGGCCGATGCTGGCGATCTTTTCGCCGATCTGCACGCCGCCGATGCTGACCGTGACCGTGGCCGAGCGCGAGCCCACGCTGAAGACATGCTGCGCAAACGCATCGCGCACGGCTTCGGCAACGGCGTGGGTGCGGGCGTAGTTGCCGTCCATCAGCAGGGCAAAACTGTGCTCGCCGAAACGTGCGGCCACCACGCTGTCATCCACCACGCCGGCCACGTGCGCGGCCATGGCGGCGATCAAGGCGTCGGCCGAATCCAGGCCGATCTCCGGCAGGATGCGCGCGTAATGATCCGGCTCGATCAACAGGAAGCCGGACTGGCCTTCGCTACGACCGGCCTGTGCCACGGCCTGTTCCAGCGCCACCATGAAGGTGGGGCGGTTGAGCAGGCCGGTGACCTGATCGCGCTGGCGCAGGTCCTCGACCTCGCGTGCCAGTTCCGGATCGAACTCCTCGCGGCGCCGAAACACCACCTGGATGCACGGCTCGCCTTCATAGGTGGCGGTGGCGAATTCCATCGTCGCCGGGAAGGTGTCGCCTTCCAGCCGGCGTGCGTCCACCTTGTACTGCGCCGGCGGCGGTTCGCCCTTGGCCATCGCCTTGAGCAACTGCTTGAAGTCGTCCACGTACTGCGCGGCGATCATGTCCAGCAGCGAGACGCCTTCGACATCCTCGAACGACTCGAAGCCGAACATTTCCAGATACGCCTCGTTGGCGCGGATATGCATGCCTTCGTGCACGTAGGCGATGGGGTCGCGCGAGGAGGCGATCAACGCATCGCAACGGCGCTCGGTTTCGCGCATTTGCGCCTCGATGCGGCGCAGCCCGCGGCGTGCCTGCAGGTCGTCCCACTCCGCGCGCACCAACGCCAGCAGGTGTTCGGGACGATGGCGTAGCGCAATCGCGCGAACGCCGTGCGAAGCGGCCTCGACCAGGGCGTTCTCTTCGATCCGATCGGCCAGCAGGATAATCGGGATGTCCTTGCCGCTGCCGGCGATCTGCGCCTGCAGCGCGCTCATGGGCACCTGTTGCGCCTGCCCCTGCAGCGCCAGATCGATCTGGCCCGACAGCATGCTGGCCAGTTCCTCCTGGGTTTGCGGTCGCGACGGGCGCACTGCAATGCCGCCATTGCGCAATGCGGTGACGATGGTCTCGGCGCTCTCCACGCTGTCATCGACGATCATCAGGCGGAGGGTGAGATCTTTGCCTTTTTGCATGCGCGGCTCCCTGGAGACGGGCTTTAATACACGAAGGGGTCTGGCACGTCCATGTATGTGGAGCATGCCGCATCTAGTGTGAGACGTAGTGCACTGATTGCGCGTGCCAGTGTCCCTTCCAAAGGCCAGCGCACCGCACTGCGTGGCTGATCGCTGCATTGCTCCGCAACGGCGTGCGTGTCACCGACCACCCGATCGGTCACCACTGCCACAACGTGCCGGTCGCCCTATGCGACGCTGCCGGCGGCATGGCCGGACGCCCATGCCCACTGGAAGTTGTAGCCGCCCAGCCAGCCGGTGACGTCCAGGACTTCACCAACGAAGTACAGGCCGGGCACCAGTCGCGACTCCATCGTGCTGCTGGAGACCTGGTGGGTATCGACCCCGCCGAGCGTTACTTCAGCGGTCCGGTAGCCTTCGGTTCCGCTGGCGATCAGCGGGAAGGCGCCGAGCAGGTCGGCAGCGCTCTGCAGCTGCGGCGGATCCAGCTGACGGACCGGCCTGTCCGGCAACCACACCTCGCACAGGCGCTGCGCGAACCGTTTCGGCAACACCTCTGCCAGCACGTTGCGCAATTCGGTCGCGCCGCGCTGTTGCTTCTGCTCGCGCAGCCAGGCGCCGGCGTCATGGCCTGGCAGCAGGTCCAGGCGCAGCTCGTCGCCCGGCTGCCAATAGGACGAGATCTGCAGGATCGCCGGCCCGCTCACGCCGCGATGGGTCAGCAGCATGAAGTTGCGGAAGCTGGCCCCGTTGCAATGCGCCTCCACCGGCAACGCCAGCCCGGACAGGTCGTGCAGGCGTTCCTGGTGCTTGCCGCTCAGGGTCAGCGGCACCAGCCCGGCCCGTGTCGGCAGCAGCGTGTGGCCGAACTGCTGGGCCAGCGCATAGCCGAATCCGCTGGCGCCCATGCTGGGGATCGACAGCCCGCCGGTGGCCACGATCAACGATTGCGCCTGCACGCGTCCCTGGCTGGTCTGCATCTCGAAGCCGTCGCTGCCGCGCTGGACCGTCAGCACCTCGCACTGTGTGCGGATCTGCACGCCGGCCGCCTCGCACTCATCCAGCAGCATGCGCACGATCTGCTTGGAGGAAATGTCGCAGAACAACTGCCCCAGCTCTTTCTCGTGATAGGCAATGCCATGGCGTTCGACCATGTCCACGAAATCCGCCGGGCGGTAGCGCGCCAGCGCGGATTTGCAGAAGTGCCGATTGGCCGAAATGAAATTGCCGGGCGTCGTACCGGTGTTGGTGAAATTGCAGCGCCCGCCGCCGGACATCAGGATCTTCTTGCCGACCTTGTTGGCATGGTCGATCACCAGCACCTGGCGGCCGCGCCGGCCGGCAGTGAAAGCGCTCATCAGCCCGGCCGCGCCGGCGCCGATGACCAGCACGTCGCACCGCATGCTCATTCGGCCGGGGCTTGCCGCACCATCGGGGTCAGGGTGACGCTGCCGTGGTCGGCCAGCATCTGCACCTCGCCGTCCTGGATGATCACGTCAAAGCGCATGCCGCGCTGGATCAGCGCGCCCAGGGCCTCGGTGGACTGCGCGTCGAGCTCGATCACGCGCAGATTGCGATGCCGGCCCATGGCGTTGGCATGTTTCTTCCACCAGGTTTCGGTGGCCTGGCCGCCGTAGCCGATTACCACCACCTCGCGCGAGCGGTTGCAGGCCTTGCGCACGCGGCTTTCGTCGGGCTGGCCGAGGTCGATCCACAGGTCCGGGTCGCCGGTGTAGTCGCGTCGCCACAGGTCCGGTTCGTCGTCGTTGCTGAGGCCGCGGCCGAATTCCAGCCGGTCGTCGGCGAACAGGGCAAATGCCAGCAAACGCACCATCAGGCGCTCGTCGGTTTCGGAAGGATGCTGGGCCAGGGTCAGCGAATGGTTGGCGTAGTAGCCGCGGTCCATGTCGCTGATCTGAAGTTCCGCCCTGCGGACGGTGGCAGTGAGGGCCATCAGGATGCCGATTGCAAAGGGCGCCCATGATACGCGCCCACCCCGGACGTGGCGCGTTACGCCGGGCTGCGCGGTTGCGCGGCCAGCCAGCGATCCAGCTGCGCGGCAAACGCCTGCCGATCGCGCGCATGCAACGCCGGCGGCCCGCCGGTCGCAATGCCGGCGCCGCGCAGCTCCTCCATGAAGCCACGCACCGACAGGCGCTCCTTGATCGTGTTGCTGGTGAACGCCTCGCCGCGCAGGCCCACTGCCGTCGCGCCGGCTTCCAGTGCGCGTGCCGCCAACGGGATGTCCTGGGTGACCACCAGGTCGCCGTCAGCGACCCGCTCGGCGATGGCATCGTCGGCCGCATCCGGCCCGCCCGGAACCTGCAGGGCGCGGACCTGGGGCAGGATGGGCGTGCTCAGGTAATGGTTGGCGACCAGGGTGACCGCGACGCCGGTGCGTGCGGCAGCGCGGAACAGGATGTCGCGGATCACCGCAGGGCAGGCGTCGGCGTCGACCCAGATCTGCGCGCGGAGGGGGGCTCGGGGTGTCTTCATCGGTAGAGTGTGGATGGGAAAGTGCCTGACAGATGGTGGGATTTGGCCTGACTGCAAAAGATTTGACGCCAGGTGTCGCTTTTTGCCGAAAACACGAGTACTGTGCACGCACTGTGTTTGCAAGGGTCACCGTGAATCGTGGCCTGGTGCAGCCGGATCGTTACAGATCTCGCTTCATCGTTCCGCTTTACCAACGCCTGCAACTCAGTCTCAGCTCCGGCTTTTCGGACGCTGCGATTTATCCATCTATAGTTCAGGAGTTTGTAAATGTCAGATCGTCAGAGCGGTACCGTGAAGTGGTTCAACGATGCCAAGGGCTTCGGCTTCATCACCCCGGAAAGCGGCCCGGACCTGTTCGTGCACTTCCGTGCCATCCAGGGCACCGGCTTCAAGTCGCTGCAGGAAGGCCAGAAGGTCACCTTCGTGGCCGTGCAGGGCCAGAAGGGCATGCAGGCTGACCAGGTGCAGGCGGTCTAATCCGTCTGCAACCGTAAGGTTGCCAAGAACGCCGGTCGCGCAAGCGACCGGCGTTTTTTATTGGCCATGCGTCGGCCAGGCCGAACAGGTCCGTGGCGGCCTGTCCTGTCCTTGGCAGCTGCCGGTGTCCTATGGGCAATCAGCACCAGGTGATGGGTGGCAGGCTGTCCTTGGTCGACCTCGTTATCCCTGTCGACAGGTGGGCCGACGGCGTGCATCGCTGTCTGCACCCTGCCGCGTTGCATCCATCCAGCTGGACGATATGCGCGCCAACCGCTGGCAGTGAACAGATCCACGGGCTTTGCGCGCGGCAACGACGCGGCGCTGGTTACGATGGGGCTTTCCGCCTGCGGACGCCTTCATGATCACCGTTCACCATCTCAACAATTCCCGGTCGCAGCGTGTGCTGTGGTTGCTGGAAGAACTGGCGCTGCCGTACCAGATCGTGCGGCACGAGCGCGACCCCAAGACCATGCTGGCACCGGCGGCGCTGCGCGCGATCCACCCGCTGGGCAAATCGCCGGTGATCGTGGACGGCGAGCTGACCATCGCTGAATCCGGTGCGATCCTGGACTATCTGACCGAGCGCTACGACACCGAATGCGCGTTGTCGCCGCCGCCGCGGCCGATCGACTCACCCGAGCGGCAGCAGTTCCGTTACTGGATGCACTACGCCGAAGGCTCGGCCATGCCGCCGTTGCTGATGACGCTGATCTTCGGCCGGATTCGCAGCGCGCCGATGCCGTTCTTCGCCAAACCCGTCGCGCGTGCGATCGTGGACAAGGCGATGTCGGGCTTTGTCGGCCCGCAGGTCAAACTGCACATGGACTGGATGGAGCAGTCGCTGCAGGCCAACGCCTGGTTCGCGGGGGAGCGCTTCACCGCTGCCGACATCCAGATGAGTTTCCCGCTCCAGGCCGCGGCGGCGCGCGGTGGCGGGCTGGAGCATTACCCGCGCCTGGCCGCGTTCCTGCAGCGGATTGAAGCGCGCCCCGCGTATCAGGCAGCGCTCAAGAAGGGAGGCCCTTACGAGCTGATGGGGCGCAGCCGCAACGCCTGATGGTGGTGTGCCGGCGTGGCGATGAACGCGACGCCGGCGGTCTCATTGCTCGTGACCGTCGAGGTGCCCGGCCGTCCTTCTCCGGCAGGCTGCGTCCGGCTCAGGGCGCCTTGCACTGCCGCAGGAACTGCAGGGTGTCGCGCAGCTCCGGCGAGCCGGTCAGCGGTTTGCGGAAGGCCAGTACCAGGCCCATATGACCGACATGCGGATACTGCTTGACCTGCACGTCTTCGCCCTTGCGGCGCATGGCCGACGCCAGCGAGAGGCTGTTCTGTGGCTCGACGACGTGGTCGGCGTCGCCATGCAGCAGCAGCATGGGCGGCTCATCGCCGTCGACGAACAGGACCGGCTGCGACCTGGCCTGCTCGGTGGGCGAGGTACCGAAGATCTCGACCAGTTCGGGGTCGGTCATGGGGAGGAAATCGTAGGGGCCGGCCAAACCGACGAAGCCGCACAGCTGCTGCGGCCGCACGCCTTGCGCCTGCAGCCAGCTGCGATCGGTGGCCAGCAGGCCCGCGATATGCGCACCGGCCGAATGCCCCATGACCGCCAGCCGCTTGGGGTCGCCGCCATAGTCATGCGCATGCTGCAGGCCCCACGCGGTGGCGCTGGCCGCATCCGTCATGAAGCCTTGCAGGCCCACCTGCGGGTACTTGCGGTAGTCGGCGACCATGGCCACCACGCCCTGACGCGCCAGGGCGCGGCCCATCCAGCGGTAGTTCGCGCGCTTGCCGCGTTTCCAGGTTCCGCCGTAGAAGAACACCACCACCGGTGCGTCGACAACGCCGCGCGGCTGATAGACGTCCAGCGCCAGGCCGTGTGCCGGATCGAAGGCCTGATCGTGATGCTCGATGACGCCGTCACGGCTGGAGGCGGCGTTGATGCCGCCGAAGAACACACTGCTGCAGGCGGTCATCGTCAGCGAGCCGAGCAGTAACAGGGCGGGGCGGATCCAGCGGGAGGGGCGAACAGTCATGGGCGATGTCGATGATCAGTCAGGAGAGGGGGCAAGCGGGTATCGCGGCATGCGTGGATGCTGTGCCATGACGGTGCGGCGGCGCCGCATATCGCCCGGGCAGGCAACGGTGAAGGCGTATTAGCGGCGATCAGGCGTCGCTG
Organism: Xanthomonas cannabis pv. cannabis; assembly: GCF_000802365.1. Taxonomy (GTDB): domain Bacteria; phylum Pseudomonadota; class Gammaproteobacteria; order Xanthomonadales; family Xanthomonadaceae; genus Xanthomonas; species Xanthomonas cannabis. The sequence continues at coordinate 7,039 of NZ_JSZE01000022.1, forward strand.
GCATGTGCACGAAGAGCTCGCTTGGTATCGGAATGCGAAGTGAAGATACGGTGCGCGCGCGGCGCCGGATGCGGCGCGGCCCATGCCGAGTTCACCCTCGGTGGCCTAGGCTTGGCGCCATGACACGATTGCACTTTGATAACCGCTTGCGCCAGCAGTTGCCCGGTGACCCGGAAGAGGGCGTGCGCCGTCGCGAGGTGAGCGCGGCCTGGTCGTCGGTCCTGCCCACCCCGGTCGCCGCCCCGCGCCTGGTCGCCTATTCGCCGGACGTGGCGCAGCTGCTGGGAATGGACGGGGCCGAGCTCGCCAGTGCGCGCTTTGCCGAGGTCTTTGGTGGCAATGCGCTGTATCCGGGCATGCAGCCGTGGGCGGTCAACTACGGCGGGCACCAGTTCGGACACTGGGCCGGGCAGCTGGGCGACGGCCGGGCGATTTCGCTGGGCGAGGCGATCGGCGTGGACGGGGGGCGCTATGAACTGCAACTCAAGGGTGCCGGCCCGACCCCGTATTCGCGCGGTGCCGACGGCCGCGCCGTGCTGCGCTCGTCGATCCGCGAATTCCTGTGCAGCGAGGCCATGCACCACCTGGGGGTGCCGACCACGCGCGCACTGAGCCTGGTGACCACGGGCGATGCGGTGGTGCGCGACATATTCTACGACGGCCGACCGCAGCGCGAGCCGGGCGCGATTGTCTGCCGCGTGGCGCCGTCGTTCATCCGCTTCGGTAATTTCGAATTGCCGAGTGCGCGGGGCGACATCGCGCTGTTGCGGCAGTGGGTGGAGTTCACCATCACCCGCGATTTTTCGCAGCTTTCCGGTACCGGCGAGGCCCTGTACGCCGACTGGTTTGCACAGGTCTGCGAACGCACGGCGGTGATGGTGGCGCACTGGATGCGGGTGGGGTTTGTGCATGGGGTGATGAATACCGACAACATGTCGATCCTGGGGTTGACCATCGATTACGGCCCGTATGGGTGGGTGGACGATTACGACCCGGACTGGACGCCCAACACCACCGACGCGCAGGGCCGGCGTTACCGCTTCGGCACCCAGCCGCAGGTGGCCTACTGGAATCTTGGCCGCCTGGCGCAGGCGCTGGCGCCACTGTTCGCCGACGCCGCGCCGCTGCAGCAGGGGCTGGACCGGTTCCGCGACACCTATCTGGCCTGCGATCGCACCGATACCGCCGCCAAGCTGGGCTTGGCGGAGTGCCGCGACGAAGACCTGCAGTTGATCGATGCACTGCGCGCGCTGATGCGCGAGTCGGAAATGGACATGACCCTGACCTTCCGCGCGCTGATCGACTTTTCCGCCGAGCGACCGGATCCGGACCTGCTGCGTGACGCCTTCTACGACGAAGACAAGCGCCTGGCCGATGCGCCGCAGCTACACGCGTGGTTGCAGCGCTATGCCGCGCGCCTGAAGCAGGACACGCTGCCGCCCGAGCAACGGCGCACCCGCATGCGCTTGGCCAACCCGCGCTACGTACTGCGCAACTATCTGGCGCAGCAGGCGATCGACAAGGCCGAGCAGGGCGATGCGTCCGGTGTGCAGGCACTGCTGGAGGTGATGCGGCGGCCGTATGACGACCAGCCGGGCCGCGAGGCGTTTGCCGCGCGACGCCCGGACTGGGCGCGCGACCGTGCCGGATGTTCGATGCTGTCGTGCAGTTCCTGACCGGCTCAGACGCACGTATGCCGTAAACGCAGCGTCAAGGCCGCGCGCAGCCTAGAATATGCCGCACCCCACTGGCCACATTGCCGCCACCACCATGACAGATTGCAGCCGCTGCGCCGGCACCCATCCATCCGGCCCCAACCACTGGTCGGAGCGGATCCGCGATATCGCCGATTTCCCCAAGCCGGGCATCGTCTTCAAGGACATCACGCCGCTGCTGTCCGATGGCCCCGATTTTGCGTCGGCGCTGGACGAAATGGCACAGCCCTGGCGGACCACGCCGCTGGATGCGGTGCTGGGCATCGAGGCGCGCGGCTTCATCCTGGGTGCGGCGCTGGCGCGCGAACTGCGGACCGGCTTCGTACCGGTGCGCAAGCCGGGCAAGCTGCCTGGACGTACCTTGGTCCAGGAATACGCGCTGGAGTACGGCACCGACCGTATCGAGATGCATGAGGACGCGTTGCCGCGCGGCGCGCGTGTGCTGATCGTCGACGATGTGCTGGCCACCGGCGGGACGTTGCGCGCGGCGCTCGGCCTGGCCGCACGGCTGGAGCTGGAAATCGTTGGCGCTGCGGTGTTGGTCGAGCTGACCGCGCTGCAGGGCCGCGCGAAGTGGGCCGATGACGTGCCGCTGCTGGCGACCTTGTCGTATTGAGCGCCGTTCGTCCGCGGTGTGCCGCTCCTGGACGCGCGCAGCTGCTGCTTGAACCACGTGCAGACCGCTGCGCTGGACGCGCAGGCCGAACACGCGTTCGCCTGCGGGTGGAAGAGCCGGAATGCGCCGCTCATGTGCGGCCTCTGCGTGTCCGGTTGGTCCGCTGCGATGCGCCCATGGGCGCGCCCCTGTCGTCTTGAATGCATGAGGCAATGGCCGGCGGATGCACGCGTGTGTGCATTCGCGCGACGCCATCATTGCCATGCCCGCGGCCGGTATCGTACCGGGCGCTGTCTGCTCAGAGCTTGCTGACCCGGAAACGGCGTCCCTTGATCTTGCCCGCATGCAGGTGCGCCAGCGCCTTGGCGACCTGCGCGCGCGCAATCGCGACATAGGAGCGGGTGGGGTAGATCGCAATCTTGCCGATCGCCGCGCCCGACAGGCCGGCTTCACCGGTGAGCGCGCCCAGGATATCGCCGGCGCGCAGTTTGTCGGTCTTGCCGCCATCGATGCGCAATGTGGTCATCGCCGCCTGCGGCAACTGTGCCGGGCGCGCAGTGGCCAACGGCGCGCGCGACCATTTCAACGGCTGGCCCTGTTCGGTCTCCAGCGCCTGGGCGCGCGCCGCTTCACGCGGCGCCACCAGGCTCAGCGCCAGGCCGTGCTTGCCGGCACGCGCGGTACGGCCGATGCGATGCCGATAGGTTTCGGTGTCGGTAGGCAGCTCGTAGTTGACCACTGCCGACAGGTCTTCCACGTCCAGCCCGCGCGCGGCCACGTCGCTGGCCACCAGTACATTGCAGCTGCGGTTGACGAAGCGCACCAGCACTTCGTCGCGGTCGCGCTGTTCCATGTCGCCATGCAGTGCGAGCGCGGAGAAGCCGAACTCCTGCAGCGAGCCGGCCACCTCATCCACTTCCTTGCGGGTATTGCAGAACACCACGCTGGATTCGGGATTGAAGCGCAGCAACAGGCCGGCGACCGCCTTTTGCCGATAGGTCGGGTCGACTTCGAAGAATTGCTGGTCGATTTCAGGCGCGTTGTCGGCGCCTTCCACGGTGATTTCGACCGGGTCCTTCAGGATCTCGCGCGCCAGCGTGCGGATGCTGTCCGGGAAGGTGGCCGAAAACAGCAGGCTCTGGCGATGCTTGTCGCAGCGGCTGGCGATCTCGCGGATGGGTTCTTCAAATCCCATGTCGAGCATGCGGTCGGCTTCGTCCAGCACCAGCGTGCGCACGCCGCCCAGGTGCAGGGCGCGTTTACGAGCCAATTCCTGGATGCGTCCGGGCGTACCGACCACCACCTGCGGGTCGTGCGCTTCCAGCGAGGCCAGCTGCGGGCCGAGCGGCATGCCGCCGGTAAGCACCACCAGCTTCATGTTGGGGATGCCGGTGGCGAGCTTGCGCAGTTGCTTGCCGACCTGGTCGGCCAGCTCGCGGGTGGGGCAGAGCACCAGCGCCTGCGCGCGGGTCAATGCCGGGTCGAGCTTCTGCAGCAGGCCCAGCCCGAAGGCGGCGGTCTTGCCGCTGCCGGTCGGCGCCTGGGCAATGACGTCCAGCCCCTGCAGGATCGGCGGCAGGCTCTGCGCCTGGATGGGAGTAAGTACGGTGTAGCCAAGGGCGTCGATGCCGGGGGCCAGGGCCGGCGACAGCGGCAGCGCGGAGAATTCGTTCATGGCGCATTTTAGCGGGAATCGGGAATCGGGAATCGGGAATCGCAAAGGCGAGGGCGCTTTCCATTCCCGATTCACCATTCCCGATTCCCGTACAATCGCGGCATGCCTTTAATCACTCTGCAAAGCGTCGACTACAGCGTCGGCGGCCCCTTGTTGCTGGAAAAAACCGACCTCACGATCGAGCCGGGCGAGCGTATCGCCCTGATCGGCCGCAACGGCGCCGGCAAATCGACCTTGATGAAACTGATCGCCGGCGAGCTCAAGCCCGACGACGGTGAAGTGCGCGTGCAGCAGGGTGTACGCATCGCGCGGCTGGAGCAGGAGGTGCCGCAGGGCACCGGCGGCAGCGTGTTCGACGTGGTGGCCGACGGACTGGGCGAGCTGGGGCATTGGCTGGCCGAATTCCACCAGCTCAGCCATGCCGAGGTCTTCGACGCCGACGCCTTCGGCAAGGTGCAGGCCAAGATCGATGCAGCCGACGGCTGGGCGCTGGACCAGCGCGTCACCGAGACGCTGACCAAGCTGGAACTGGATGGCGATGCGGAGTTCGCGCGGCTGTCCGGCGGCATGAAGCGGCGCGTGCTGCTGGCGCGCTCGCTGGTGTCTTCGCCGGATGTGCTGCTGCTGGACGAGCCGACCAACCATCTGGATATCGAAGCCATCGATTGGCTGGAAACCTTCCTGAAGGGCTGGAGCGGCAGCGTGCTGTTCGTCACCCACGACCGCCGCTTCCTGCGAGCGCTGGCCACCCGCATCGTCGAAATCGATCGCGGCCAGGTCACCAGCTGGCCGGGTGACTGGGCCAATTACGAGCGGCGCCGCGAAGAGCGGCTCAACGCACAGGCGCAGGAAAATGCGCGCTTCGACAAGTTGCTGGCGCAGGAAGAGATCTGGATCCGCCAGGGCATCAAGGCGCGTCGCACCCGCGACGAAGGTCGTGTGCGACGCCTGGAATCGATGCGCAACGAGCGCGTGCAGCGCCGCGATCTCACCGGCAATGTGCGCATGGAAGTCTCGCAGGGCGAGTCGTCCGGCAAGAAGGTGATCGAGGCCAAGGAGGTCGGCTTCGCTTTCGGTGCGCGCACCATGGTCAAGGATTTTTCCACCATCATCCAGCGCGGCGACCGCATCGGCCTGATCGGCCCCAACGGCAGCGGCAAGACCACCTTGCTCAAGCTGTTGCTGGGCGATCTGCAGGCGCAGGAAGGCGAGATCCGCATCGGTACCAACCTGCAGATCGCCTATTTCGACCAATACCGCTCGACGCTGCGCGAAGACTGGAGCGCGATCGAGAACGTGGCCGAGGGCCGCGATTTCCTGGAAATCAACGGCAAGCGCAAGCATGTGCATGCCTATCTGCAGGATTTTTTGTTCACCCCCGAACGCGCACGCGCGCCGATCACGCGGCTGTCCGGCGGCGAGCGTAATCGCCTGCTGCTGGCGCGGCTGTTCGCACAGCCGTCCAACCTGCTGGTGATGGACGAACCGACCAACGATCTGGACGTGGAAACGCTCGAATTGCTGGAAGAATTGCTCGGCGACTACAGCGGCACCTTGCTGCTGGTCAGCCATGACCGTGACTTCCTCGACAACGTGGTGACCTCCACGCTGGTGATGGAAGGCGATGGCCTGATCGGCGATTACATCGGTGGCTACAGCGATTCGCTGCGGCAGCGGCGCACGCCGGCGACCAGTGCGATGGCGGTCGCCAAGGCGTCTGCTACCGCGGCGCCAGCCACGCCGGTTGCGGCGGCGCCGGTGGATGCCGCACCCAGGCGCAAGCTGGGCTACAAGGAAACGCGCGAGCTGGAGCAGTTGCCGGCCCTGATCGAGACGCTGGAGCAGCAGGTCGCCGCGCTGACCGAGGCGATGAACGACCCGGCTTTCTATCAGCGCGACAGTGCGGCGATGACCGCGCATACCGACGCACTGAGCCAGGCGCAGGCGCAGCTGGACGCGGCCTACGCGCGCTGGAGCGAGCTGGATAGTTGACCGGCGTGCCGGCGTGCCGGCGCGCATGACGTGCCGGTACCGACCCACGTGTTCGGGGATCGGCGTGGCGCGTCATGGGGCGCGTCATGGGCGACGAATGCGATCGGCCTGAGACGCCGCTGATCGGCCGTTGTGGTGTCCCGTGATTCTTAGGTGTCATCAGCGCGCGTGCCCGGGTGAGGCGCCTACCCGCAGGCGCTGGCCGGAGCGACGAACGCCGTAAAGGTCAGTGCACGCGCCGCCCAGCGCGTGGCGGCTTCATCGAGGATATCCAGCAACGTATCGCGGTCGTTCGGTGCGGCATTTGCCAGCGCGTCCGCACCGTCGATCAACAGCGCATACCCGCGTGGCGACGGCAGCCATGCCAGGTCCTGCAAGGCATCGCTCAGCGCATCCCAGTTGCGGCCGAAGCTGGCGGGAAAATCCAGCTGGGTTGCCAGGCGCATCAGCAGCATGCGCTTGTCGCTGCAGGTGGCCAGGTCCACGCGCAGGATGCGCAGACCCGCATCGCGGGCCAGTGCGGCCATGGTGTCCAGGTCGTCGGTGTCGGCCTGATACACGCCCGACTGCTGCGGGTCGGACAGGTTCAGCGCGAAATCGCCTGCGCTCATGGTGCCTGCTCCGGCGTCGGGCCCTGGAACGCCTTGAAGCTCTGGTAATGGTCGTCGCTGTAGTACCAGGCCTGCGGTGGCGTGCCTCCGGTGACGATGCGGCGCGCACCACGGTCGGCGCTGCCAGGCGTATCGACGGTGTACTCACGGTAATAGCCGCGCGGGCGCTGCGGCAGGCGATGTTCGCGGTTGCCGAACACCGCGCCGTCCTGTGGATACGGAAACGGACCGCCACGCTGGATCAGCACGATGGTGCCCATCGCTTCGGTGGGCAGGAAGGCGGGCAAGCGCGGCACCTGGCGTGCGACCGCTGCGGTGGCGATGGGGGCGCTGAGTTGCGGGGCAAACTGCGGCTTGGGCGTCTGCAGCGTGCGCATGCCCCACAAGCCGGCAACGAGCAGCACGATGGCGACGATCAGCAAAGCGGGTTTGCGCATGAGGATGATCCGTAAAGCGGGAATGTGTGCGGCAGAGCAAGTATGCCGCCGCGCGACTGTGTCGACTTTGAACGCGGCCGGGCACCCATACGGTTCACGCGCAAGTAACCGGGGCATGGTGCAAGGTGTGCAGCGAACACCGCGCGGCACGCGATGGGATGAAGTTTCCCTGCCAGCACCCTTGGTAAGCGCCGCCGCCGTCCTTACCATCTACCCCGCAACGCCCGGCCTTCGCCGGGCGGCAAGTCCAGGAGACACGCATGGCTTACACCCTTCCGCAGTTGCCTTATGCCTACGACGCGCTGGAACCGAACATCGATGCGCAGACGATGGAAATCCATCACACCAAGCATCACCAGACCTACATCAACAACGTCAATGCGGCGCTGGAAGGGACCGAGTATGCGGACCTGCCGATCGACGAACTGGTGTCCAAGCTGAAGAGCCTGCCGGAAAACCTGCAGGGCCCGGTGCGCAACAACGGTGGCGGCCACGCCAACCACTCGCTGTTCTGGACCGTGCTCTCGCCCAACGGTGGCGGCGAGCCCAAGGGCGAGGTCGCCAAGGCGATCGACAAGGACATCGGTGGCTTCGAGAAGTTCAAGGAAGCCTTTACCAAGGCCGCTGTAAGCCGTTTCGGCTCGGGCTGGGCCTGGTTGAGCGTGACCCCGGACAAGAAGCTGGTGGTGGAAAGCACCGCCAACCAGGACAGCCCGTTGTTCGAGGGCAACACCCCGATCCTGGGCCTGGACGTGTGGGAACACGCGTACTACCTGAAGTATCAGAACCGTCGCCCGGAATACATCGGCGCGTTCTACAACGCGGTCAACTGGGACGAAGTCGAGCGCCGCTACCACGCCGCGATCGCCTGAGTCTTGAGCTGACGCTGTAACGCTAGAAGGCCGGGAGCGATCCCGGCCTTCTACGTTGTGCGGTCTACGTCGTAGGAGCGACCTCGGTCACGATGGGTATTCCCGTGGAAAGCTCCATCGCGCGCAGGCGCGCTCCTACCGCAACCAAAGCGGCACCGATCAGAACTTGGCGTCGAACTCGCGGGCGTAGCCGGTGTTGACGATGACCTTCTGCAGCGCGTCGCTGATCTTGATGTTGCCAGCGACGATCTGCTGGGTTTCCGGGCCCATGTTGTCCATGCGCGGCGGGGTGGCGCCCTTGTAGTCGCAGACCCGGCCACCGGCTTCGCGCACCAGCAACACGCCGGCGGCGATGTCCCAGGCTTTGACGCCGGCTTCGAAATAGGCATCGGCACGGCCGCAGGCCACATAGGCCAGGTCCAGCGCCGCCGAACCGGTGCGGCGCACGTCTTCGGCCTGCACCAGCAACGCATCCACGCACTTGAGCTGCGCACTGGCGCGCGCACGCTCGCGCGGCGGGAAGCCGGTGTGGACCATGGCGCCTTCCAGATCCTTGCGCTCGGCGATGCGGATGCGGCGGTCGTTGAGCACCGCGCCGGCGCCACGGCTGGCAGTGAACAGCTCATTGCGCAGCGGGTCGAAGATCACCGCGTCGGTGGGTTCGCCATTTTCCACCAGCGCAATCGACACGCAGTAATGCGGAAAGCCGCGCAGGTAATTGCTAGTGCCGTCGAGCGGGTCGATCACCCAGGTGTAGCGGCCACTCTTGCCACCCTGCACGCCGCCTTCTTCGCCGAACACGGCGTACTCGGGGTAGCCGCGCTTGAGTTCCTTGACGATGACCTTTTCGGCATCGGCATCGACTTCGCTGGCGTAGTCCATGCGGCCTTTCTGCACCACGTTGAGTGCATCGAGCTTGTTGATACCGCGCAACAGCACATTGCCGGCGAGGCGGGCGGCTTTGACCATGACGGTGACGGCGGGTTTCTGCATGGTTAAAGCTCCCGTGAAGGCAGAATGGACGATGACGAAGGTAAAAGAGCGGTCCGGCGCCAAAGCCGGCCGCGCAGTTTACCATCTACGACCGAATCGCTCCCCAATCTCCGTTCATGTCCGTCACTCAGCGCATCCGTTTTGTTCTTGTCGGTACCCAGCATCCAGGCAACATCGGCGCCGCCGCACGTGCGATGAAAACGATGGGTGTGACGCGCCTGGTGCTGGTGGCGCCGGAACGTGCGCTCGACGAAGACGCCTACCGGCGCTCGGCCGGTGCTGAAGACGTGCTGGGTGATGCGCCGATTTTCGCGACCCTGGGCGAGGCAGTGGGCGATTGCACCCTGGTCATCGGCTGCACTGCGCGTGCGCGCCGGGTGGCGCTGGAAGAACTGCTGCCCGACGAAGGCGCGCAGCGCGCCCTGGCCAAGGCGGGCGAGCCGGCCGAAGTGGCGTTCGTGTTCGGCCGCGAGCGTACCGGCCTGACCAACGACGAATTGCAGCTCTGCCATGCGGCCGTGCATATCCCGTCCGACCCGCAGTTCAGTTCGCTCAACCTGGCCGCAGCGGTGCAGGTGCTGGCCTACGAAGTGCGGTTGGCGCAGCTGGCGTCCGGCGAGGCCGAGCCGGTCGCTGCGGCCGCTGCCGGCCTGCGCGACGGTCCGGCCAGTCATGCCCAGCTGGAAGGCATGTTCGGCCAGCTGGGCGACACGCTGGACGAGATCGACTTCCACAAGGGGCGTGCGCCGGAGTCGGCGATGCGCAAGCTGCGACGGTTGCTGCTGCGTGCGGAGATGACCGAGCAGGAGGTGCGCCTGATCCGCGGCATCCTGTCGGACGCGCAGCGCATGGCCATGTTGGCCAGGCGCGCCGGAAACTGACGTCTGTCACATCTTTGAAGATTCGGCTAGGCTGTCCGCGGCTCTAGGGGAGTGTCGGTTTTGCGCGGTCTACGATGGTGTCTGAGTGCCTGCTGGCTGATCGCCGGCGCAGGCTTGGCCGTAACCGCTGCAGCAGCGCCTTCCCCGGTCTTGGTGCTAGGGCGGATCAGCGATGATCCGGCCACGCATTACGACCAACTCAAGCCGCTGCTGGACTATGTGATACCGCGCATGCGCGAGGTCGGCATCCGCCGCGGCGAGATCCTGATGGCACCGGATGCGCGGCAGATGTCCAGCTATCTGCGGCGCGGCCGGGTCGACTGGGTCAGCGAGACCACCGGTGCGGCCATGTTGCTGGAGCAGCGCGGCAGCGCGCATCCGTTACTGATGACCGAGCGCGGCGGCGTGCGCGAGTTCCACACGGTGTTCTTCGTGCGCCGCGACAGCCCGATCCAGTCGCTCGGGCAATTGCGTGGGCACACCCTGGCCTTGCAGAACGCCTCGTCCACCAGTGGATATCTGGTGCCGATGCTGGAGCTGATACGCAACGGTCTTGCCTGCGATGTGCTGCTGTCGCCGGACGACACCCAGGTGCTGGGCTCGGTCGGCTATCTGATGGTCGGCTCGAAATTGAACATCGCCGCGTTCGTGCACAAGCGGCTGGTCGATGCCGGGGCGTTCAGCAATCTCGATTGGGACGACGAGCGGCATCTGCCCCCGGTATTCCGGCGCGACTTCCGCATCGTCTACCGCAGTGCGCCGGTGCCGCGCGCGGTGGAGATGGTGCGCACCGGCATGGACCCGGCGGTGGAGCGCCGCCTGCGCATCGTGTTATTACAGGCCGCCTCCGACCCGAAGGCCGGGCCGGCGCTCAAGCGGTTCTTCGGCACCAGCGCATTTCATCCTGTGGATGGGCAGAGCCGCCGGCGTCTGGACGCATTGAGCGCGGGCCTGCAACACGTCAGGGACGAGATGGAATGAGTCAGGTGCGCTTCGGGTTGCAGGCACGTTTCCTGTTGGTCATGGCGCTGACCCTGCTGCTGGTCGGCGCGATCCTGGCCTCGCTGCTGCAGCGCCAGAGCGCCATGCAGCGCGAGGTGCGGGGCTTGAGCGCGCAGATCCTGCATGAGCTGTTCGACCGCAGCCTGCGCACCCGCGGCGAGACGCTGGCCACCGAGCTGGCCTCCGGCCTGGCCAACCCGCTGTATTACTCCGACCTGGGTGCCGTGGGCGCGCTGGTGCGCAATGCCGCGCGCCAGCAGGTGGTCAGCTACGTGCTGGTGTTCGACCGCCGCGGCCGGCTGGTGCATGACGGCACGCCCACCCTGCAGCGCTACGGCCAGACCATGACCGACCCGCTGGCGGCCAAGGCGGTCAATGCACGGGCGATGCTGCTGCAGTCCTCGCCCGAGGTGCTGGAGGTCACGGTACCGATCAAGATCGGCGATCAGCGCATCGGCGGGGTGCGCGTGGGCATGTCGCGCGAGCGTGTGCGCAGGATCGAGTCCGGCGCCAACCTGACCCTGGTCGAAAACCTCAATGCGATCGGCAAGCGCGATCTGGGTTGGCTGCTGGTGCTGCTGGCTGCGCTGGTGGGGTTGGGCGTGCTGCTGGCGATCTACGTGCAGCGCACGCTGGTGGCGCCGGTGCGGCTGCTGGCGGCGGCGGCGCGGCAGATCGAGCGCGGCGACTATGCCGTGCAGCTGCCGCCGCACCCGCGCAACGACGAGATCGGCGAGCTGATCTCTGCGTTCGGCCGCATGAGCGAGAGCATTGCCCGCCACGATCGCGAGGTGCGCCACATGGCCTACACCGACGCGCTGACCGGGCTGACCAACCGGCTGGGTTTCCGCGAGGGGCTGGATCATCTGCTCAATACCGCGCGCAGCACCGACAGCAAGCTGGCCTTGCTGTTTGCCGATATCGATGACTTCAAGCGCGTCAACGACACCCTGGGCCACGAGGCCGGCGACGAAGCCTTGCTGCAGTTCGCCAGCCGCATCAGTCGCGCGGTCTGCGCGTTGGGGGGCGACGACGCGATTCTGGCGCGCTTTGGCGGCGACGAGTTCGTGATCCTGCTGCAGAGCGGCGATGTCAGCTTGCTGGCTGCGCAGCTGGCGGACCGCCTGGTGCACGAATTGAGCCGCCCGTTGAACGTGCAGGGGCGCGAAGTGTTCCTGGGCACCTCGATCGGCATCACGCTGTTCCCCGACGATGCCAACGATGCCACCGCGTTGCTCAAGAACGGCGACATTGCGATGTACCAGGCCAAGGTCGCCGGCAAGAACTGCCACCGGTTCTACAGCCGTGCCGCCGACCATGCGGTCGAACGCCGCGTGCATATGGAGCACGAGCTACGCGGTGCGTGGGAGCGCGACGAACTGCGGCTGGTGTACCAGCCGATCTACCGCACCAGCGACCGCGTGCTGGTAGGCGTGGAGGTGTTGCTGCGCTGGCAGCACCCGGCGCTGGGCACGATTGCGCCGTCCACCTTCATCGACATCGCCGAGCAGAGCGGGTTGATCGAGGTGATCGGCCCCAAGGTCCTGCGTGCGGCCTGCCTGGAGGCGGCGCAGTGGCCGATGATGGGCGATGGCCTGTTCATTTCGGTCAACGTCTCGCCGCGGCAGTTGCGCAGCGGTGCGCTGATCGACACCGTGGCCGAGTGCCTGGCCGAGTCCGGGTTGCCGGCTGCCCGATTGCATCTGGAGCTCACCGAGACGGCGGTGATCGGCGACGAGATGATGGCGGCCAGCCTGCTCGACCAGCTGCACCGTACCGGCGTGAAAGTGTGGCTGGACGACTTCGGTACCGGTTTCTCCGGCCTGAGCCACCTGCGCCAGGTGCCGGTGGACGGGGTCAAGATCGACAAGAGTTTCATCGCCGACCTGCAGCGCGACCCGGACGATCTGGCGCTGACCACCGCGATCATCAACATGGCCCATTCGCTGGGGATCACCGTGGTCGCCGAAGGCATCGAGCAGGAAGCGCAGTTCAACCTGCTGCGCGAGCGCGGCTGCGACCTGGGGCAGGGCTACTGGTTCAGCCGCCCGCTGAGCCCGGCGGACCTGGTCAAGCTGATCGCGGCGGGGTGATCAGCGTAGGAGCGCACCCGGGCGCGACGGGGCTTTACCGGGCAATCGAGGCGTTATCAGGGAAGGCTTCGTCGCGCCCGGGTGCGCTCCTACGGGCCCTGTGTGGCGGCGACATTGGTTACAGCGGGCGCTTGCCGGTGTCGCCGGGGATTTCGCGCACCAGGCGCGGGACCAGGTAGCCGGACAGGCGCGTGGCCAGTGCTGCATGCAGGGCGCGTGCGCGGGTGTCGTCGACTTCGAAATGCGCCACGCCGGCCACGCGGTCGAGCTGGTGCAGGTAATACGGCAGCACACCGGCCGCAAAGCTGCGCTCGCTCAGGGCGGCCAGTGCGTCCACGCTGTCGTTGACGCCGCGCAGCAGCACGGCCTGATTGAGCACCTGCGCGCCAGCGCCGCGCAGGGCATGCACGGCAGCGTCCACCGCGGCGTCGAATTCGTTGGCGTGGTTGGCATGGATCACGAACGCCACCGGCCATGGCAGGCTGCGCAGCCAGGCCAGCAGCGGTGCATCCACGCGTTCGGGCAGCACCACCGGCAGGCGGCTGTGGATGCGCAGGCGCTTGAGGTGCGGGATCGCGGCCAGGGCATCGGTCAGTTCGACCAGCTTGGGCGTGGCCAGCGACAGCGGATCGCCACCGGAGAGCAGCACTTCGTCGATGCCCGGGTCGGCCGCAATCGCGGCCACGGCCGCGCGCCAGCCTTCGCGGGCGGCGGTTTCGTCTGCATACGGGAAGTGGCGACGGAAGCAGTAGCGGCAGTGCACCGCGCAACTGCCGGTGGCGATCAGCAAGGCGCGGCCGCGGTATTTCTGGATCACCCCGGCGGCGGTTTTTGCAGCCGCATCGCCGACCGCGTCCAGGCCGAAGCCGGGAACCGGCTGCATCTCCGCGTCCAGCGGCAGCACCTGGCGCAGCAGCGGGTCGTTGAGGTCGCCAGGCCGCATCCGGGCCACGAACGCGTGCGGCACCCGCAGCGGGAACTGCGCCGCCGCGTCATCGCTGATGCCGGCGGCCTGCGCCTCCAGGCCCAGCAGCGCCAGCAGGGCGCGCGGGTCGCGCACGGCGTCGCGCCACTGCTGTTGCCAGCGCGGCGGCTGCAGGACGGGGAGCGGGGACGGCTGCAAGGCGAGGGGGGCTGCGGTTATCATGTGCGGTCACAAAACCAATGCCCGCCGGTGATGGCGGGCGCCCCATTCTAATCCGACCCGCCCCAGAGTGGCGGGTCGTGGTCTTATCGAGGAGCTGCACCATGGCCACTGTTGGCATGAACGATGTCAAGAACGGCATGAAGATCCTGGTCAATAACGAACCGGCGGTCATCACCGAGACCGAGTACGTCAAGCCGGGCAAGGGCCAGGCCTTCACCCGCATGAAGTACCGCTTCATCAAGTCCGGGCGCGTGGTCGAAATGACCATGAAGGCGACCGACGACGTGGAAGTGGCCGACGTGGTCGACACCGACATGCGCTACCTGTACAGCGATGGCGAGTACTGGCACTTCATGGACCCGGAATCCTTCGAGCAGGTGCAGGCGGACAAGGCCGGCATGGGCGGCGCCGAGAAGTGGCTCAAGGGCGAGGAAGACTGCATCGTGACGCTGTGGAACGGCGCGCCGATCTGGGTCCAGCCGCCGAACTTCGTCGAGCTCAAGATCACCGAGACCGACCCGGGCGTGCGTGGCGATACCTCCGGCGGCGGCGGCAAGCCGGCCACGCTGGAAACCGGTGCCGTGGTGCGCGTGCCGCTGTTCGTCAATCAGGACGAAGTGATCAAGGTCGACACCCGCTCGGGCGAATACTCCGCGCGCGTCAAGTAACCGCATGCGCGCCGGACACTGGCTGGAGCGAGCGCGACGCGGTGCCAGTGTCCCGTGGGTCGTGGGCGGCGTGCTGTGTGCCGCGCTGGCCGCCTGCCCGGCGCTTGCCCACGCAGCCGCCGCAACCTGCGATGCACGCAGCGTCGCAGCGGTGGCGCAGGCCGACGTATTCGACGGCGCCGTCGCTGCGGCGCCGGGCGATCGCGTGGTGGCGCAGACCTGCAAGCTCTGGCCCTACGATGCGACGATCCGGCTGGCGGCCATCGCGTTTGCCACCGATACCGCCGCGCCAGGCGAGCGTGAACTGCAATTGCGCATTGCCCTGCTGGACGCCGCCAGCGGCAAGGTGCTGGCCGGCTATACGCAGGCCCTGGGCGAAGACGCCGCCTTCGAGCTCGACGCCGACAGCCTGCGTCTGGACACCGCGCGCTACGACGTGGCGCCCGGGACGCGCGCGATCGGCGTGGTCGTGCACAGCGTCGCGCGTGGGCCCAGTTGCCCGGATTTCCGCAGTGAGGATGCACTGACCCTGCTGGTCCGCGACGGGCGCACGCTGCGCCCGGTGCTGCAACGCGATCTGTCGCTCTGGCAGCGCGTCAAGGGCGAACCCTGCAGTCCGGGGCAGGGCGGGGTGATTACCGAAAGTGCCGAGCTGTCCTTGGCGATGGCACCGCGGTCACATGCCGGCTATGCGGACATAGTCCTGACCGCAAACATCCGCACCCTTGAGAGCGTGGCCGGCGGCGACCCCGCTGCCGAACGCACGCGTCGCGCACGGCAGCTGCTGCGCTACGACGGCACACGCTATGTGGCGACCTCCGGCGGCGATGCCAGCTGGCCGTTCGGCAACTAACCTTCCATGGAACCGCTCATGACCAATGCTCCCCCAGAACCGTGCGACCTGCTGATCGAAGCCGGCTACGTGGTGCCGATCGAACCACACGCGGTGGTTCTCGAAGATCATGCCGTGGCCGTGCGCGGCGGCGTGATCGTGGCGATCCTGCCGACTGCGCAGGCACGCGCGCGCTTTGCGCCGGCCCAGACCGTGTCGCGCCCGGACGCGGCGCTGATGCCGGGCCTGGTCAACGCGCATACGCACAACCCGATGACGCTGCTGCGCGGCGTCGCCGACGACCTGCCATTGATGGTGTGGCTGCAGCAGCACATCTGGCCGGTGGAAGCGGCGGTGATCGGGCCGGAGTTCGTCGCCGACGGCACCACGCTGGCGATCGCCGAGATGCTGCGCGGCGGCACCACCTGCGTCAATGAAAACTACTTCTTTGCCGATGTGCAGGCAGCGGTCTACAAGCAGCACGGGTTCCGCGCGCTGGTCGGTGCGGTGATCATCGATTTCCCCACCGCATGGGCCTCGTCGGACGATGAGTATTTCGCGCGTGCCGGCGAATTGCACGACCAGTGGCGCGACGATCCGTTGATCGGTACCGCGTTCGCGCCGCATGCGCCGTACACGGTGAACGATGCCAACTTCGAACGCGTGCGCATGCTGGCCGACCAGCTGGACATGCCGGTGCATCTGCATACCCATGAAACCGCGCAGGAAGTGGCCGACTCGATCACGCAGTACGGGCAGCGCCCGCTGGCGCGCCTGGATCGGCTTGGCCTGGTCAACGACCGCCTGATCGCCGTGCACATGACCCAGCTCACCGATGCCGAAATCCACCTGTGCGCCGAGCGCGGCGTCAGCGTGGTGCATTGCCCGGAATCCAACCTCAAGCTGGCCTCGGGGTTCTGCCCGGCCTGCGCGCTGCAGCGTGCAGGCGTGAACCTGGCCATCGGCACCGACGGCTGCGCCAGCAACAACGACCTGGACATGTTCAGCGAGAATCGCACCGCCGCCATCCTGGCCAAGGCGGTGGCCAACGATGCCACCGCCCTGGACGCGGCGACCACGCTGCGCGCGGCCACGCTGGGCGGTGCGCGTGCATTGGGCTTCGGCGACAGGATCGGCTCGATCGAAGTCGGCAAGCAGGCCGACCTGGTCTGCGTGGATCTTGCCGCACTGGAAACCCAGCCGCTGCATCATGTGTTGTCGCAGCTGATCTACGCGGCCGGCCGGCATCAGGTCACCGATGTGTGGATCGCCGGCAAGCCCAAGCTGGTGCAGCGCGAGCTGATCGACATGGATACCGCGGCCCTCGTCGCCAACGCGCGGCAATGGCGCGACCGCATCCGCACCGTCCGCGCCTGAGCGCGCGTCATCGCATCCCGGAGTTCCGCATGAATCCCACGACCCACTCCAGCTCCACCAACTTCCATCAGGCCGAACTGGACAAGTTTGCCGCACTGGCCAACCGCTGGTGGGACGCCGACGGCCCGCAGAAGCCGCTGCATGCGCTCAACCCGGTGCGTCTGCAGTACGTGTCCGCACGCCAGCAGCTGGCCGGCGCGCGCGTGCTCGATGTGGGGTGCGGCGGCGGCCTGCTCAGCGAGTCGATGGCACGCCTGGGCGCGCAGGTCACCGCGATCGATCTGGCGCCGGAGCTGGTCAAGGTGGCGCGCCTGCACAGCCTGGAATCGGGCGTGCAGGTGGACTATCGCGTGCAGTCGGTGGAAGACCTGGCGGCCGAACAGCCAGGCAGCTTCGATGCGGTGACCTGCATGGAAATGCTCGAACACGTGCCGGACCCGACCGCGATCATCCGCGCCTGCGCCAGCCTGCTCAAGCCGGGCGGCAAGCTGTTCCTGTCCACGCTCAACCGCACCCCGGCCGCGTTCGCGCTGGCGGTGGTGGGCGCCGAATACATCGCGCGGCTGCTGCCCAAGGGCACCCATCACTACAAGGATTTCATCAAGCCGGCAGAGCTGGCGGCCTGGTTGCGCAATGCCGAGCTGCAGCTGGACGACGTCAGCGGCATGCTCTACGAGCCGTGGCGCAACCGCGCGCGGTTGTCTTCGCGCACCGAGGTCAATTACCTGGCATATGCGGTAAAGCCGTGACGGGCAGGCAGTCGGGAATCGGGAGGCGGGAGTCGCAACGGCGGTTGGCAGGGGTCTTGATGGATCCCGGCGCAGGTCCGGTTGCAGATCGCCGCGTGATGGTGGTGGTCCTGTGAGCCTTCCGCGCGCGGTGTTGTTCGATCTGGATGGCACCTTGCTCGATAGCGCGCCAGACATGCTGGCGACCGTCAACGCGATGCTGGCGGCGCGTGACCGTGCGCCGCTGGCGTTGGAGCAGTTGCGTCCGGTGGTGTCGAAAGGGGCGCGTGCCATGCTGAGCGTGGCGTTTGCCGAGCTCGATGCCGATGCGCGCACGGCCCTGGTGCCGGAATTCCTGCAGCGTTATGAAGGCTTGATCGGCACGCAGTCGCAGCTGTTCGATGGTATCGAGGCGCTGCTGTCGCAGCTGGACGATGCCGGCTGCAGCTGGGGCGTGGTGACCAACAAGCCCGAATACCTTGCGCGTCTGATCCTGCCGCAACTTGGGTGGCAGCAGCGCTGCGCCGTGTTGATCGGTGGCGACAGCCTGCCCGAGCGCAAGCCGCATCCGTTGCCGCTGCTGACCGCCGCCGAACGCATCGGTGTGGCGCCTGCGCAGTGCGTCTATGTTGGCGATGACGAGCGCGACATTGTTGCAGCGCGCGCGGCCGGCATGCCGTCGGTGGCGGTGTTGTGGGGCTATCGTTTGCACGACGATGCGCCATCGCGCTGGCAGGCCGATGTGCTGGTGGAGCATCCGCAGCAGTTGTGGGACCCGGCAACCTGGCCGCAGACCTGATCTTCTTTCGCTTTTTTTCGGACCAGCCATGAGCCAATCCAGCGCTCTCGACAGTTTTCTCGACAAGTGGCGCACCCGCTGGCCGGAGTGGTCGGTTGCCGAGCCTTTCGTTCCCGAACCGCAGCGGCGCCTGAGCGCTGCCTGGTTTGCGTTGCTGCAGGAATGGGAGGACATCATGAACATCGCCGGCGACCCGTTGCCGGCCGATGCCAAGCTGGCCTGGTGGCAGCAGGAGCTGCGCGACTGGTCCAGCCAGCGCTCGCGTCACCCATTGGGGCGCGTGCTGGAGCCGGTACGTGCGCCGTGGGCGCAACTGGCCGACACCTTGCCCGCGGTGCAGGTCGCGCGTGTGCAGCCTGCATCGTTGCAGCAGGCACTGGAGCAGCTGCGTGACTTCGCCCAGGCAGTGATTGCGGTGGAAGCGGTGCTGTTTGCGCGTGCACAGCCGGGCGATGCCACTGCGGTGGCGGTGCAATGGCTGGACGCACGCCAGCGCGTGGCCGGCGATAGCGCAGCGCCTGGTGGCGTGACCACGGTGGCTTGGCGCACGCAGTTGCTGCGCGCGTGGCCGCGCAAGCCGGCCCTGGCGCGACCGCACCGGGTGTGGTCGCGGCTGGCACGGCTGCGCCTGCAGCGCGAACTGGCCGGCAAGGCGGCCTATCCGCCGCCGGTCCAGCAGCTGTGGCATAGCTGGCGAGCTGCCAGCGGCACGGCGTGAAACGCCTGGTGGCCGCATCCTGCT
Source organism: Xanthomonas cannabis pv. cannabis (assembly GCF_000802365.1). Taxonomy (GTDB): domain Bacteria; phylum Pseudomonadota; class Gammaproteobacteria; order Xanthomonadales; family Xanthomonadaceae; genus Xanthomonas; species Xanthomonas cannabis. The sequence goes on from NZ_JSZE01000022.1 coordinate 26,219, forward strand.
GGAATGCGGCCACCGAGCTTCAGGGCGTACGCATGGCCGCGATCAGATCGGCGAATCGGGCAGCACGGTGTGATACGCAATGAAGGCATTGCTGCAGTCCAGCGACTTGCCCGGGCCGGGCGTGCCCTGCAGCTGCACATCGTCCGGCACCGAGGCCGTGAGCTGGTCATAGAAGCTCACCGGGCCGCCGTTGAAGCTGAAATGCACCGCACCCGGATTGCTGGCCGGTCCGCCGAAGTGGGGCTGCGCAAAGCTGACCTTGCCGCCATCGAGCACGACATTGTCCAGCGACAGGGTGATCGGCCGCGTGGCGCTGGCATCGCGATACCCGTAAAAGCTCAGTTCGCCGGCGCCGAGGGTCGTTGACCCCAGCGAATGCACATTGCGCAGCGAGATGCCGCTGAACTGCGGGATCTTGCCGTGCACGGCCGCGTTGGCGTAGTTGGCATCGAACACCAGCGGACGCGCGACGCCGCGCATGCAGATGGTGTCGAAACTGATGTCGGAGACCTGCCCGCCACGCGAGGCGTCTGACTTGATGCGCAGGCCATTGGCCGAATACGGGTCGCGCGCGACGTCGTTGGCGTTGAAGCCGTCGATGCTCAAGCCGCGCACGGCGATGTGGCGCATGCCGGCGTCGGTTTCGCTGCCCAGCGAAAAGCCATGCGTGAAATAGAACTGGTTGTAGGCGAACAGCATGTTCTCCGAGGCGATGACGCGCGTGGCCTTGGCCCCTGCCTTGATGGCCACGCCATCATCGCCGGTGCCGATGTACGAATAGGCCAGCAGCACGTTCTTCGACTGGCCGGGGTCGAATCCGTCGGTGTTCTTGGCGGTTTCCGGGGTAAAACAGGTCGCATGCGGATTGACGTCCGGCGTGCTGCCGGCCGGGCAGCGATACCCGGGGCGCGAATACACCAGGCTGGGCGCCAGGATCTTGATGCCCCATGCAGTCAGCCCCACCACGTTGTCGCTGATGACGTGGAAGTTGGGCGAGTTTTCCAGGGTAATGTCGTACAGCGTCACGTCGGTGCTGTTGTCGATCTGCATCAGGCGCGGCACGTGCTGGCTCAAGCCCTTGGTGACGTTGAGATAGGCAAGATCCCACCAGCTGGCCTTGCCGGCATTGGGCCCGGCGGTGAGCGTGCTCCCGCCGCGGCCGTCGATCTTGCCGGCGCCGACGATGGCGCTGTTGGCGGTGTCGGAAAAATGGATCAGCGGATTGCACGACTTGGCCTTGTCGGTGGTGGCGGTACCGCAGGTGCCCAGGCCGTTGTCATAGTCCTGCGGATTGCGCGAGGCGAACACGGTGACGTTGCGGTCGATCCACAACGTGACGCCGCTCTTGATGGTGAGCGGGCCGGTCAACAGGCCCGACTCGCCGGAATCGCCGGGGACCAGATGCACCGCGCTGCCCGCCGGGCAATCGTCGATGGCGGCCTGCAGGCGCGCGGTATCGCGCTTGGAGCGCGCCGGATCCTGATCGAGCGCATCCAGTGAACCGGCAACCGGCACCAGGGCCGCCTTGAGCGTGCTGCAGATCCGTGTCGGCAGCGTCGGCTGCCGGATCACGCCCCAGCTGGTGGAGATGCTGTGCGCGCTATCGGCATCCGCCTGTGCATGCGGTGGTGCGGCGCCGGCCTGGAGGCTGATCAGACCAATCAACGCCACGGTCAGTGGCGCGCGGGTGGGAGAGGTGGGGCTGGGCATTGGGCGTGCTCCGGGGAGGACAGGACGCGCCTGCCCGATCTGTGCACGGCAGCCATCTGCGGTCACGACAGTGGCATGGTTGCATGCAGTTGCACGGGCGGCGGTTTGCTGCCGCAGTGCCGATCGGTCAGGTGCGGGCGCCAGCGTGGCGCCTTGCCCCGCTGCCCGGCGTCGGCGGGGCGAACTCAGCACCGGTTTGCCGAAGCCAGCAATGCATTGCTGCAATTCCGTGGCGCACCGCACTCAACGGCACGGCAGCAACAAGACCAGAGGGCCCGTTGGCCTGGCGCGTCGCGCGCCAGGCCAACAGGCGCTGGTTGCCGTGCCGGGCGACATCGCGCCCTTGAAAGCCACGCGCGTCGTCCAGGACGCTGTTGCAGACAGCTCAGTCGGCGGCGCCTGCACCGCTGTTGCCGTACTCATAGAAACGGTTTGCCGAGTTGGCACAGCCGCTGCTGCAGAACGGACGGTTGGCCGTGGATGCATTCCACGGCGCCGCCTTGCGGATGTGGCTGCCCAGGGTGGAATCGCGCACCGTGACCTGGCCGTTGGGCGAGGTGCCGTTGACATACGCGCTCAGGCCGCTGACACCTTCGTCCCAGGCACGGCCCAGGTAAGTCTGGTTGTCGGGCGAGCCGGACACCGCCACAAAACTGCTGTTGATCGCCAGAAAGCCGTAGCTGCTGCCGGGGCGCGTACTCGGTGCAAAGATGTAGCCGCCCCGGCTGGTTCCCAGGCGTGCACCGAGCGAACGGATGGTCGTCTTGTCGAACACGCCGATGCCCGAGCCGAAGATGAAATCGACATCGCCGTCGATCGTGCTGTTCTTGAAGTAGGCACGATTGACGTTGGCCGCGTTGGTGGCGCTGATCAGCAAGGTGTCCTGATTGCCGGTGATCGACACGTCCTCGAAACTGGCCTTGTCGCCACGCACGGCCAGTGCGACGGCTGACTGATTGGTGTCGACGTAGGTGCCTTCGACGTAGTTGTTGTCGATGCGCAGATGGCGCGCCTGGAAGTCGGCGGCGCGCACCGTCACCGTGGCGCTGTTGGACGTGCCGACCGTGGTCGCCGCCGCATTGCTGGCGCAGGCGTGGCTGGCGGTGCCCGCCGGCTTGGGCGTGGGGTTGGCGTTGTTGAAGCGAATGACGGTGTCGCCTGCGGACGCGCCCAGCCCGAACAGCGTCAACGGCGGCGCGTTGGCCGGCACGCAGACCAGTTCGGTGTAGGTGCCCGCCTTGATGCTGATGTAGCGGCGCGTGGTGCCACCGGCGGTCACCGCTGCATCGATCGCCGATTGCACGCTGCGGTAACTGGTGGAGCCGTCCGCGGCCACGGCGTAGTCGGCACTGAGCAGCGCAACGCCGGCAGTGGGATTCCAGTTGTCGGTGACCGGTGCGGTGATTGGCCCGGCCTTGGCCAGTGCCTGGGTGATCGTATAGGTACTGGCTTCGCTGCGGGTGAGCTGCGGCCGCGTGGCGGTGCCGGTGAGTGCTGATGCATCGACGCTGACAAGCGTCAGCAATGCAGCGGCGATGCAGATCGTGCGCAAGGACGGGACGGACATGGTGAGGTGCTCGCTTGAGAAGGGATGCGTGCATACCTGTGGAATGCCGGCAATTCGCGCGCAGTGGCCGCTACGTCGCAGCGGCCATCCACTCGAACTCACGCCAGTCGCCGCACGCAGGGCAGGGCGATGGTACTGCCGGGTTCGCTCGTGGATGACCGACGGTGCACAGCAATGTACGAGATGTGCGGAGTGATCACGGTTTGCAACGGGACCAGGTCCCAACACGCTCACCAGGCGATGCTGCGTGGGCAGGCACTGCCGGATGTATGGTGCAGCGCCGCGTCCTCACATGCCGTGGGCATGCATCCTTCCAGACTCAGCGGCCCGCGTGCAAACGCGTACGTCAGGAATCGAAATGGCAGATCCCAAAGAACTGCAGGACAAATTCTGGAAGGCCTTGAAGTCCGACCGCACCGTGATGCTGGGCCTGGATGGCGTCGAAGACGGCCATGCGCGTCCGATGACCGCGCAGATCGAAGGCGACAGCGGCGGCCCGATCTGGTTCTTCACCTCCAAGGACAATGCATTGATCGCCATGCTGGGGCAGGGCCGTCGCGTCATCGGCGCCTTCAGCAGCAAGGGGCATGACCTGTTCGCCAGCATCAGCGGTTCGCTGCGCGAGGACACCGATCCTGCCGTGGTCGAGCGCTTGTGGAACCCGCACGTGGCCGCATGGTACGAAGGCGGAAAGGATGACCCGAAATTGGCGCTGCTACGCCTGGATGCGGACCACGCACAGATCTGGCTCAACGGCTCCAGCCTGCTTGCCGGGATCAAGGTGCTGTTTGGCGTCGACCCGAAAAAGGATTACCAGGACAAGGTGGCGGACGTTCCGCTGCGCTGAGTTCTTAGCGCACGCGGCCGTCAAGGTCGCGTGTGCATGCGCACTCCGGTGGCACGAACGGTCACCGGGGTGCGATGCCGGCACTGCGACGCTGGCCCGCCAAGCGGAGCGCGCTGATGCGCGTGCATCACCTGAACTGCATTTCCACGTGTCCGCTGGGCGGACATCTGATGGACGCTCGCACGCCTGGTGTATTGAATCGCGGTGACCTGTGTTGCCACTGTCTGCTGGTGGAGACCAGCGCCGGGCTGGTGCTGATCGACACCGGCTTTGGGTTGCGCGATGTGGCCGAGCCACGCGCACGTCTAAGCGGTTTCTTTCTGGCCCTGGTCCGGCCGGAGCTACGCGAGGAAATGACGGCCATTCGGCAGATTCAACGCCTGGGCCTGGACCCGCGCGACGTGCGGCATATCATCCTGACCCATCTGGATTTCGATCATGCCGGCGGGCTGGATGACTTCCCGCGTGCGCGTGTGCATCTGATGGCGAGCGAGCGTGACGCGGCATTTGCGCAGCGCACCTGGATGGATCGGCAACGGTTCCGGCCGCAGCAGTGGTCCACACGTGGCCAATGGCATGCCTATGACGCGCTTACCGGCGAACGCTGGATGGGCCTGGACTGCGTGCGCGACCTGCACGGCCTGCCGCCGGAGATCCTGATGCTGCCGCTGCCGGGCCACACGCTGGGGCATGCGGCCATTGCCGTGCGCAGCGCCGAACGCTGGTTGCTGCTGGCAGGCGATGCATATTTTTTCCATCGCGAGATGGATGCACAGCAACCGTACTGCACGCCGGGGCTGCGCCTGTATCAGTGGATGCTGGAAAAGGATCGCGCCGCGCGGCTGGGCAATCAGCAACGTTTGCGTCGCCTGCGTCAGCACCACGGCGGGGAGGTCGAGCTGTTCTGCTCGCACGACATCACCGAGTTCGAGCGCGTCGCGGGGCAGCCGGCACGCCTGCCGGCAGGCGCCTTGCTGCACGCGCCAACGCCGCACTGATCTGCGCTTCACCGCCCCCAGACACGGCGCAACGCCATGATCGTCGCTCATGGCGTTGCGCGGGTGTCGCGATGCCTCAGACGGAGACGGACAATGCAGTAGATCGAAATCGGCCAGATGGTGTTCCTGCGCGACGGTGAAGTCGGCGTTGGCGCGGTGCGCGATATCCGCAACGACGGCGCCGAACTGGTGATCAATATCGAAAACGGTGGCGACTTCGTGTTGCCGGCCTCGGTGGTACGCGATGTGCACTCGGGCAAGGTGATGCTGGATGTGGAGCAACTTCCGGACGATGTACGTCAGGCGCTGCGCCACCCGCACGACAACGAACTGCAGACCAGCACCTATGCAGCCAGCAATCCGCAGGATGGCGCGCTGAAGTAGGCTTTGCGGTGGTGCGTGGTGCGTGCAGGCGAGCGTCGGCGACCGATGCAAGTCAGTCACCGATGCAGGTCAGTCAGGCAGCAGGAAGTTGCGTGGCGCCGCGTCTGCCGGTCCGTCGGAGAGCAGGGCCGGCTGCTCGGCTTTGTCCTTGAGCTGCACGCCGGAGAGCCTGCGCCGGAAGGCCTCGCGTAGCAGGTACGCCAGTTTGTGCGTCGCGTCGGCATAGCTCAGGCCTTCTGCGCGAATATTGGAAATGCAGTTGCGCGCGGCATCGGTCAGGCCGACGCGCGGCGCGTAGGTGAGATAGAGTCCCAGGCTGTCGGGCGAGCTGAGCCCGGGACGTTCGCCGATCAACACGATGACCGCGCGCGCCTTGAGCAGTTCGCCCACTTCATCGCCCACCGCCACGCGCCCCTGTGCGACCAGCGCTACTGGCGCCACTGTCCAGCCTTGCTGCACTGCCAATGCGTCAATGTGTTCCACCATCGGCACGGCATGCCGGTATACCGCGAGCGCAGACAGGCCGTCGGCGACCACCACCGCCACATCGTGGCCGCCGCCGTGCACGGCGGTCTGGCCACGTAGTTGCGTCGCCGCAGTGTCGGACAGGCAGCGGCCCAGGTCCGGGCGCTGCAGATAGGTATGGCGGTCTGCTGCCGCGCTCTGCAACAGGATGCTGTCGCGCCCTCGTCGCCGCAGCGCTGCCTGCAACGCAGCCGGGTCGAATGCCAGGTGTACTGCATCCCGCGCCTGCGCATGCGCCAGTTGGAACTCCAGGTGGGCAGCAGTTGGCAGGCTGGTGCCGACCCGCCCCAGCGCAATGCGCGCCGGGGTCAGTTGGCGTAACCGTGCCCATGCATCGCGCGGCGGTGTGGCCGCGTTGCTCACGATGGGGTACCGGAAGGCAGCTGCGAGAGCGCACGACGAAACGGTGCCGGGACCTCGCTGCCCAGTTCAAACCGCCCATCGTCGTGCAACCGCAGGATGCCGTGTTGCTCCAGCCACTGCTCGAACTCGGGCGCGGCGCGCAGGCCAAGCGCCTGGCGCGCATACAGCGCATCGTGGAACGAGGTGGTCTGGTAGTTGAGCATCACATCGTCCGAGCCGGGGATACCCATGATGAAGTTGATGCCGGCCGCGCCGAGCAGGGTGAGCAACACGTCCATGTCGTCCTGATCGGCTTCGGCATGATTGGTGTAGCAGATGTCGCAGCCCATCGGCACGCCGAGCAATTTGCCGCAGAAATGATCCTCCAGCCCGGCGCGGATGATCTGCTTGCCGTCATACAGATATTCCGGGCCGATGAAGCCGACCACGGTGTTGACCAGCAGCGGCTTGAACTGCCGCGCCACCGCATACGCGCGCACCTCGCAGGTCTGTTGGTCCACGCCGTGGTGCGCGTTTGCCGACAAGGCGCTGCCCTGGCCGGTCTCGAAATACATCACGTTGTCGCCGACGTTGCCCCGGCGCAGCGACAGGCCGGCCTCGTAGCCTTCCTGCAAGAGCGCCAGATTGATGCCGAAGCTGGCGTTGGCCGCTTCGGTGCCTGCGATGGACTGGAACACCAGATCCACCGGCACGCCGCGGTCGATGGCCTCGATGGTGGTGGTGATATGGGCCAGCACGCACGATTGGGTGGGAATCTGATAGCCGGTGATCACCGCATCGAGCATGCGCAGCAATGCGGTGGTTGCCGCCAGACTGTCGCTGGCCGGGTTGATGCCGAGCACTGCATCGCCGTTGCCGTACAGCAGGCCGTCGAGCACGCTGGCGGCAATGCCGGTGGCATCGTCGGTGGGATGGTTGGGCTGCAGCCGCGTCGACAGCCGGCCACGCAGGCCCAGGGTGTTGCGAAAGCGCGTGACCACACGTGTCTTCTGCGCCACCAGGATCAGGTCCTGCACCCGCATCAGCTTGGACACCGCCGCCACCATTTCCGGCGTCAGCCCCGGCGCCAGCGCCGCCAATGTGGCTTCGTCGGCCTGCGGGCTCAGCAACCAGTCGCGAAAGCCGCCAACGGTGAGATGCGCCACCGCGGCAAACGCCGTCGCATCGTGCTGGTCGACGATCAGCCGGGTGACTTCGTCGCTGTCGTAGGGCACCACCGCTTCCTGCAGGAAATGGCGCAGCGGCAGATCTGCCAGTGCCATCTGCGCTGCCGCCCGTTGCAGCCCGGATTCTGCCGCCAGCCCGGCCAGCTGATCGCCCGAGCGGGCCGGCGTGGCCTTGGCCAGCAACTGCTTGAGATCGGCAAACCGGAAACGCTCGCAGCCGGCAGTGAAGGCGAAGCCGCTCATGTGCTGCCGGCCGCAGTGGCGCCCTGGCGACGCAGGCTCAGCACGCAACAGGCTGCGCCGAGCAGCAGCAGGCCGACGAAGATCACCGCCACGATCGGGTTGAACCACACCATCGCCACCAGGCACACCACCGCCAGTGCCAGCGCGACCGCCGGCACCAGCGGATAGCCCGGAGCCCGGAAGCTGCGCTCCAGCCCCGGTTCGCGACGGCGCAGCGTGAACAGGCTGAGCATGCTCATGACATACATCACGATTGCACCGAACACCGACATGGTGATCATGGCCGCGGTCAGCGACATGCCCTGGATCTTGACGACGCCGTCGCTGCAGATGGCCGCAATGCCGATGACGCCGCCGGCCAGGATCGCGCGATGCGGCGTACGGAAGCGCGACAGTTTCGCCAACCCGTGCGGCAGGAAGCCGGCGCGCGCCAGGGCAAAGAATTGTCGCGAATAGCCCAGGATGATGCCGTGGAAGCTGGCCACCAGGCCGAACAGGCCGATCCACACCAGCATGTGCAGCCAGGTGGAACTGTTGCCCACCACTGCCTTCATCGCCTGCGGCAACGGATCGTTGATGTTGGACAGCTGACGCCAGTCGCCCACGCCGCCGGCAAACACCATCACGCCCAGCGCCAGCGCCACCAGGGTGAGGATGCCGGCAATGTAGGCGCGCGGAATGGTGCGCCTGGGGTCCTTGGCTTCCTCGGCCGCCATGGCGGCGCCTTCGATCGCCAGGAAGAACCAGATCGCAAACGGAATCGCCGCAAAGATGCCGGAGATGGCCGCCGGCCCGAACACGTCGCTGCCGGCCCAGCCATTGGCCGTAAAGCGCGCCACGCTGAAACCCGGCGCCACCACGCCCATGAAGACCAGCAGCTCGATCACTGCCAGCAAGGTCACGATCAGCTCGAAGGTGGCCGCAATCGCCACGCCGACGATGTTCAAGCTCATGAAGATCCCGTACGCGCCGATCGCCGCGACGCGCGGGTCGAGCGTGGGGAACTGCACGTTCAGGTACGCCCCGATGGCCATCGCAATGGCGGGCGGCGCAAACACGAATTCGATCAGGGTAGCCAGGCCCGCGAGCATCCCGCCATAGGTGCCGAACGCACGCAGGCTGTAGGCGAACGGGCCGCCCGCATTCGGGATGGCAGTGGTCAGTTCGGTGAAGCTGAAGATGAAGCAGGTATACATCACCGCGACCAGCAACGTGGTGACCAGGAACCCCAATGTCCCTGCAGTCCCCCAGCCATAACTCCAGCCGAAATACTCGCCGGAGATCACCAGGCCCACCGCAATACCCCATAACTGCCAGGTACCGAGGGTGGACTTGAGTTGCTCGTTGCGCATGTCGCACATCTCCTGCGGTCGGGGGGGGGAGACCAGGCACGTCCGCCAGTGGCGCGGATGGACCGTCGCGGGCTGAGCTGGCGCTGCAATCAGCCGACGCTCGGCGGCCTCCCGGTTATACCGCAAAGCCTGCTGGCGGACACATGCGCAGCGGGTAGGTCTGCCAAGCCAAGGTGGCGGGGCAGCGGCGAGACGCGCATGCGCGTGGATGGACATGTCGCTGCCGCACCCTCATCCGGCGCTGCGCGCCACCTTCTCCCGGGGGGAGAAGGCAAGTGCGGCCTCACGCCGGGCATTGCCTGAGACGCCTGATTGGCGGCGCGCCGAATGCGCACCAGCAATGGATCGATCCGCAAGTCGAACCGCGCCGCAGCGATCTCGACGCCGCGCGAGAGCAACCGCGCCGCCGCGCGCCGGAGAGCGTGACGGCTCAGATAGCACGCACGTTATTTGCCGCGTTCGAGCCCCAGCAATGGATCGATCCGCACGTCGAACCGCGCCGCAGTCATCTCGACGCCGCGCGACAGCAACCGCGCCGCGCCGGAGGGCGTGGCGCCTCGGATAGCCCGCAAGTTATTTACCGCGTTCGAGCACTAGCTTCGAGCACTAGCAATGGATCGATCCGCACGTCGAACCGCGCCGCAGTGATGTCGACGCCGCGCGAGAGCAACCGCGCCGCCGCGCGCCGGAGAGCGTAAAGCCCCCAGATAGCCCGCCAGTTATTTGCCGCGTTCGAGCACCAGCAATGGATCGATCCGCACGTCGAACCAATTCATTCCCCAATGCAGATGCGGCCCGGTCGCGCGCCCGGTCGCACCAACGGCGGCGATGACCTGGCCTTGCTCGACCCGATCGCCCACCTTCACGTCGATACGCGACAAGTGCAGGAAATTCGAGCTCACACCAAAGCCGTGATCCAGCAGCACCGTCCCGCCGGTGAGGTACAGGTCCGGCGCCGCGAACGTCACCACGCCGGCCGCCGGCGCCTTCACCGGGGTGCCGGTGGGCACGGCAATGTCCATGCCCGAATGGCCGGCGCCTGGCTGTCCGTTGTACACGCGTGCATTGCCGAACCGGCCGCTGATGCGGCCCTGCACTGGCCAGATAAATGGCTGCGCAAAATCGGTACGTGCATCGTCGCGATCGCGCGCCGCCGTAACCTGCGCCTGCTCGCGCTTGATCCGTTCGGCGATTGCTGGCGGTGGATTGACTGTCTTGGGCGGCACGCCGTTGACGCGCTCGATCGGCCAGTCGCGCGGCGTCACTGCGATGCTCACGGTCTGCGTGCTGCCTCCGGGCGGGGTGATCTGCACCTGCAATGGCCCTGTGGCGTCGCGGCCGATACCGAACACCACGCTTCCGTAGCCGCTTACACGCAGGGTCCGGCCGGCGTACTGCACCTTGCTGCCCGCCGGCACCTTGCCGATCAGCAGCGCACCTTGCGAGGCGCTTTGCGGAAACACGACATCAGTCGCGGCGGTCGCGCTCTGCGCATCGGCAGTACCTGCCACCAGCGCGA
>NZ_JSZE01000220.1 GCF_000802365.1 Xanthomonas cannabis pv. cannabis
GCGAAGCGGTGGCCTCCGACAATCAGGCGACCGCTGCGGGCTTCCGCAGTGCCGCCTCCAATGTCGGCAGCGCCGCATTCGGTGGCTACAGCGAATCCAGCGGCCGCCTGTCGTCGGCACTGGGCTACGGCGCAGTGGCTTCGAGCGACTACAGCACCGCCGTCGGCGCTGCCTCGCTGGCCTCTGGCGCCAGCGCGGTGGCCGTGGGTGAATTCAGCGAAGCCACCGGCGACGAAAGCGTGGCGGTGGGCGGTAGCACGTTCTTCGGGTTCATTCCGGCGCGTGCGTCCGGCACCGGCGCGGCCGCCTTCGGTGCAGGTGCGTGGGCAACCGCGGACTACACCACCGCAATCGGCTGGAATTCCTATGCCGACGGCGCCAATGCGACTGCACTGGGCCAGAGCGCAGCCGCGCTTGCCGACAACACGCTGGCATTGGGTGGTGGCAGCCGCGCCGATGCAATCGGCGCCAGCGTGGTCGGTGTGGATGCATCGGCCACTGGCATCAACAGCACCGGCGTCGGTCGTCAGGTCAACGTCATCGGCGAAAACGCGGTCTCGGTTGGCTACAACTCGTTCGTGCGCCAGAGCGCGGTCAACGGCGTGGCCCTGGGTGCCAACGCCGGTGCAACCGGTGCCGATTCGGTGGCGCTGGGCTCCGGTTCGCGTACCTATGAAGCCGACACGGTGTCGATCGGCAGCGGCAATGGGCGCGGCGGTCCGGCCACGCGTCGCATCGTCAACGTCAGCGATGGCCAGGCGGCGACCGATGCAGTCAACAAGGGTCAGCTCGATGCGCTGACGGCCGATGTGCAGAACACCAGCAGCAAGTTCAAGACCACCGGCGATGCAGTGGCCTCGGCGACCGGCGAGCGCAGCACCGCTGCCGGCTCGGGCGCCGCCGCCACCGGCGCACGCAGTGTGGCCATTGCCTCCGGCAGCAGCGCGTCGGCTACCGGCGCCAGCGCGATGGGCGTGGACAGCAGCGCCAGCGGCGTGAACAGCACCGCGATGGGCCGTCAGACCAGTTCCATCGGCGAAAACGGCGTGGCGCTGGGCTACAACTCCTTCGTGCGCGAGAGCGGCAGCAATGCCGTGGCATTGGGTGCCAACGCCGGCGCCAGCGGTGCCGATTCGGTGGCGTTGGGCTCGGGCTCGCGCACCTACGACGCCAACACGGTGTCGGTGGGTAGCGGCAATGGGCGCGGCGGTCCGGCCACGCGTCGCATCGTCAACGTCAGCGATGGCCAGACCGCCAGCGATGCGGTCAACAAGGGCCAGCTGGATGCATTGGCGGCCGATGTGCAAACC
>NZ_JSZE01000221.1 GCF_000802365.1 Xanthomonas cannabis pv. cannabis
GCAGACCGGCGTTGTCGCCTGCCTGGCCCTGGTCCAGCAGCTTGCGGAACATTTCCACGCCGGTGACCGTGGTCTTCTGCGTGTCGCGGATACCGACGATTTCGATTTCGTCGCCCACCTTGATGATGCCGCGTTCGATACGACCGGTCACCACGGTGCCGCGGCCGGAGATCGAGAACACGTCTTCGACCGGCATCAGGAACGGACGGTCGACGTCACGGGTCGGCTCCGGAATGAAGCTGTCCAGGGCATCGACCAGCTTCAGGATGGCCGGCACACCGATCTCGCTCTGATCACCGTCCAGCGCCAGACGGGCCGAACCGTGGATGATCGGGGTGTCGTCGCCCGGGAAGTCGTACTTGCTGAGCAGCTCGCGCACTTCCATCTCGACCAGCTCGAGCAGCTCGGCGTCGTCGACCATGTCGGCCTTGTTCAGGAACACGACGATGTGCGGCACACCGACCTGACGCGAGAGCAGGATGTGCTCGCGGGTCTGCGGCATCGGGCCGTCAGCGGCCGAACACACCAGGATCGCGCCGTCCATCTGCGCCGCACCGGTGATCATGTTCTTGACGTAGTCGGCGTGGCCGGGGCAGTCAACGTGTGCG
>NZ_JSZE01000222.1 GCF_000802365.1 Xanthomonas cannabis pv. cannabis
CGCACACGTTGACTGCCCCGGCCACGCCGACTACGTCAAGAACATGATCACCGGTGCGGCGCAGATGGACGGCGCGATCCTGGTGTGTTCGGCCGCTGACGGCCCGATGCCGCAGACCCGTGAGCACATCCTGCTCTCGCGTCAGGTCGGTGTGCCGCACATCGTCGTGTTCCTGAACAAGGCCGACATGGTCGACGACGCCGAGCTGCTCGAGCTTGTCGAGATGGAAGTGCGCGAGCTGCTCAGCAAGTACGACTTCCCGGGCGACGACACCCCGATCATCCACGGTTCGGCCCGCCTGGCGCTGGACGGTGATCAGAGCGAGATCGGTGTGCCGGCCATCCTGAAGCTGGTTGATGCCCTGGACAGCTTCATTCCGGAGCCGACCCGTGACGTCGACCGTCCGTTCCTGATGCCGGTCGAAGACGTGTTCTCGATCTCCGGCCGCGGCACCGTGGTTACCGGTCGTATCGAGCGCGGCATCATCAAGGTAGGCGACGAAATCGAAATCGTCGGTATCCGCGACACGCAGAAGACCACGGTCACCGGCGTGGAAATGTTCCGCAAGCTGCTGGACCAGGGCCAGGCAGGCGACAACGCCGGTCTGCTGC
>NZ_JSZE01000223.1 GCF_000802365.1 Xanthomonas cannabis pv. cannabis
TTGCATGGCCTGGCTTGTGATGCCGTTCGTAAAATCCATGTCCAGCACCATGCCAAGCCCCTTGACCGCCCAGAGCGATCCAGCGACCTTGGCGACCATCTTCGTACAAATGGACACCATGACGTCCAGCACGCCCATCGAGAACATCGTACCGGTGCAATAGAGCAACAATTTCTGAAACAATTACGAACAAAGCTCAAAAGCACTGTTTTAAAAACTCTTAAAAAATGGATCTGAACAAACGGAGTACACTAATTTACAGGAGTTACCTGAATTTTTCTTGCAAGAGATGTCAGATGTTTGCTGAGCAGCCTCCAATCAGGCCCACTCTCGATAGTTTAGACACCCCCTCCAATCACTTGCGACATACCAATACAAGAATTTCTAAACGTATATTTGATCACGCATCCTTCTGAACTATCTGCACAGACGTCTATGGCAGATTTCATTGCTTCACGTTTACTTAACTTACCTGAAGAGGTGCCCATCGTACCATTAGGTGACATAGCGAATGCTCCCCAGGTTTTTATCCATTTACCGGCC
>NZ_JSZE01000224.1 GCF_000802365.1 Xanthomonas cannabis pv. cannabis
CGGTGGTGGTGCGCGTGCTGCAGAACCTGCTGATCGAGCGCATTCCGGTGCGCCAGCTGCGCAAGATCGTCGAAGCGCTGGTCGAGCACGCCCCGCACAGCCAGGACCCGGCCACCCTCACTGCAGCGGTACGCACCTCGCTGGGCCGCTTCATCGTGCAGGAGATCGCCGGCATGTCCGCCGAACTGCCAGTGTTCACCCTGGCTCCGCAGCTGGAGCGCGTGCTGCAGGAATCCACCCACGGCAATGGCGTGGCGCTGGAACCGGGCCTGGCCGAGCGCCTGCACCAGAGCCTGGCCGATTGCGTGGGCAAGCAGGAAGCGCGCAACGAACCGGCGGTGGTGCTGGTCCCCGGCCAGGTGCGCGCGGCGCTGGCCCGCCTGGTCCGCCACAGCGTGCCCAGCCTGTCGGTGCTGGCCTACAGCGAAGTGCCGGAAGACAAGCGCCTGAAGCTGGTCGGCACCATCAGCTAAAGACTAGCGCCCCTCATCCGGCGCTACGCGCCACCTTCTCCCGCCTGCGGGAGAAGGC
>NZ_JSZE01000225.1 GCF_000802365.1 Xanthomonas cannabis pv. cannabis
GCGCCATGCGGTACAGCGTGGTATCGATCTCGACCTGCCCACCCACGCGCAGGCCCAACGGCAGCGCATGCCCGATCGCACCGGTGCCGGAGGTCGGCAGCGGCGGCGGTTGCGGTTGGCCAAACAACTTGCTGAAAAAACTCATCGTCAGACACCTTGTGGCGATGCGGAAATGGGGGATTCGGCGCGCAGCGCGGCCCACGCAATGGCCTGTGCAGGCACACGCTGCTCGGCCAGGTAGTACAGCATGGCACCGGCGGCGACAGCGGTGCGTGCTGGCGGGTTCAAGCGCAGCGCGCCGTCGGGCGCGCGCAGGCCCAGCAGCAGGGCGCCGCGCTGGCTGAAATCGGCCGCGAGCCGGCTGTAGTCCAGCGTCTCGACAGTGGCGGGCACGGCAAGACTGAACTGGGTCGGGCCATCGTCCACCGACAGCAGCTC
>NZ_JSZE01000226.1 GCF_000802365.1 Xanthomonas cannabis pv. cannabis
ATTCACCGCGCCGTCCAGCACCACTGCATTGCCCACCACCAATGCCTGATTGCTATCGAGGTTGGTGCCGGCGGCAGCCGTCAGGGTCCCCGTGCCCAGCGCCTGCGCATCGCCCAGCACCAGCGTGCCGCCGCCGAGCGCGGTGCCACCGGTGTAGCTGTTGGCTGCATCCAGGACCAGGGTGCCGGTGTCGAGTTTCTGGAGCGCGCCGGTGCCGCCGATGGCGACATCGATCGTGCCGGTGACACCGGGATCCACCCGGATGATGGTGGTGGCGGCATTGGCGCTCAGCGCGCCTGCTCCGCCGTCGCCGAGCACATAGCCGTCGGTGATGAACTGCATGCCGGTGATGCCCTGGGTGCCCTGCACGCCCAC
>NZ_JSZE01000227.1 GCF_000802365.1 Xanthomonas cannabis pv. cannabis
CAGGCTGCCGCTGCCCAACGCCGTGTTGCTGCCAACCGCCAGCGTGCCGGCGTTCAACACCGTGCCACCGGCGTAGCTGTTGGCGCCATCGAGCGTGAGCGTGCTCGTGCCATTCTTGATCAGGCTGCCTGCGCCGGCGATCGACCCGGACAATGTCAGGTCGTTGCTGCCGAGCAGATTCACCGCGCCGTCCAGCACCACTGCATTGCCCACCGCCAACGCCTGATTGCTATCGAGGTTGGTGCCGGCGGCAGCCGTCAAGGCACCAGTGCCCAGTGCCTGCGCATCACCCAGCACCAGCGTGCCGCTGCCCAGCGCGGTGCCGCCGGTGTAGCTGTTGGCTGCATCCAGGACCAGGGTGCCGGTGTCGAGTTTTTCAATGCCACCGACGCCGGAGACAGCGACATCGATCGTGCCGGTGACACCGGGGTCTACCCGGATGATGGTGGTGGCGGCATTGGCGCTCAGCGCGCCTGCTCCGCCGTCGCCGAGCACATAGCCGTCGGTGATGAACTGCATGCCGGTGATGCCCTGGGTGCCCTGCACGCCCACCG
>NZ_JSZE01000228.1 GCF_000802365.1 Xanthomonas cannabis pv. cannabis
TGCGTGGCATCGCGCACGTCCTTCCAGGCCGGCACCGGTTGTGGCGCGCGGAAGCGCAATGCGCCCACCGGCGGCGCTGCGAACGGTATGCCCAGGAAGACCTTGCCGTGCGCGCTGGCCACACCGCGCACCGGCCCGGCGTCGGTCTGCACCACCACCGCACGCGCATCGTGCGCCTGCACCAGTGCCGGCACCTCGCCGGGACGACGCGGTGCGCAGCCGCCCAACATGCAGGCGGCCAGCAGCACGGCGCCGAGATGTTTCAGTTCAAGCATGTGCGAGGCTCTGCCAGTGCGGTAAGGACGTCCGCCATCATCCCGACTGCACGTGTAG
>NZ_JSZE01000229.1 GCF_000802365.1 Xanthomonas cannabis pv. cannabis
CCGTCGCGGGACCCTTGGCGGCATGGATGCCGCCACGGAGCTACATGGATGTACTCGCAGCGTGTCCTGCGATGGTGGGCGGGCAAGGGCCCTGCAGTAAAGGCGCAGATGATCCGCTCTCCGCCTGATCTGCCGTTATTGAGCAATCAGGTAGCGACAACTGCATCGCGCCTATCGCGATCACTTGGCGATCTTCACGTCTGGTCTAGCGCGCGGTGCCCTCACCGCTCGCGGGACACGCCGTGAATCCGTCCGTGGAGCAACTGTGTTGATCAGGATCTCGATCCGCGAGCTCTGATCGGTTTCCTTCAGGCGTGTTCATCCATAGGT
>NZ_JSZE01000023.1 GCF_000802365.1 Xanthomonas cannabis pv. cannabis
ATGGTGGGCGGGCAAGGGCCCTGCAGCGACGGCCCGGATGATCAGCTCTCCGCCTGATCTGGCCGTAGTGAACAATCAGGTTGAGACCCATGCGCTGTGCGCATCGTGATCGCTTGGCTGTCTTCAAGTCTGGTCGAGGGCGCGGTGCCCTCACCGCTCGCGGGACACGCCGCAAGTACGTCCCTGTAGGCTCGGTGGCGGCATCCATGCCGCCACACGGTCCCGCAATCGGCAAGGACACCACGCCAGACAGTTGGTTGGTGGTTTTATTGAAAGCAAAGGTCACCGCATCGCCAGCCTGATCGTCGCTGGTTTATATCCATGCGGACCGACCAACTCGACTGGTCCTTGCCCGCCTACCGTCGCGGGACCCTTGGCGGCATGGATGCCGCCACGGAGCTTACAAGGATGTACTTGCAGCGTGTCCCGCGATGGTGGGCGGGCAAGGGCCCTGCAGCGACGGCCCGGATGATCAGCTCTCCGCCTGATCTGTCCGTAGTGGACAATCAGGTTGAGACCCAAGCGCTGTGCGCATCGTGATCCCCCGGCTCTTAAAGCATGGTCGAAGGCGCCGCACCCTCACTGCCAGCAGGACACCCCATGAATCTGCGGCCCTCCCCATACCGTCTTGCAGAATCAGCGTGCACCAAACAGACGCTGATCCATTCGCAGCATCACCAAGCGCAGCGGCGTCCATGTCAGGCACAACCCGGCCAGGATGCCCAAGGTGTCGGCCAGCGCGTCATAGGGATCGGCACTGCGATTGGTGGTCAGTGCCCCCTGCGCAACCTCGATCCCGATCCCCAACAGCACCAACCCGAACGCCGCCAGCAACAGCGCCCGTCGCGTTGCGAACAACTGCACCGCCCCCCAGCACAACAGCGAAAAACTCAGGAAATGTTCGGCCTTGTCGCTGTTGGACGGCAGCTCCGGAAATTCTGGCGGCGGCCCCAGGCACACCGCAATGAGAACGCCGATGGCCGCGACCCACAATCCTACCCACACACGCGGCCGATGGAACGGCCGTAGCGCCGGGGTCACAGCCGCCACGTAAGATCGCCGGCCAGGAATGCAGGAGCGAAATCCACATCGCGCGAGAACCCCATCACCTGGAAGCGCTCGCCCATCTCGCTGGGCAAGGTCAGCCGCTTGATCTGCTCGCGCAGGCGCATGCGCCCCACGTCATCGGTGCGCGTCTCGGCCTGGGCCAGCAAGGCATCCAGCCCATTACCCAGCAGGAAACTCGCCTGCGTGCAGTAGCCGGCCAACTCGAAACCGGCACCGGTGCCGGCCTCGGCCAATGCGGTGAAGTCCACCGACGCCGTCAGGTCCTGCAGACCTGGCCAGCGATACAGGTCTTCATGCATGCGATGGCGATAGAACGCCCGCAAGGTGCCGTCCTCGCGCTGCGCACGATAGAACTCGCCGCGCGGATAACCGTAATCGACAAACAGCATTGCACCGCGTTTCAGACCGCCGGCCACCGCCTGGATCCAGTACGGCAGCTGTGGCAGCAACTCGGAGCGGTACCCGTCGGCAAACGGCTGTTGCAGGTAGCGCTCGAGGTGGCGCACCGCCGCGCTCAACAACGCATCGGCCGGCTGCTCGCCACGTGCAAACTGCTGCTGCGCGTCCAGGACCACGGTTTCCTCGTAGACCTCGCCATCGCGCAACGCGAACCGCGGCGTCGGCAATGCATCGATCACCTCGTTGGCGAACAGCACGCCATCCCAATCGTCGGGGAATGGCGCATCCAGCCACTCGACCAGATCGAACACCGGCGGAATCAGGCTGCGGCCCAGGCGCTCGCGCTGCCGCTCGCGCAGGTCGGCGCTTGGCTCCAGGATCGCGTAGCGCTCGGGTAGCGCATCCAGCTCCAGCAACCGCTTGAGGGTGACTTCGGCAAACGCGCCGCTGCCGCCCCCCACTTCCAGCACCCGCGCCTGCGGACCGAGCTGCTGCAGCACCGGGGCCAGCGCACCGGAGACGGTGGCAGCAAACAACGGCCCAAGCTCGGGGGCGGTGACAAAATCACCAGCCTCGCCGAACTTGCTAGCGCCGGCGCTGTAATAGCCCAGGCCCGGCGCATACAGCGCCAGCTCCATGAAGCGCGAGAACGGAATCGCACCCCCAGCGGCCTGGATTTCGGCGCGCAGGTGCGCGGCCAACTGGTCGCTGTGCGCCAGCGCGTCCGAATCGGGAGTGGGAAGGTCGGCGTGCATGCGGGCACCGGTTGCGGGGACAATGCACAGGATAGCCGAGCCCTCTGCAACGCCGAGCGAGTACGCCATGACAGACAGTTCCAAGGTGGTGTTGATCACCGGTGCAGCCCGCCGCATCGGCGCGCAGATCGCCACCACGCTGCACGCAGCCGGCTACCGCGTGGCCTTGCATGCGCACCACTCCGGCCAGGCGCTTGACGCACGCGTGACCGAACTGTGCGCACAACGCGCCGGCAGTGCGCACGCCCTATCTGCGGATCTGCGCCTGCCACAGGCCCCTGCGCAGTTGGTGGCCGAATGCATCGATGCGTTCGGTCGCCTGGATGCGGTGGTCAACAACGCCTCGGCGTTTTTCCCCACCGTCCTGGGCGAGGCCACGCCGGAGCAATGGGACGCGTTGTTCGCGGTCAATGCGCGTGCGCCGTTCTTCATTGCCCAGGCCGCCGCGGCGCAGCTGCGTCAGCACCATGGCGCCATCGTCAACCTCACCGACCTGCACGCGCAGCAGCCGATGCGCAACCACCCCATATATGGCGCCTCCAAGAGCGCACTGGAGATGCTCACCCGCTCGCTGGCGCTGGAGCTGGCGCCCCAGGTGCGCGTCAATGCGGTGGCGCCCGGCGCGATCCTGTGGCCGGAAGAAGGCAAGCCCTCCGACGCCAAGCAGGCGCTGCTGGCCCGTACCCCGCTGGCGCGCATCGGCACGCCGGAAGAAATTGCCGAGGCCGTACGCTGGCTGCTGGACGACGCCGGTTTCATCACCGGCCACACCTTGCATGTGGATGGCGGCCGTCAGCTCAGTTAGAGCGGCCAGCACCACGACTGCACAGCTGCCAGGCGCGCGGCCGGTGCCGGGATCGGCATGTGCCGCTCGCGCCGATTCATGCGCGCCGACCGCGCCCACACCCGACACTGCTCGCTACGGTTTGTCGGCCGCTCTTGGGGCTTGCGTGCCTGCACGCGCGGCTGCGACGCCGGACACCTTCGCCGATCACAGCGCATCCACCCGATCGCCCTGCGCTACACGCAACCACCGTGGCGCAGTGACGCCGGTCGGGCGGCGGCGCTACTGCGCGATATCGGCCGTCGCCGCTGCGGGCTCCAGGTCCACCGTGGTGAAGGCAGCGCCGTACTGCGCATGCGCCTGCCAGAGCGCGGCCAGCGTCTGCCCGCTCAATGGATCGACGAAGTCCGGCGCGATGTCGGCCAGCGGCTTCAGCACGAACGCGTGCTTGAGCTCGGGGCGCGGGATGCGCAGCTGGCCCGGGCCTTCGATGATGCAATCGCCGAAGAACACCACGTCCACATCCAGGGTACGGTCGCTGAAGCGTGGCCCGCTGCGATCGCGGCCGTGCGCGTCTTCCAGCGCATGCAACCAGTGATCGAGCGCATGCAGCTCCAGATCGGTCTGCAGCGCCACGGCGTTGTTGACGAAATCCGGCCCGTCGAAGCCCACGGCCGGCGTGCGATATGCCGGGGATACCGCGAGCGGGCCAAAGCGCGCGCGCAAGGCCGCCACGGCCAAGCGCAGGTAATGAGTCGGCTGGACATTGCTGCCGAGGCTGAGAAGCACGGTGGTCATGCGGTATTCGCGCATGCGGCCGGCGTCAGCGTCAACTGTTGCGGCATGCCGGCGGTGATCCGGCACGCACGCAGCGGACCGATGCGGCCTCAGGCCACTTCGAGCGCGTGCGCCACGGCACGGAACACGCGGCGCATCTCCAGCGGTTTGCGCAATACATGCACCGGGATATCCGGCGGAAAGTGCCCGCGCTGCAACGGCGCGCCCATGTCTTCCAGCACGATCGCCGGGCCCTGATACCCCAGCTCCTGCATGCTCAGCAGCACGCCCACCGCAGACAGCAGGATGATATCGCTGTCGATGATCACCAGATCCGGCATGGCGTGCTGCTGCACCAGCTGCAGCGCGGCAGCGCCATCGGTGGCCAGCTGCGGCTGATAGCCCTGACTGGACAGGGCATTGCCCAGCAGCGACAGGCGCGTGGCCTCGCCATCCACCAACAGGATGCGCTGCCCGTGGCCCAGCGCGAGCGGCGGGTCGGCCTCGGCCGCCACGACTGCCGCCGCACGCATCGGCACGATCATGTCAAAGCGCGTGCCCTCGCCCAGGCGGCTGTCGACCTGGATGCTGCCGCCGTAGCTTTCCACGATGCGCTTGCACGAGATCAGGCCAAGCCCGGTGCCATCGGCCTTGGTGGTGAAGAACGGGCTGAACAGGCGTGCGCGGGTTTCGTCGCTCATGCCCACGCCGGTATCGGCCACGCTCATGCGGACGCGCGTGGCATCGTGCTGATCGGCCGCCAGAATCAAGGTGCCGCCGCCGGGCATCGCCTGGATCGCATTCAGGCCCAGATTGAGCAGGCACTGCTGCAACTCGGTGTAGTTGGCTTCGATGGTCAGCTCCGAGGCGATGCTGTCCATCTGCAGGCGCACCCCGTCGGGCAGGCTGCTCTTGAGCAGCATCTGCACGGCCTGGAACAGGTTGGCGATGGACACCTGCTCGCGCGGCTTGTTGGAGCCGCGCACGAACGAGAGCATCGACTCGGCCATCTCGTGGCCGCGCCGGCCGCACTCGGCCACCACATTGGCCAGCTGCCGCAACTGCGGGTCGTCGGTGCGCCCGGCCAGCAGGTCGGGCACGATCAGCAACGGCTGCAGGATGTTGCGCAGATCGTGGCTCAGGCCGGCCGCCAGCATCGCCAGGCTTTCCAGACGCTGCGCGCGCATCAATTCGCTCTCCACGCGCTGGCGTTCCAGATCGGCGCGCGCCTCGCGGATCGCGCGCACCACCGCACTCGGCAATCGCGTTGGGTTGTGCTTGATGATGTAGTCGTTGGCGCCATCCTGCAGCGCCTTGACCGCGGTCTCCTCGCCCATGGTGCCGGAGACGAAGATGAAGGGCGTGGCGCCGTTCTGGCGCACCAACCGCAGCGCCTGGTGACCGGAAAACCCGGGCATGCTCAGGTCCGACAGCACGATGTCCGGCTGGAACGTATCCAGCGCGCTCCGCAGCGAGGGCTCGCTGTCCACGCGCTCGAACGCCGCATCGATGCCGGCATCGAGCAACTGATCGGACAACAGCTCGGCATCTTCCGGTGAATCTTCCACCAGAAGGATCTTCAGCTGCTCCAGATTGCCACCCTCATGCGGCATGGCTCAGTCCAGCTCCGGTGCCTGGTTGATCACCGCCCAGAAGGTCCCGAGCGTCTTGACCGCGTTGAAGAACTGGTCGACATCCACCGGCTTGACCACATAGGCATTGACGCCCAGGTCCCAGCTGCGCGCCAGGTCGCTCTCTTCGCGCGAAGAAGACAGGATCACCACCGGCAGGCGCTTGAGCGTCTCGTCGCTGCGCACCTGCTTGAGCACTTCCAGCCCGTCCAGGCGCGGCATCTTGATGTCCAGCAGCAACACCGCCGGCAGGCCTTCCTCGCGATCGGCGAAGGCGCCACGGCGCAGCAGGTAATCCATCGCTTCCACGCCGTCCTCGACGTGCACGATGGGGTTGGCCAGACGGGCTTCGCGCAAGGCGTCGACCGCCATTTCCGCATCGGCCGGGCTGTCTTCTGCCAGAAGAATGGTACGAATGGCGGTCATTCGGTGAACTCTTGGTTGGGCGCTTCGAGCGCAGGGGGAAGCACGAAATAAAACGTGGCACCTTCATCGACGATGCCTTCGGCCCAGATGCGGCCGCCATGGCGCGTCAGCACGCGCCGCACGCTGGCCAGACCAATGCCGGTGCCGGCGTACTCGCTGGCCTTGTGCAACCGCTGGAACACGCCGAACAGCTTGGCGCTGTACTCCATGTCGAAGCCGGCACCGTTGTCGCGCACGCTGAACTGATGGCCGCCATCGGCCATCGGCGTATAGGTGACCTCGATCTTGGCCACCTCGCGCTTGGCGCTGTATTTGACGGCGTTGCCCAGCAGGTTCATCCATAGCTGACGCATCATGTTTTCGTCGGCCACCAGCACCGGCAGCGGCGCAATCTGCCAGTCCACACGGTGGCCGGTATTCTCGCTCTGCAGGTTGGAATCCAGGATCGCGCGGGTTTCGGCGACCAGCGATTGCATGTCCACCGCCTGCAGCCGCAACGCACTGCGGCCCAGGCGCGAATACACCAACAGGTCGTCGATCAGCGAGGCCATGCGCCGCGCCGAGGAGCTGATCACTTCCATGTAATGGCGCGATTTTTCGTCGGCTGCATCGCCCAGGTGGCGCGCCAGCTTGTCCGAGAAACCGGCCACGTGCCGCAACGGCGCGCGCAGGTCGTGCGAGACCGAATAGCTGAAGGCTTCCAGCTCGCGGTTGACCTCCGAGACCTGCTCCACCTTGCCTTCCATCTGCCGGTTGAGCTCCTGGATGCGCAGCTGCGACGCCTTCTGCAGGCTGATATCGCTGACCGTCATCAGCACCACGTCCTCTTCGGCGGTGTCGGGCAACGGCATGCGCCGCGCGTTGATCAGCATGGTGCGCAACACGCCATCGGCGCCGCGCTGCTCATGCTCGAAATCCCACAGCTCGCGGCCGCGCAGCAACACATCGGCCAGCCGCTGGTGGATCTGCGGATCGCGCCACGCGCCCTCGCCCACCTCGTCCAATGCCATCAATTCGTTGCCGCGATCCTCCAGGCCATACAGCTCGGCGAAGGCCGGGTTGTGCAGCACGATGCGCTGGCTGGCATCCAGCAACACGATCGGCTCGCGCACGGTCTGCAGCACCGAACTGGCACGGCCGTTGGCGCGCAGGTATTCCTGCTCGGCCGCCAGGCGACGACGGATCTGCCGCTGCAGCAGCCAGATCACCGTGGCCAGCAACAGCAGCTGCACCGCCAGCGCGGCCCAGCTCAACACTGCGTAATGCAGGCGCTCGGTCTCGGCGCGCGCATTGCGCAAGGTCAGCAAGCGTCCCTCGGCGACCTGCACCTCGTCGATCAGCACGCGGATCGGGTTGCTCAGCGTCATCTCGTTGATCAGCGCGCGGATCTGCTCCGGCGAGGTGGTCACGGCGATGCGCTCGGCCAGCACCATCCGCCGCTCGATCGTGCTCTGGATCCGTCCCAGGCGCACCTGCTGCGCAGGATTGTCTTTGGTCAGTTCGATCAGACGCTGCACTGCAGCGAAGGCTTCGCTGCGCCCGCGGCGCATGCGCTCCAGCAGCGCCGGGCGCTCGACGCCGTGCGACCGCATCAGCGCAGCCGACTCGGCGTTGCGCATCGCCGCCTCCAGGCGCTGCGCGTTTTCCTGCACATCCTGGCTGTGCGACACCCACACCGCCGCCTGATTGGCGTTGTGCGCCATCTGCTGCAACAGCAGCGACGGCACCACGACGATCAGGCACACGGCGACCGCCAATGAAGGCAGGCGCCAGCGATCCCATCTGTCTGCTTGGACCGTTGTCTGCATTACCAGGTCTGTCTTCGCTCGCTGCGTGTGCCCGGGACCAGCCGGCATTGTCTCCGATTGCGCCCCGAACGAGATTAACGATTCAGCAAATCAGCTGCCATCGTGACATAGCTGAATGGGCATATCATACGTGCAGCAAATGTGAAAACCGCGAGAGTATCCGGTAGCGCTGCAGCTTCCCCGACGCCGGCAGCAAGGCAACAAAAAGGCGCACTCCTGGGGAGTGCGCCTGGTGCTCGGTCCCGCCGCCTCGCCTCGGCCGGCCCGGCATTCGCAGCGGCTGCGCTTACTTCTTCGCAGCGGTGACCTTCAGGCCGGTCGACTTGACGCTCTTGACGCCTTCGATGCCCTTGGCGACGGCCACGGCCTTGTCGTGCTCGGCCTGGGTGGCCACCGTGCCGGTCAGGGTCACGATGCCGTTCTTGGTCTCGACCTTGACGTCGGTGCCCGACACATTGTCGGTAGCGAGCAGGTCGGCCTTGACCTTGGTGGTGATCCAGGTGTCGGTCACCGGCTTCTTGGACTCGTTGATGTTGTCGGCAGCATGGTCCTTGGTGGCGTGATCCTTGTGCGCACCCATGTCCTGCATTGCGGCGAACGCCTGCGAGGCGCCCAGGGTCAGGCCGAGCGACAGCGCCACTGCCAGCAGCTTGCGTGCATGCATCATGTTCTTCATCCGAGACGCTCCTGTTGAATGTGCGTGGAGCTTGCGGTGGCGCTCGTCGAGCAGACGTGACCGCAACATGCAGAGGTTGTGAACCCGGCGCACACAGGCGTGTGCAATACCATGCTGGCTTCCTCCGTCGTTGCGATGAACCGTTTTCAATGCCTAAACCGTTCAATCTGGCCGTTGTCGGCTACGGCTATGTGGGCCACACCTTCCACGCCCCACTGATCGCCAGCACGCCTGGCCTGCGGTTGCACAGCGTGGTGTCGTCCAAGCCGCAACAGGCGCAAGCCGACTACCCCGACGTCACCGTGGTTGCCGACCTCGACAGCGCACTGGCCGACCCTGCGCTCGACGCGGTCGTCCTTGCCACGCCCAACCACACCCACGCGCCGTTCGCGCTGCAGGCCCTGGCCGCAGGCAAGCATGTGCTGGTGGACAAGCCATTCGCACTCGACGCCACGCAGGCACGCGCCATGGTCGATGCGGCCGCCAACGCCGGGCGCGTCATCAGCGTGTTCCAGAACCGCCGCTGGGACGCGGACTTTCTCACCGTGCGCCGCCTGATCGAAGAAGGCCAGGTGGGTGAGGTGGTGGAATTCCATTCGCACTTCGATCGCTACCGCCCGCAGGTACGCGACCGCTGGCGCGAAAGCGATGCTCCCGGTGCAGGCCTGTGGTACGACCTGGGCCCGCATCTGCTGGACCAGGCCCTGCAATTGTTCGGCACGCCGCAGGCCATCGCTGCGGACCTGCAGCGCCAGCGCAGCCAGGCGCGCAGCGATGATTATTTCCACGTCACCCTGCATTACCCGCGGCTGCGCGTGATCCTGCATGCCGGCTCGCTGGTGGCCGACAACGGCCTGCGCTTTGCCGTGCATGGCACGCGTGGCAGCTATCTCAAGCATGGTTTGGACACGCAGGAAGACCAGCTACGTGCCGGACGCCGTCCGGGCACGGTGGGCTGGGGGGTGGACCCGTTGCCTGGCACGCTCACCCGCATCGACGACGAAGGGCGTGTGCACAGCCATCAACCCGAAAACCTGCCGGGCGATTACCGCCAGTGCTATGCCGCCTTCCGCGATGCGCTGGCCGGCACTGGCCCGGCGCCGGTGGACGGCGCCGACGCGGTGCTGCTCATCCACTTGCTGGAGCTGGCGCAGCGCAGTGCCGCCAGCGGCCAGGTGCAGTGGCTGGATGGCGCACGCGGCCTGTAAGGCCACGATCAACTACACGGTGCGCGCGGCCACATAGCACGCGCATCAACATGCGAGCTTGCGCTGTCGGTCCGCAAAAGCATCCGGCGATGATGCGCCTGTGCTGCGCACGCCGCGCGGGTGACGACGATGCAGCGCCATCGATCGTGATCGAACAGCACCTGCGTTGTCAGCGGGTGCACGGCTGCCCGGAAAGCGCATGACGTCGGATTATGCGATCCGTCGGTGCAGCCAATACGCCTGAGCGCTGCGCTGTTCGAACCTGCGGCGAACCGCATGCTTGCCACAGACGGCTTGGCGTGAGCTTTCGCGCAACACGCATGACCCTGACAGCACACCGCCCCAACCCGACGGCCACGCCTGCCGCAAGGCACGCGTGGCCGTCTGACGGATCGCGCTTATGCGTCCTTGCTGCCGATCGTCGGCGCGGCGGGGGTGGTGGTCATCACCGCATGCCCACCGAACTGGTTGCGCATCGCCGCCAGCAACTTGTCGGTGAACGAATCCTTGTCGCGCGAACGCAGCCGCTCCATCAACGACAGGGTGATGATCGGTGCAGAGACTTCCAGATCGATCGCCTCGGCCACCGTCCAGCGACCTTCGCCCGAATCGGCCACGAACGGCGCGATACCGGCCATGGTGGGGTTGTGGCGTAACGCGTCGGCGGTCAGATCCAGCAGCCACGAGCGCACCACGCTCCCGTCGCGCCAGATCTCCGACACCTGGTGCAGGTCCAGCGCAAAATCGCTCTTGTGCTGCATCAACGCAAAGCCTTCGGCATAGGCCTGCATCATTCCGTACTCGATGCCGTTGTGGACCATCTTGGTGAAATGGCCGGCGCCGCTCGGGCCCACCCGGCCCCAGCCCTTGTCGGGCGCAGGCGCCAACGTGGCCAGGATCGGGTGCAGCGTGGTCACCGCCGCTTCCTCGCCCCCCACCATCAGGCTGTAGCCTTCCTGCAGGCCCCAGATGCCGCCGCTGGTGCCGCAATCGACAAACGCGATGCCACTGGCCTGCAACTGCGCCGCACGCCGCTGCGAATCCTTGTAATACGAATTGCCGCCATCGATGACGATGTCACCGGCCTGCAGCAACGGCAGCAGCTGCGCCAAGGTGTCGTCGACGATCTTGCCGGCCGGCACCATCAACCACACCACGCGCGGGCTGGGCAGCGCTGCCACCAGCGATGCCAGTGCATCGGCCGTCACGATTCCCTTGGCCTGCGCACTGCTGCGTGCGGCCGCGCCCGGATCGTACCCATGCACAACGTGTCCGCCGTGCACCAGACGCTCGGCCATGTTGGCACCCATGCGGCCCAAACCCACCATACCCAGTTCCATAACGACTCCTCGTGATCTGATCAGTGCAGGGTGCCACGGCCGGCGTACGCCGGCGTCGCGGAATCCTCAATGGATTGTTCCGTGGCAATGTGCCCAGCGCACTGTTGCAGCTGCCAGTCGATCCATCGCCAATACAACGTGGTGCGCAAATTGTGCAGGGTCAGGTCGATCGCATACGGCGTGCGCGGGTTGCGGTCGAGAAGGCGCGCCACGTGGTAACCGATCGGCTTGACGCCCTTGGGATGCACATAAACCAGAAACCCCTGATAGAACGGGTCGTCCAGCAGCGTCTGCAGCTGGTGCAGCCGTGCCTGCTGCTGCGCATCCAGGGTCGCGCGCAGCTGCGCATCGCGCTCGTACAGCAGGCGCTCGAAACGCCGCTTGCCCGGTCCACGCAACGGCTGAGCCAGCTCCCAGATCTGGCGGTTGAGCGCGTCGTAATGCGCAAAGCCCCCGTGCTGCGCCAGGGCTAGCGCGGCGGCATCGCTGACATCCACCACCACGAAGTTTTCGGCCTGATTGTGGATATCGTCCAGAAACGCCTTGTCGAACACATGCGCGATGAAACCCGGCGCACCGGCGAAGGCCTGCCGCCCGAGTTGCGAGGTCTTTACCGCCTTGCCGTCGGCAAAAAAATCGCCGGCATGTGCGCCGAGCAGAATGCTGTCGGTGTCGTGCAAGGTCAGGAAGGTGCCGATCGACAACTCGCCAGGCGTAAACACCTGGTCGAAACCCGCGTCGCCGTACAACTCGCGCTGGGTGGCGAGCTGGGCAACCTGCCGCCCCACGCCGCATTCAGAGCGCACCCGCCCCCGGTAGAACGCATCCAGTGCCTGTGCGTTGCTGCCTCGCGGCTGATAGCCGCGGCCGAGACTGCGAAAGCCGCTCCACCCTTGCGCGGCCGCACCGCGCCAACCGAAGCCAATCCAGCCCAGCTGCAGCGCTGAAAACCGATACCCAGGATTGTCCTGCAACTGGCTTACGGCGCGGCGCGTTGCCGCACCGACCTCGAACGCGTAAGCACACTGGGTGGCGCTGTCATCCAGCAACGCCGTCAGCGACGCGCGGCGCTGTTGCGCATCCCAGGCGGCCGGCACGGTCAACTTCAGGTCGCCGGCAGCACGCGCCTGCGCAAGCGAGCCGCGCGTGCACGGCGCACCACGCTCGATGACCGGTGCAGATACGGCGCCGCGCTCGATCCTCCAGCCCAGCCGGCGGAGCAGCCCTTCCACGCAGTCGGCGCTGGCCGCGGTTGCGGCCGCACTGGGCGCCGCGCCAGCGACCTGCTGCACCTGCGCAACCAACACGGCAACGGTGCACACCACCGCAGCAACGCGGTGTCGCGTTGCATGTCGCATCAGCAGGTGTTGCAGTGTGCGGATCCGGAAGGCGCGCATCGGTCAGCGGTCGACTCGGCAGCACGCAGCCGCCTTGGCAATAAAGAAAGCCCCGGCAGGGCCGGGGCTTATGACAGTCACCACATCAGGCTTAGTGACGTTCGCAGACGCGCTCGACCTGGCGGTTGCCATTGGCCTGCTGGCGATTGCCCTGGATGGTGCGGCCTGCCGCGCCACCGGCTACTGCACCGGCCACCGTGGCCAGCTTCTTGCCGTTGCCGCCGCCGACCTGGTTGCCGAGCAGGCCGCCGATCGCGGCGCCGGCAACGGTACCGCCGATGCGATTGGGGTCGGTCGAGTTCTTCTGCACTTCCACGTTACGGCAGCGCACGCGGGTGCCGTCGGAGAATTTGCGGCCTTCGTCCGCCTCGGAATACCGCTGCTGATGCGAGTAGTTCTGCGCCTGTGCAAACGTGCTCGTCGCCATCAGGCCAATCAGGGACATACCCAGCAAGGAATTACGCATCTTCATCGTCGGTCTCCATCGTTCTCGCCCATTCGGCGAGTCATGGCTGCACTCTGTTCGCTGCGTCGAGAACACGACGTGAAGCGCACGCCCCTCTATTCAGGCTTTGGAGCGGTGCGTGAACCGCGCCATCACGGCTGCTTGGCGGGCTCGCTCTGTGGCACATCGACCGGCGCCGGCGGCGGGTCCTGCGCTTCCACCGGCAACGGTGCAACCGGCGGCTGCGCCACGGTGCTGGATGCGGCCGGCGGCGTGGCTGCGGCAGCTGGCGTGCCGACTGCCGGCGCAGTGGTGGATGCCGCTGCAGGCACCGGCGCGGGCGGGTGCGGAGCCACAGGTGTCGGTGTCGGCGCAGCGCTCGCTGCGGCGGGCGCCACGTCGGTCACCTTGGGCAGATACGAGTTCAGGCGTTCGAAGAAGCGCTTGTAGAAGGCCGCATCCTGCACCGTGGTGCTGGACACGCGCACCAGCGAGTCGCCACTACTGCCCACCGGCAACGACAACGAACCCAGCACGCCGACGCCCACGCTGGCCGAGGTCGAGCTCTTCTTCAGTGCGTAGCGATCCTGCAACGCACTGACGAACACCTGCGCCTTGCCGCCATCCTGGGTTGCGCAGGAAATGCGCAGGTTGAGCTGCTCGCTCTGCTCGGCTTCCTTCAGCTGGAAATTCTTGCTGCCCTCCACTGCCGCGGCGTCGGCGCGCGTGACCGCGTAGCCCTGGCTCAGCAACACGCGGCGTGCGGCTTCGCAGGCCTGTGGCGAACTGGCCGCCACACTGCGCGAATAGGTGTCATCGGAATTGAACGACTCGCGCATCAGCATCGTGTCGCCCTTGCTGCCACCGCAGCTGACCAGGGTTGCCAGCGCGCCGAGCAGCGCGCCACGCGCGATCAGGGAAGTGCAAGACATTGGGAGATTCCATCATCCAAAACCGCTCAAAGCATAGCCGCAAGCCATGTGCGCGCGGCGTCGCGTTGCCGGCTCAGGGCACCGGCGGTTCATCCGCTGGCAGTTGCAGGTCCAACTGCAGGCGGCTGCCGTCGGCACCGATGCGCTCGGCGCGCAGGTAGTGATGGGCGCGCACCGCCGCCAACGGCACAGGTGCGCGGCACGGCTCGCCCCACAGGCTCAGGCTGAAGCCCTGCGCCTGCAGCCAGCTGGTCAGGCAGTCCCAGAGCGGCTGCTCGGCAGCCAGCATCAGATCCAGGTCCGCCGGGCCGTCCGGCACCAGCGTCGGCGACTGCAACCAGCGCGCGTAACTGCCGTGCAACACCACCGGCAGGCCCAGCGCCTGCACCGCCTGCAGCAGTTGTGCCGCCTGCTGCAGGTCCATCCGGGCATGGCAGCGCTGGAAGATCAGTGCGTACTCGTGGCTGCGGTTGCTGTCGGTGCGCGCGTGGGGCAGCGCATCGGCCGGGCGCTGGTAGCACAGCACGCGCTCCTCGTGCAGTGTGAACAGGCTGCCCACCAGCCGCCCTAGGTCCCACGCCTGCGGCAGCAAGCGCCCGCCGATGCGCACGTTCTGGACCATGGCCACGCCGAATGCACCTGGCCGCATTCGCCGCCGTAGCGCGTGGAATATAGCGCGCATTCCCGCGAGATAGCTGGCGTAGTCGGCACTGGCATACAGCTGGCCCGGCACTGTCTGCCCGCGCCACTGACAACCGAAGTACGGCACGTTGGTCAGGCATAGATCAACCGTTGACGCCGGGGCGGCATGCACCAGGCTGCCGACCACGATCGGCGCCGTCACCCCGTGCCGTTGCAGGCGCGTGCGGGCCAGCTGGGCGCGCCCGGCATCGATCTCCATGCCGTGGGTAGCGCGACCTTCGAAGGCCGCCGCCAGCAAGGTGCTGCCAAACCCGCAGAACGGGTCGAACACCTGCTCGCCCGGCTGGCTGAAATGGCGCACGAACGGCCGCATCTGGTTGACCCATCCGCAGTCGCGCCCGTTGAGTGGATCGGCGGCCCGTAGATCATCGGGCAAGGCCCAGGCCGCATCGTCCGCCGCCGGCGTCCACCAGCTGCGCTGATCGAACTCATCCATCGCGCGCTTCCGCCCCGGCGGCGTCCCACAACACATCTGCGTCCGGGTCCCAACCTGCGCACAGGCGCCCATTGGCAAAGAACACCAGCTTGTACACATCCCCGGTGGCGTGACGCGCATGCATCGCGGCATAGTCGGCGCTTTCGAATACCACCTGCATGCCGTCCGCGCTGCGCAGGCGCACATTCCAGAAGTAATACCCTTCGGTCATGCTGTCCAGCTGCCAACGCGACCACCACGGCTGTTGCATGCACTCGGCCAGCAATGGCTCCACCCCGACGCGATGCTGTGCGATGTAGCGCCAGGTGCCATTGCTGCGATACGCATCGTCCAGCCGCGACAGCTCACGGAAGATCACCTGCTGTCCACCACAGCTGCGTGCCCAGTCGATGTACTGCGCAACATCATCGGCACTGCACACACCGCCGCGTTGCACGATGCAGACCAGGCGTACCGGCAGACGCGCAGCCAAGCGGCGGGCGGTCTGCAGGAAGACGCCCGCCTCGGCAACCGGCTCGCCGGGGCGGAAACGCATGATCGCATCGTTGCGCGCCTGCACTGGATGGTGGCGCGACAGCTCGATCCACGACAGGCCGAACTGCAGCAGTGCCTCGAGCAAAAGGCCGCCATGCGCACGCGCCAGACCGGCGCCGTTGCTGTACAGCACGCGCTGCTCGACCTGCGGACCCTCGGCGGTGGTCGACAAGGTCTGCAGCAAGGTCTGCAGCCAGTCCGGATCGTCGGTCATTTCCAGACCGGACAATGAATACGACAACGGCACTGCGTGCAGCAGCTGCAATACCTCACGCAGCTGCCTGAAATAGGCGGGCCCCGGGCGCAGCATCGAGGCCGCCGGACCACTGCCGTGCTGGCGCAGGTTTTCCGAACAGAACCCGCAGCGTGCCGAACAGGGCCGCACCGACGCATACGGGGTGAATGTGATCGGCAATGCTGCGCGCAAGCGCCGTGCGCCGATCTGCAGCCGGTGCCAGCGGCCGGCGTCGTCTTGCAGCGGCACGCGCTGCTGCAGGCTCGGCGCTGCGGCGCGCAGCTGCGCCAGCAGTGCCGAGGGGGGCAATGTAGACCCCGCATCGCTGCAGGCGGGCATGCTCATTCCCGCCTGCAGGCCATCAACGGCGTGCAGCGTCGGCACGCGCGCGCACCTGCTCCAGCGTCCACTCCTGCTGCATCGCGCCGTTTTCCCACACCGTCACCAAGGCGTCCTCACTCTCGGCATGGGCAGCCACTTCATCGAGCAACGCACTGCGATAGCTGCCGTCGCGACGGTCGCGCAGCAAGGTCAGCCGGCCACGCTTGCTCTGCTTGCCCTGGTCGGTGATCGGGTCCTTGTAGACATCGATCCACTGCCCGTCCACACGCACCGCCGAACACTTCAATGCAAACTTTTGCGTGTCGCGGTCCACCTTCTGCAGCAGCGCCCCGCCCATGCCGAAGGCGACATTGTCGGCGGCATAGCCGGCGGCAGTGATGCGCTCCAGGATCGCGCGCAGCGAGGTGGGGTTGATGCCATCGCCCTGGATCACCCGTACGTGGTTGAGCACCTTGTAGCCCTTGCCATTGACCTGATGGCCGAACGCCTCGTCCAGCAGCGCCAGGCACTGCTCGACCACGTCCACCGGGTCGCCGGAGTCCGGACGGATCACCACCGTTGCGCCCGATGCGACGATTTCCTCGCGCAGGGTCGTGCCCCAATGTTCGCGAATGGCGCGGTAGATGTCGTAGCTGTCCGATACCACCGCCACGATCGATCCCGGGCGTGCGAACTGCGTCAGCATGTTGCGATACGCGTCCACCTCGCGCTCGCGGCCCCAGCTGGTGATGGTGCTGTGCTCGGCTGCCGGGATCGAATAGCCGGCCACCGGCGTGTGGTAATGCGCACGTGCCAGCAGCAACGCCGACAAGGTGTCGGTGCCGAGAAAATTCACCAGGTGTGCGGCACCGCCCAATGCAGCCGAGCCCAGGCTGGACACGCCACGCGCACCGAAATCATGCAGCTTGAATGGCAGCTGCCCTTCCGGATCGTCGCTGGTACGCTCCAGGTAATCGCGCACGATCTGCTTGACCTGCCAGCTCACCGTGGCCACCGTCACCGGGTACCACACGCGCAACAACAGGGTTTCCAGATACGAGGGCACCCAGAACGCCTTGGCGTCGGTGGACTCGATGGTCATCAACACGTTGTGGGTGGGCACCACCGCGCCCTCGGGCACCGCGCGGATGCGGATCGGCAGTTGTCCGCCCAGCCGGTCGACGATGTCGCGCCAGCCGGCTTCGTTGAACGGTTCGCCATGCGCGGCCAGCAATGCTTTCGCATCGTCGATATCGGCATGCGTCACCGGCCGGTTGATCGCTTCTTTCAGGATCGACTGCAACCCGAAGAACACCGTCTGGTCGTACACGCCACCGCGCGATTCGACATAGAAAAACGAGGCATCGGTGCCGGGCGGATATTGCAGCCAGTGGCTGGCCTTGTAGCTGTCGGTGTTGAGCAGCAGGTTATCGAGGTAATGCATGACGGAAGCTCCTTCGCGTCGGGTAAACCAGCGGTCTGTCCGCCGGTGGGAGGTCGTGGATCAGGCAAGCCCATCGCACCGTGCCGACGTCGGTCGGCGGCAGCACGCAGGCGATGGCAGCGCCCTCAGCCACGGCCCAGGCAAAATTCAAGAATATGCAGGTGGTCTTCGTACAGGCGCGGCCCCATCGCCATCACTTCGGCGATCGGAATCCAGCGCGCCTTGTCGGCATCGTCGCCGCCACGCACCGCAGGCAACTCCCCCGCAGGAAATTCGAAATGGAACGCATGGGTGATGGTGCGCCCGCGCAGACTGCGCTCGGGATGGTCGAATACCTGGCGGCCGCGTAGGGAGCCCTTCAGCACCGGCACCGGCACCTTGAGCCGGGTCTCTTCGCGCAGCTCGCGCAGGCAGCTTTCCAGCAGGCCTTCGTCCTGAGCGATGAAACCGCCCGGCAGCGCCCACAGGCCCTTGCCCGGTTCGGCACGACGCCGCACCAGCAGCACATGCCCCGAATGCACGACCACCGCATCGGTGGTCACGAAGGTCGGCGCATACGGCGCATCCTTCCACGCGGCACGGTACTGCTCGATGAAGCGGTATTCGGCCACCAGCTGCGCATAACTGGGCGAGTTGCGCCGGAACGCCTCCAGCATGTCGTACACCGGCGCGGGCACGTTGCCACGCAGCATCAACAGCCCGCCATGAAACCCGATGTCGCCGGCCTCGAACAGATAACGGCGTAATTCGGTGGCCGAGAGGGTGGCGGTGTGCTGCACATCTTCCAGCGGCCACTGCGGAAACTCACGCAGGTAATAGCTGCTGGCATCCTTGTCCATGCCGATCAACCCGATACGCGCATCCGGCGTGCCGCCATCGGCTTGCACGGCCTCGGCAACCTGACGCTGCACCTCGGCAATCCACAGGCTTTCGTTGTACAGATGGTCGCGCAGCGGCCGCAGGATCAACCGCTCGCTTTCACCCGGCAACGCAGACTCGATCATCACCGCACGTTCGGCGACGGTCCATGGATTGCGGATGGTGCGAGGGGTGTCGGCCGAGCCGATCAACACGATGAGCTTGCGCGCCTTGCCCAGCGCGTGGCGGGCGACGGCGGCATGGCCGTTATGAAAGGGCTCGAAACGCCCGATAAACACGAGATAGTCGTACGGTGCTGCCATGAGAATCCCTCACGGTTGAGTGGTGAGGCCAGCGGTCTATCCGCAGGCCTGCAACAAATGCTACGCCGTTGCGCAGGGACGTCAAGCGTGCAGTGGCAGCGACGGACCCCACCGCCGCGCTGTCACGGCCGTCATCATTGCTGGCTAGACTTGGCGTCTTGTTTCTTCGGGAATCTGCCTGCATGCCACGTCCGATCACACGCGCACTGACGCGCTGCCTCCTTGCCATCGCCCTGCTGTGCATCGCCTTGCCGGCACTGGCCGCACCGGCCATCGCACCGTTGCGCGTGATGTCGTTCAACGTGCGGGTTCCTGCCGACACCGAGGGCGACAAGCGCTGGCAGGTGCGCCGCAGCGCAATGGTCGCCTTGATCAGGCAGACGCATCCGGATGTGTTCGGGACGCAGGAGCTGGTGAGCGAGCAGGCCAGCTACCTGGCTGCACAGCTGCCCAACTATCGCTGGTTCGGCCAGGGGCGACGCGGCGATGACAGCGACGAACACATGGGCGTGTTCTACGACACGCGCGCGCTCGATGTCGTGGAATCCGGCAATTTCTGGCTCTCCGACACGCCAGAGGCCCCCGCCAGCATCACCTGGGGCAACGTGCTGCCGCGCATGGTGACCTGGGCATTGTTCGAACGGCGCAGCGACAAGCGGCGCTTCTACCTGTTCAACACGCACTTCCCCTATCGAGACGAAGACGAACCCGCGCGCGAACGCAGCGCGCAGCTGATCCTGTCGCGCATTGCGCAGCTTCCGAGCGAGATCCCGGTGGTGCTGACCGGCGACTTCAACAGCGACCCCGACAAGATCACCTACCCCACGCTGACTGCCGTGCTGGGCGATGCACGCGCAAAGGCATCAAAACGCAGCGGACCGGAAAAGACCTTCCAGGATTTCACCACTCACCCGACCCGGCGCATCGACTGGATCCTGTTCCGCGGGCTGACGCCAACGCACTTCGTCACGCTGGATGACCGCCCCGGCGGCGTGTTGCCGTCAGACCACTATCCGGTGCTCGCCGAGTTCGCCTGGCCGCGCTGAGCGCACGCACGCGGGATTGGTCGGTTGATTGGCTGATTGGCTGATTGGTTGGTTGGTTGGTTGGTTGATGGTCAGCACGCTCGCTTACGGAGGCTGAATCCCTGCCTGCGCTGCGCTTGCCTGCAACCATTCCAGCAAGGCCTGCAGGATCGCCGAGGGCCTGTCGCGCCACACGATGGACAGCTCGCGCCGCGCCCAGGGTTCGTCCAGCGGCACGGCCACCAGCTGCTGGCTGACGCTGGAGCACGCCAGCGCGGCGCGCGGCACGATGGCCACGCCGATGCCGCGCGCCAACATGCGGCACAGCGTTTCGATCCCCGGAACACGCGCGCGGATACGAAGGTGCACACCCGCCCGTGCCAGATGGGTGCGCAAATGGCGCTGCAGGGCGTTGTCCACCGATAACGCCAGCAACTGCATGTCGGTGAGATCGGCCAGCCGCAGCGCGGTCGCGCCGGCAAGCGGATGGCCGGCCGCAACCGCCACGATCAGGCGATCATGGCGCAATGGTCGCCGCTGCAGGCCAGTGAAATCCGCATGCCCGGCGACGACCGCCAGATCCGCGCGCTCGTCGCGCACTGCATCGGCGGCCTCCTCGCTACCCCATTCGGCCAGGGTCAGGTCCACCCGTGGATGCGCCAGCAGGAAGTCGGCCACGCATTCGGGCAGCCATTCCGACAGCGCCGCCGTATTGGCGGCCAGCCGCAGGCTGACCTGCCCGCCCGCGCCGTAATCGCCCAGTTCGGTACGCATCGCCTGCGCTTGCCGGGCCAGCGTGCGGGCGTGGCGCAGCAAGACCTGGCCGGCAGCGGTAAGGGTGACGCCACGCCGGCCACGCTCGAACAGCGCCGCGCCGACCTGCAGCTCCAGC
Organism: Xanthomonas cannabis pv. cannabis; assembly: GCF_000802365.1. GTDB lineage: Bacteria > Pseudomonadota > Gammaproteobacteria > Xanthomonadales > Xanthomonadaceae > Xanthomonas > Xanthomonas cannabis. The sequence continues at coordinate 20,417 of NZ_JSZE01000023.1, forward strand.
GCGCGGATACGGGCGCTGGCGGCGGCCAGCGACAGCGCCACGCGATCGGCACCGGCGGTGATGCTGCCGGTCTCGGCCACCGCCACGAAGATCCGCAGATCGACGAACTCCACTTGCATTGCGCACCCACAGCCTTCGGCGTGGACGAAGTCTGCCTCAAACAAAGACAGCTTGCCGTGTCGCCACCGCCGCCGGATCCTGCCCGGCATGACTGATGATCGATTGCACTGGGTCCTGATTGCAGGCGTGTTCCTGCTGGCTGGCGGGGTGAAGGGTGTCGCGGGGATGGGGCTGCCCACCGTGGCGATGGGCCTGCTGGGGTTGTGGCTACCGCCGAGCCAGGCAGCTGCGCTGTTGGTGCTGCCTTCGTTGGTGACGAATCTACAGCAGGCCTGGGGACCGGCACCGGGGGCGCTGTTGCGGCGCATCTGGCCGTTGCTGACGCTGATGAGCGTGAGCACCTGGCTGAGCGTGGGTGTCATGATCGGCGGCAACCCACGCAGCCTGCGCGCCGGGCTCGGCGCCCTGCTGGTGGCCTACGCGTTGCTCGGGCTGGCGCGCTGGCAGTGGACGCTGCCACCCCGCCATGAACGCTGGGCCAGTCCGTTGACCGGCCTGGCCAGCGGCCTGCTCAACGGCGCCACCGGTGTCGTGGTGCTGCCGGTGGCGCCGTATTTCGCCGCGCTGGGGCTGCCTCGCGAGATGCTGATCCGCGCATTGGCAGCCTGCTTCGGCACCGCAACGCTCGCGTTGGCCATCGCGTTGGTCTGGCACGGTGGCGTGCCGTTGTCGGCGGGGGTGCCGTCGCTGCTGGCCTTGCTGCCGACGGCGCTGGGGGTCTGGGCCGGCACCCGGGTCCGGCGGCGCATTTCCGCCGAGACGTTCCGGCGCGTGTTCTTCTGCACCCTGCTGCTTCTGGGCCTGCAGGCCTGCTGGCAGGCGCTGAACTGAGACGCGGCAGGCCGTTGCCACTGTACGGCCGGCGCGGTGCATTGGCCCAAAACAAACGCCACCGACAGGCGGTGGCGTTGGTCAGTGCTCGGTCGTGCGGGCTGTCAGTCCGCCCAGCGCCCCGGCGCTGTGGACTGCGGCAGTACCTGCGCCGACAGCGGCCGATCCTGCGCAAGCAGGCCCAGCGCGTCGGCCAGGATGGCCGCCGATTCATGCAGCAACGGATCCGGGCGCTTTTCTGCGGCCTTTTCGCGTGCCGTGTCCTTGACGATGTCGCGCTCGTTGCCGGTCAGCCCGTCGTCGCTGTCATCGGCCAGCGGATCCAGCGGCAAGCCCAGCTGCTTGCGGACCTGCTGACGATCCTTGCGCTGCTGGTCCTGCTTCTGCCGTTCGGCGACACGTTCGGCCTCGTTCAAGGAGATGTACTTCTTGGCCTTCTCATCGCGGAACTGCTTGACGTCTTCCTCCCACCACTGAAATTCCTTGTCGGCAGCGATGCGCGCGGTGTGCAGGGACTGCAGCTTGGGCAGCAGTGGCGCGAAGTTGCCGTACTGGGTGTGCGGCGCAGCGGCAATGCGCGTCCACGGCAGTGCGTTGTCGTAGGTGCTCTCGCCGAATTCGGTGGCATCCACACTGGCCGGGAAGGCGATATCCGGCACCACGCCCTTGTGCTGTGTGCTGGAGCCGCTCACCCGGAAGAACTGCGCGATCGTCAGCTTGACCTGGCCATAGCGCTGCCCTTCCGCGGCCGGCCAACGGTCCAGGTCGACGATGTTCTGCACCGTGCCCTTGCCGAAGCTGGTTTCGCCGATCACCAGGCCGCGACCGTAGTCCTGGATGGCGCCGGCAAAGATCTCCGAGGCAGAGGCCGAACCACGGTTGATCAGCACGCCCAGCGGGCCGTCCCAGGCCACCTTTGGATTGCTGTCGCCATTGACGGTGACCCGGCCACCGGATTCGCGCACCTGCACCACCGGACCCTGTTCAATGAACAGCCCGGTCAGCTCGATCGCCTCGTCCAGCGAACCACCACCGTTGTTGCGTAGATCCAGCACCACGCCGTCGACCTTGTCGGTCTTGAAACCGGCCAGCAGCTTGGCCACGTCGCGGGTCGCCGAGGCATAGTCGGTCGCGTTGCGGCGACGACCTTCGAAGTCCTGATAGAAGCCCGGCAGCTTGATGATGCCGATGCGACGTTCCGGTTCGCTGCCCTTGGCCGGCAAGGTGATGGTTTCGCCCTTGGCGGCCTGCTCGGCCAGACGCACCTTCTGCCGGGTCAGCGTCACCGTGCGGTGCTTGCCGTCGATACCGGATTCGGCCGGGATGTACTCCAGGCGCACCTGGGTGTCCTTGCTGCCGCGGATCTTGGCCACCACGTCGTCGATGCGCCAGCCGATCACGTCCTCGATCGCGCCATTCTTGGCCTGGCCCACGCCGACGATGCGGTCGCCCGGCTTGAGCGTGCCATCCACCGCCGCCGGACCACCCGGGATCACCTCGCGGATCACCACCATGTCGTCCTGTTTCTGCAGCTGTGCGCCGATGCCTTCCAGCGACAACGACATCTGCTGATTGAACGTCTCCGCAGTACGCGGGGTGAAGTAATCGGTGTGCGGGTCGACAGCGTTGGTGTAGGCGTTGACGAAGAACTGGAACACGTCCTCGCCCTTGAGCTGCTTCACCGAATCGGCGAGCGCGGCATAGCGCTTGTCCAGCGTCTTGCGGATGTCATCGGGCTTCTTGCCGGCCAGCTTGAGGCGCAGCCAGTCGTTCATGACCGACTGGCGCCACAACACATCCAGCTGCTTGTCGTCGCTGGCCCAAGGCACGTCCTTGCGGTCGTACTCGAACTTGTCGCTGCCGGTGAAATCGAAGTCCTGCTTGAGCAGGTCGCGCGCGTACTTGACGCGCTGGTCCACACGCTTCTTGTAGACCGCAAACACCTGGAACGCCGGTTCCAGGTTGCCGCCGCGCAGTGCGTCGCCCACACCGGCCTGCAACGGCGCAAAGCCGTCGATGTCGGTCTGGGTGAAGAACTGTTTACCGCCGTCCAACGTTTCCAGGTAGCGCTTGAACACGTCCTTGGACATCGCCTCGTCCAGGGTGCGCGGACGATATGCATAGCGGCTGTCGGACAGCAGGCCGTAGACGAGCTTGGTGGCCGTTGCCTGTTCGGGCGTGGCGGCCGCCGGCAGCGCGGTATCGGCGCGCGCCAGCAATGCCATCGGAGTGGTCAACACCAGCGCCAGCAGGCCGGCCTTCATGGACGCAGAAACGTTGTAGGTCATCGAATGGCTCTCGGCACGGGGCCGACGAAAGAAAGGCGGTGAACGGATCAGACAGCATGACAGTGCCCAAAGTTGCTGGCGTTGTCATCCGCCGGCTGAATCAGCCTAGCGCCGGGCACGTAGCAGATTGTGAACGCGACCGTACCTTGCACCCGCGCGCTCCGGTGCCAAAAACGACACGGCCCCGTGCGATGCACGAGGCCGTGTGGAAGCGCGAACGGTCTATTGGCTGGTCAGCCAGCAGGTCACCAGTGGCAGTAGGCATCGCCACCGCCAAGGTGGGCTGGATGATCGGCGCCAAGGCCCGGACCCTGGCCCGGAGTACGCGCTGCGTCGCTCAGGCGGCAACGCCGGCGCCGGCCGCCTGGCGATCGGCGTGATACGACGAACGCACCATCGGCCCGGAGGCGACATGGCTGAAGCCGAGCGCGTTGCCGTACTCCTCCAGCGCCTTGTATTCCTCCGGCGTCCAGTAGCGCATCACCGGGTGGTGGTGCGGGGTCGGCTGCAGGTACTGGCCGATCGTGATCATGTCCACATCGTGCGCGCGCAGGTCGCGCAGGGTGGCCTGCACCTGCTCCATCGTCTCGCCCAGTCCCAGCATGATGCCGGACTTGGTGGCGATGGACGGGTGCTGCGCCTTGAAACGCTGCAGCAGGGTCAGCGACCACTGGTAATCGGCACCAGGACGCACGTTCGGGTACAGGTCCGGCACGGTTTCGATGTTGTGGTTGAACACATCCGGCGGACTCAGGGCCAGGATCTCCAGCGCGCGGTCCATGCGGCCCTTGCCGCGGAAATCCGGGGTCAGGATCTCGATGCGGGTCTTGGGCGAACTGACCCGGATGGCCGAAATGCAATCGACGAAATGCTGGGCACCGCCATCGCGCAGATCGTCGCGGTCCACGCTGGTCACCACCACGTACTTCAGGCCCATGTCGGCCACGGTGGCGGCCAGGCTGGCCGGCTCGCCGGCGTCCGGCGGCTTGGGCCGGCCGTGCGCCACGTCGCAGAACGAGCAGCGCCGCGTGCACACCTCGCCCAGGATCATGAAGGTCGCGGTGCCGTGGCTGAAGCACTCGTGGATGTTCGGGCAGCTGGCTTCTTCGCACACCGTGACCAGGCGGTTTTCGCGCAGCTTGGCCTTGAGGTTCTGCACCGCATTGCCGGAGGGAATCCGCACCCGGATCCACGACGGCTTGCGCAGCACCGGCGCATCGACGAACTGCACCGGCGAGCGATTGATCTTGTCGCCACCGATCTGCTTGACGCCGGTCTGCAGCGGCGCAGGCGCGGCGGTGTCGCCGGAGACGACCTGCAAGGGAATGGAACGGGCGATAGGCTGGGTCATGACGGTACGGGCGCTCAGGCCGGAAGCGAAAGGTCGGGCAATGCGGAGACAGGCTGCAACACGAGACCAAACTGGCGCGCCAGCTGATCGAGCAGCACCGCCTTGACGGCGGCCATCCCGGAGGGGCCGCCCAAGTCTAGCACCGAGGTCACCCGCAGGCCCTGGTAGCCACACGGATTGATGCGGTGGAACGGCTCCAGGTCCATCGCCACGTTGAACGACAACCCGTGGAAGGTGCAGCCGCGCCGCACCCGGATGCCCAGCGCGGCGATCTTGGCATCGCCCACATAGACGCCGGGCGCGCCCTCGCGGCGCTCGGCCACGATGTTCCACTCGTCCAGGGTGTCGATCAGCGCCTGCTCGATCTTGCACACGTAGTCGCGCACACCGATCTTGAGCCGGCGCAGGTCCAGCAGCGGGTAGACCACCAGCTGGCCCGGACCGTGATAGGTCACCTGCCCGCCGCGGTCCACCTGCAGCACCGGGATCTCGCCTGGCGCCAGCACGTGCTCGAGTTTGCCGGCCTGGCCCAGCGTAAACACCGGCGCATGCTCAACCATCCACACCTCGTCGGCGGTGGATGCATCGCGCGCATCGGTGAAGCGCTGCATGGCACGCCACACCGGCGCATAGTCCTGCCGGCCAAGGTCACGCAGCGATGCGGGCGGCACCAACACAGCGGCCGGCGCCGCTTGGGTCGCTACAGCGTCCACTTCACTTCCGGGTGATCACGCAGCGCCTGATGCGCCGCGTCGAACTGCTCCCTGCTCTCGGCACGGAAGCCGATCTTGACCGAGACGTACTTGCCGCTGGACGAATGCTTCCAGCTGACGCTTTCCTCCAGCAGTTCCACGCCGGTGGCAGCGAGCAGACGCGGCAGCTCGGTTTCCAGACCGCGTTCGGCCGCGCCCATCGCGCTCAGTTCGAAGGTGCCGGGGAATTGAAAGCCGTGATCAGGGTTGTCGGTGCTGATATCCATCGCCCCATTATCGGGCCGGCAGGGGGTAAACCCAAGCCCACGCCGCCTGAAACGACGCGCGGAGCCATTGTGCCGGGCACTGGCTCCGCTGCCTTGCCAGGCATTGACGCCTGGCGGAACTGCCGGACCACGGTGGCCGGCACGCGCGGCGACCATGCCCGCATCGACCACGCCGCTGCTCAGACGGCGGTGGCACGTCACTCGACCATCTGTCTACCGGTCAGCGACCATTATGCAAGCGTATCGAACCGCTGCGTCAACTAGGCAGCGCAGCGGCCGAGGACAGCACTTACTTGGACAGTTCGAGCATGGCCGAGGACACCCAGCCGCGGTTGCCCATCTCGTCTTCGACTTCCCACATCACGCCTTCCTTGGTGCCGGTGGGATACAGCATCATGCCGGGCTCCAGCGTACGCACTGCTGCGCCGGTGCCCTTGGCATTGGCCAGCAACCGACCTGCACGCGTCACGGTAACCGCCTGTTGCGCGTTGGATGCAGCCGCGTTGCCGGACAGGCCGCCGAGCTGGCCGACGATATCGGTATAGGCCTGCAGATAGGCCAGGGTGATCACCTGCCCGATTTCGGTATTGGCGTAACCACCCGCACCGGCCGCGCCATAGTCGCCGCCCTTGAATACGTTGCCGCGCGCGCCCCAGCCCAGGTCGGTCTTCTTGGCGTTGCCTTCGGCCATGGCGACCTGTTCGGACGAGCGCACATCGGTGATGGTCAACACCACGTCTGCCGTCTTCTTGCTGAGATTCAGACCGCCTACCAGGTTGCCGGCATTGCCGCCCACCAGGCCACCCAGCATGCCGGCAATGGCGCTGCCGCCGGCATTGCGGTTCTGCGAAATGAGGTCCGGCGTCATCACATAGTCGGCCGCGCGAATCTGGCCCTTGCCGACATTGGAACGTGCACGCAGATCGCCATTGGCCGCCATCTCGCGCTCGCGCTGCGATGCCGCCATGCCGGCGCCACGGTCCACCAGGGTGAAACAGCGGGACTTGTTGACGAACACCTTGATCAACTTGGACGGCGCCGGCAGCTGCTGACCCGACCACCAGTTGACCGCGTCTTCCGGCTCGATCACCGACAGGCTGCCGAGCGGCTTGGCGCACACCGGAATCTGCGCGGCGGCCTCCTTGCGCTGGTCCTGTGCAGAGCCTTTGAAGGCATCCTTGAAGCCGGCCGATGCCGGCGCGCTGACGCCGCTCAACGCAACACCCAGCATGCCCGACAGCACTGCCGCGCTTACAGAAATAGTCTTGCTCATAAGTAGTCCCCTAACACCTGCGCTGCCGTCGGCGAACGCGATCCGTTGGTGATGAGATGGCCTGCAAAGGCCGCCGTTCCTTGGGGCGTGTCCCCCGGGGGCGGATCATATGCTATTCGCGCCGGCTTTTCATGGCTCGCGCGTGCGGTTCTGACCACCTCGCAAATGGAACGCACCGGTGCCAGCAGCTTTTGCTATAGCTCGGTCGTGCAGGCGCATGATGGCCCGCACTTCACGCGGCACAGCCGTGCGTCCAGGCACCTTTGCCGAACCAGGTCACTCCTTACTCCCCAGGTCCTCTATGCTCCGACCGCGCGCGTTGTCTGCTGCCTTGTTGCTTTCTCTCACCGGGCTGTCGCTGCCGGCCCTGGCGGCCGATCAATGCGATTCGAGCCGACTGGGACGTACGCCGCCGGCGGTGAATTTCCGGGTCGACAACGACCTGTTTGGCGGCGAGGACCAGGATCAGGGTTATTCCAACGGTGCCGTACTGACCCTGGTCTCGCCCAACCTGGTCGATTACACCGACGACCCCTGCCTGCCGCGCACCGCGCGCTGGGTCAACAGCTATCTGGAACGCCTGCATCCGGGCGAGTTCGACCAGCAGAACATGGTGTTCTCGATCGGCCAGGCCATCTTTACCCCGACCGACTACACCCGCCGCGACGTGATCCCGGACGACCGCCCGTATGCGGGCATCCTGCTGGCAAGCTTCGGCTACAACGCCCGCAACGATGCCCACCTGCGGACCACCCAGCTGCAGATCGGCGTGGTCGGCCCGTGGGCCTTTGCGCAGGAGGCGCAGGATGCGATCCACGACGCGCTGGGCGACGAGAAATTCCAGGGCTGGGACAACCAGCTGCACAACGAGCCGCTGATCAATCTGGTGCACGAGCGCATGCATCGCTGGCCGGCCGACGCCAGCGGCAATGCCGGCGGCTTCGGCTGGGATTTCATCTCGCACTGGGGCGGTTCGCTCGGCAACATGGCCACGCATGTGAACGCAGGCGGCGAAGCGCGCTTTGGCTGGAAGCTGCCGGACGACTTCGGCAGCACGCCCACCCGGCCGGCCGGCGAGAACACTGCGCCAAGCCGCTTGGGACGCGCCAGCGGCTGGTCGGGGCATGTGTTCTTGACCACCGATGCGCGCTGGGTGATCCGCGACATCACCCTGGACGGCAATACCTTCCGCAACAGCCACAGCGTGGACAAGCGCCCGTTCGTGGGCGACGTCGGCTACGGCCTGGCGGTGATGTACGGCCGCTGGAAATTCGCCATTGCCCGCTACCACCGCACCCGCGAATTCGAGACCCAGCGCGAGACGCCGGTGTATGGCAGTTTCACGATCAGCCGGATGCTTTGAGGGCCGGGATTGGGGAGTCGGGATTGGGGATTTGTAGGAGCGGGCTGCTGATGGTTCGCTGCTGCCCTAGCCTTACCAATCCCGAATGCCGAATTCCCAATCCCCGCAAAGAAAAAGCCGGCGAAGCCGGCTTTTTCTTTGGATTACTCTGATTCCCACCACATCCAGAACGCGTCCCAGAGGCGTTTGAAGAATCCGCCCTCTTCGACCGCGTTGATGGCGACCAGCGGGGCCTGGGCGATGATCTTGCCGTCCAGGCTGACCTTCACCGTACCCACCTGCTGGCCCTTCTTGATGGGCGCCTGCAGATTCTTGGGCACTTCCATGCTGGGCTTGAGGTCGTTGTAGCGGCCGCGCTGCAGGCTGACCAGCAGCGGCTGCGCCACGCCCAGCTGCACTTCGTCCTGCTGTCCTTTCCACACCTTCTGCTGGGTCACGACCTTGCCGGGCGCGTACAGGCTGTGGGTTTCGAAGAAGCGGAAGCCCCAGTTGAGCAGGGCCAGGCTGTCGGTGGCGCGCTGCTCCTCGGAGCTGTCGCCCATGACCACGGCGATCAGGCGCTGGTCGCCGCGCTTGGCCGAGCTCAGCAGGCAGTAGCCGGCCTCGGAGGTGTGGCCGGTCTTGATGCCATCCACCGCCGGGTCGCGCCACAGCAGCCGGTTGCGGTTGCTCTGCTTGATGGTGCCGACCTGGAATTCCTTGATCTTGTTGTAGGCGTACGTCTCCGGGTAATCGCGCACCATCGCGCGCCCTAGCATGGCCAGATCGTAGGCGGTCGAGTGGTGCCCTTCGGCGCTGAGCCCGTGCGCGTTGACGAAGTACGAGTTCTTCATGCCGATCTTGGCGGCGTAGCTGTTCATCAGCGAGGCGAAGGCTTCCTCGCTGCCGGCCACGTGCTCGGCCAGGGCGATGGCGGCATCGTTGCCGGACTGGATCGCCATGCCCTTTTCCATGTCTTCCAGACGCGCGGTCTGGTTGACCGGGAAGCCGCTGTAGCTGCCGTCGGTGCCGGCGCCGCCCTCGCGCCAGGCGCGCTCGCTCATCATGACCTGGTCGTCGCGGGTGACCTTGCCGTTCTTGATCTCAGCGGCCACCACGTAGGAGGTCATCACCTTGGTGATGCTGGCCGGTGCCAGCTGCTGGTGGATGTTTTCGCCGGCGAGTACCTGCCCGGTGGCGTAGTCCATCAGGATCCAGGACTTGGACACGGCCGGCGCCGGTGCGGGTGGGACCGGCAATGCAGCCTGTGAGGCCGGCGCGGTAGCCGCAGCGGGCGTCGGCTGCGGCGCAGGCGTCTGGGCGCAGACCAGGCCGAAGGCGAACGTGGCCACGGCAGCGGCGGCGAAGCGGAATTTCATTGAAGAACGACTCCTGACGGGCCCGAAGGCTGGGTAATGCGAAATTGTAAGGCGCCACGGCGATCGGGGCGACGCGCGACGGTGTGCGCGCGCTTGCACAGTTCAGTGTCCGCGCGCCCCACGCTGCGGGTGGCACGCCGTAGACGATGAGTGGGCGACGCCGGAAACCACCGCATCGCACACGGGACGATTGTATTCAACGGGCGTGCCAGGCGTTGCCACACCCGCGCAGCGGCGCTCAGTTGGCGACGATCTGCGGCCGCCCGAAGCCCAGCCCTGCGATCCGCTGGGAGATTTCCGACGCATTGGCATGATCGCGGGCGTTGACGCGCAGGCGCCAGAGGGTACGGCCACCGCTGACGATGTCGCTGACGCTGGCACCGGCGATGCCGGCCGAGGCCAGCTGCGACAGTGCGCGATTGGCGTTCTCACGGCTGGCGAAGCTGGCCACCTGCAACAGGATGTCGCCCAGCGCCGCTTCGGCCACGCTTGGCGCCTTGGCCGGGACCTGGGCCGGGGCCTGCGCGGCCTTGAGCGGACGTGCGGGTGCGTTGTCCGGCGCCTTGACTGCCGCAACGGCGACCGGTGCTGCTGCCGGCACGGGAGCGGTGGTTGCGCCAGCCGGGCGCGGGGTCGCCGCGGCCGGCTTGCCGGTGGCCACGCGCACGCCCTGCGATTTCATCCACGCATCGAAGTTGTCGGCATTGCCGGGCTGACGCGAGTCGGCCACGCGATAGCGCCAACGCTCGCCGGCGGCCGTGACTGGCACCGCCGCCGATGCGGCGACCGGCGCGGCAGCCGCTGTTGCAGTGCCTGCCGCAGCTGCACGCGGCGGCACGGTGCGGGTGGGCAGCCGTTGCACCAGGCCATCGATCTGGCTGGCGCTGGCCGCCGGCCGCGCGCTGGCAATCGCGGCGTTCACCGGTGCCTGGCCACTGCGGCGCTTGGCGAGCAGATTGCCGTTGTCTGCCTCGGTCAGGCCACGTACTTCGACATTGCCAGTGCCCTTGCCGGTAATGCCCAGCTTGACCGCGGCGGCGTAGCTCAGATCGATCACACGGCCGTCGTGGAACGGGCCGCGGTCGTTGACGCGCACCACCACCGACTCGCCGGTGTCGGTGTTGGTCACCAGCGCAAAGCTCGGCAGCGGCAAGGTCTTGTGCGCGGCGGTGAAGGCGTACATGTCGTAGACCTCCTTGTTGGAGGTCAGCCGGCCGTGGAATTTGTTGCCGTAATACGAGGCGGTGCCGCGCTCGACATAATCGCCGGGGTTGTCCATCACCACGTAGCGCTTGCCCAGCACTTCATACGGCGAGCGGTTGCCGACCGCCGAGCGCGGCTCGTTGGTGACCAGCGGCTCGGGGATGCAGGCCACGTTGGGCACATGATCGGGCGTACTGTCCTTGACCCCGGGCTTGTACAGGCCGCCGGCGGTGTAATCGCCACGCGTGGATGGATCTTCCTTGGCGGCGGCGTATGGCGAGGTGGATGGGCAGCCGGTGGCCACATACGCCGGCCCCTTGCCTTCGACCTTGACGCCCTTGACCGCGCCGCCGCCGGTGTTGCCCGCGCTTTTCTTCGGTGCGCTGCTACAGGCCGCCAGGCCGAGCATCAGCGCCATCGGGATCAGCCACTTGGGGCCTGTCGTGCTGTTCATGCCGGGGGTAACTCCTTGCCGGCGATGGCCTCGGACAGCTGGAACACGGCCATCGCGTACATCTTGGAAATGTTGTAGCGGGTGATTGCGTAGAAGTTCTGGAAGCCCAGCCAGTACTGCTTGCCGTTGGCATCGTCCAGGCTGATCGGGGTGGCGGTGCTGCCGGCCACCACCGGCGCGCTCGGGTGATACCCACGCGTGGACAGGTCGGCCAGCGTGTACACCGGCGACCAGTCGGTGGGGTTGAATTCTTCGTGGCCGGCGGCCAGCGTGGCCGGCACGGCGACCTGCCCACCGCGTACCCAGCCGCCCTTCTTGACGAAGTAGTTGGCGATGGAGGCGAACACGTCGTTGTAGTCGGTGAACAGGTTGCGCTTGCCGTCGGCATCGCCATCGACGCCGAACTGGCGGTAGCTGGACGGCATGAACTGGCCCATGCCCATCGCACCGGCGTAGCTGCCGATCAGGGTGGTGACATCGAGTTGCTCTTCCTTGCCCAGCGCGAACAGCTGGCCGAGCTCATCGCGGAAGAACAGCTCGCGGCGCACTTCGCGCTCGAGCTTGGCCGGGTCGCCACTGCGCGGGTAGCGGAACGCCAGCGTGTACAGCGCATCCAGCACGCGATATTTGCCGGCATTGCTGCCATAGCTGGTTTCCACGCCGATGATGGACACGATGACCTGCGCCGGCACGCCGGTGGCGGCTTCGACCTTGCTCAGCTCGGCGCGATGCTCGGCGAGGAACTTGCGCCCCCCGTCGATGCGCGCCTGGGTGATGAACATCGGACGGTATTCGTTCCACGGCTTGACCCGCTCGGCCGGGCGCGACATGGCGGTGACGATGGCGTCCTTGAACTGGGCCTGGGCCAGGGTCGCTTCGATCTGCGTGGCATCGAGGCCGTACTTGGCGGCGGTGTCGCGCACGAAATTGGCACGCGCGATTTCGAACGGCACCGGGGTCAGATCCACAGGCGCCAAGGCAGGTGCCTCGGCGGCAGCGCTGGCAGGCACGGCAGCCGCAACCGGGGCAGCAGGCGGCTTGGCCGGGGGCGCACTGGCGGCCGGCGGCGGGGACGGAGGACTGGGCTGGGTCGCACAGGCGACAAGGCCGAGGGTGAGCAGGCAGGTCAGAGTGCGTCGAATCATCGGCCGAGGGTAACAGACATCGGATGAACTTCTGGCAATAAGACCATGAAACGAAAAGACTTTAGCTAAAGTCAAGGGGGCCGCAGCAGTGGGCGTGGTTTTCTTGGTTCGGGATTCGGGATTCGGGATTCGGGATTCGGGATTCGGGATTCGGGATTCGGGATTCGGGATTCGGGAATGGGGAATGGGGAATGGGGAATGGGGAGACGGGAGACGGGAGACGGGAGACGGATCAGAGGGTGGGCGCGAACGTGCGGGGCGGTGTTGCGCCCGATTCGGCGACGTAGCGCGCGCCGCGTAACGGGTCTGGGGGACGGGAGGCGATGCCTGTACCGGGTCGCTGCTTCAGCGCACAGCGATCGGGATGGTTGCCTGGCCGCGGTGCTTGCCGGCAGCCGCCGATACCGAACCGCTGGCGGCATGGGTCGATGGTGGCCTCGATGATTCGATCCAGGTAATGGGTCAGGCGCGGCCGGCCCGGCGGCCGCGCCTGACCCTCAGCTCACAGCGCGGGGAAGCGCGGTGCGCCCGAGCAGGTGGGCACCGCACCGCCCACTTGCGCCGGGGCGGTGGTGACGCCGGTGCCGGTGGGCGTCAGCGTGCTGTTGCTCAGCCCGATCCGGGCATTGCTCGCGGTAACCGTGACCGAGGCGCTTGCCGTGGCCACATTGGCCAATACCAGATCCAGCGGGGTCTGTGCGTCGTAGCCGCGCAGGATCCAGCCCTTGCCGCCGGCGTCGTTGGCACTGCGCAGACCATCGACCACGATGTCGCTGAAGGTCGGTTTGGTGCCGCTGCTGCCGCCGGCATAGAACGGGTTGATCACCACCGGGCTGGTCACCCCGTACAGGCACGTATTGCGATAGGTCACCTGGTTGACCGGCCCGCCCTTGACGATGCTGGTCTTGATGCGCAGGCCGTTGTTGTCGGTGCTGCGATTGCCCGCATCGTCGGTGGAAACGAGTGCGTTGTTGTCCACCAGCACGTTGCTGACGCCGGACATCACTTCGCTGCCGATGGAAATGCCATGCGTGCCGTAACAGCGGCTGTTGCGCACGGTGATGTTGGCCGACTTGGACGCGATGGTCTTGATCGCCACGCAATCGTCGCCGCCCATCACATCGCTGTCGTGGATGGTGGCGTTGACCACGCTGTCCAGATCCAGGCCGTCGGTGTTGGGACTGGTGGCCGGCGACTTCACCCGCACGCCCCAGATGGTCAGGCCATTGACGATGTGCGAGAAGAAATGGAAATACGCGGCATTGACCAGATTGACGTTGTAGAGGGTGAACTGGCTGGAATTCTGTACCTTGATCAGGTCCGGGCTGTTCTGCACCTGACCAGCCGCCTTGGCGTTCTCGCCGAACTCCCACCAGGTGGTGCTCTTGCCGAGCATGACTTGATCGCCACGGCCGTCGATGGTGCCTTGTCGCCCGTCGGTGCGGACGCCCATCACGCCTGAGTTCGCACCTTTGACGCTGATCAGGGGCAGGCACCCGCCGCTCTTGGAGCCGGCGCTGCCGCAGCTGCTGCCGTAATCGGCCGGGTTGCGCGAGCCATACAGGGTCACGCCCTGATCGATGACCAGGGTGACGCCTGAGGGAACCGTCAGCGGGCCGGTCAGAAAGGCGTTGCCACTGCCGCCGGTGAGCAGCACCGCGCCGTTCTTGCACGCACTGAGTGCCGCCTGGATGGTCTTGGTATCGGGCGGCGCACTTTCCAGCGCCGCATCGAACAGGTGCCCGGTCGGTGTCAGGTGGGCGCGCAGCGACGAACACATGGTTGGAATCGTCGGTTGCGCGACCGCGCGGGTATCGCCGGTGGCAAAGGTGACGGCGCCCGCCTGCGCGCAAAGCGACAGACAGACACCGCCGATGGTGGCGGTTAGCAGTTTCATGGAAGAGGTCACCCGAATGAGGAATGGCGCGCGCTGTGCAGGCGCGGCGACGCGGCCGCCAACGCTGCGGCGGCCAGGCGGACTCTACGAAGCGCTGTGCCCGCATGCAGCAGGCGCGCGAACCCGGCACCGCACGAACGAAGCAGGCCTACGCCGGTGTCGCGTCGTTGCTATGCACTGCGCAAAAACGCGATGCGCCCAAAACGTGTCAGCGTTTGACATATGCCTGTCGCATCGACCGACGCTGCGAGATTGCATGCGCCGCGTACGCGAGCACACGCGCACGACATTGGCGCAACGCGGCGACACTCCCGCATCAATACCCGTGCACCGGCCGGTGCGTCCTGACCGCCATCACCAGCCCAAGGCCGGCCAGCAGCGACACCGCCGAGGTGCCGCCGTAACTCATCAGCGGCATCGGCACGCCCACCACCGGCAACAGGCCGGAAATCATGCCGCCGTTGACCAGCACGTAGACGAAGAACGCCAGGCCGGTGGCGCCGGCGACCAGGCGCGAATAGGTGTCGCGCGCCTGCGAGGCGATCCACAGGCAGCGGCCGATGACGATGAGATACAGGGTGAGCACGGTGGCCACGCCGATCCAGCCGAATTCTTCGCTGAGCACCGAGAACGCAAAGTCGGTGGTCTGTTCGGGAATGAAGTTCAGGTGCGATTGCGAGCCTAGTCCCCAGCCCTTGCCATCCAGCCCGCCAGACCCAATCGCGATCTTGGACTGGATGATGTTCCAGCCGGCACCGAGCGCGTCGTTTTCCGGGTTGAGGAACATCATGATGCGGTCCTTCTGGTACGGGCGCAGCAGCCAGAACCAGGCCACCGGCGCCGCCGCCGAGACGCCGCCCACGCCCACCGCCACCCACCACCACGGCAGGCCGGCCAGCAGCAGCACGAAGACGCCGCTGGCGGCGATCAGCACGCCGGTGCCGAAGTCCGGCTGCAGCATGATCAGCGCGGTGGGCACGCCGATGATCATGCAGGTGACCAGCACGGTGGAGATGCGCGGCGGCAGCGGCATGCGGTGCAGATACCAGGCCGCCATCATCGGCAGGCTGATCTTGAGCAGCTCGGCCGGCTGCAGATAGAACACCTTCAGGTCCAGCCACTGCCGACCGTATTTGCCGGTACCCAGCGCGAATACCGCCAGCAACGGCAGCATCGACAGGCCGTACACCCACGGCGTCCAGGCACGCAGGCGCAGCACCGACATGCGCGAGATACCCCACATCGCGGCCACGCCGATGGCAAAGCGCACACCTTGCGCCATCACCAGGTGATCGCCATTGGCAGCGCCGCCGGCGCTCTTGAGCACCGACAGGCCGATCACCATCAACGCCCCCAGCGCCAGGCACAGCACCCAGTCCAGGCTGCGCGTGAAGCGCGCGGCCATGTCCACCAGCCAGCGCAGGATGTCACTCAATGGTCGGTCTCCTGCACCGCGTCCGGCACGTCCGGCACCACCGGTTGCGCGGGCGTGTTGGGGTCCAGTGCAACGGCGGTCTGGCCGATCACCACCGGCAGCTCGTCCAGCGTGGCGGCGGCCGCGTCGCCGGCTGCGCGCGCGTCAGTGGCGCCGGCTTCGAACTGGTTGATGCCCACCGCAGTCATGCCCAGCTCGCTGTCCAGCGGCAGGAGGCCGGCCGGCATCTTGCCCAGCAGCCAGGCGTCGAAGATCTTGCGTGCGATCGGCGCCGCCGAGCTGGTGCCGAAACCACCGCCCTCCACTGCCACCGCCACCGCGATGACCGGGTTGTCGGCCGGTGCGAAACCCACGAACAGGCCACGGTGACGCAGATGCAACGGCAGGCTGCGCGGGTCCACCGCTGCCACGCCCTTGCGGCTGACCACCTGTGCGGTACCGGTCTTGCCGGCCATCTGATACGGCGCGCCGGGGGTGATGGCGTAGCCGGTGCCGCCCGGGCGCATGGTGTCCATCATGCCCTCGCGCACCACCTGCAGATGCGCCGCGCTCGGGCTGATCGGCTTGCCCGGCGGCTGGATCATCGGCTGCCAGGGGTGATCGAAGCCGGTGCGCTGCTCCAGCACCAGGTGCGGGCGCAGCAGCAGGCCACTGGCGATACCCGAGACGCCGCGCACCAACTGCAGCGGGGTCACCTTCCAGTCGCCCTGGCCGATGGCGATGTTGACGGTGTCGCCCGGGTACCAGCGTTCCTTGCGGGTCTTGTACTTGTAGGCCGGCGACGGCAGGATGCCGCCGATCTCGCCCAGCAGGTCCACCCCGGTGGGCGCGCCAAAGCCGTATTCGGCCATGTAGTGGTCGAAGCGCTCGATGCCCATGTCCACCGCCAGACGGTAGTAATAGGTATTGACCGACTGGGCGATCGACTTGCGCAGGTCAGTCCAGCCGTGCCCGCCGCGGTGCGAATCGCCCCAGCCGCGGCTGACGCCGGGCAGGTAGAACATGCCGGTGGATAGCACGCGGTCTTCCGGCCGGCGCAGGCCGCTGTCCAGGCCGGCCAGCGCGATCAGCGGCTTGAGCGTGGAACCTGGCGCCACGCCCCCCAGCACCAGCCGGTTGAACTGCGGCCGCGACGGATTGTCGTTGAGCATCTTGAAATCGGTATGCGAGATGCCGTTGACGAACAGGTTGGGGTCGTAGCTGGGCAGGCTGACCATGCCCAGGATCTCGCCGGTGCGCGGGTCCATGGCAATGGCCGCACCTTCGTGCTCGCCGAACGCGGCCACCATCGCGCGCTGCAGGTCGGCATCCACCGACAGGCGCAGGTCGGCACCGGATTGCGGCGCAACCCGGCCGACAGTGCGGATCGCCCGCCCCTGCACGTTGGTTTCGACCTGCTCGTAACCGACCTGGCCGCGCAGGTCCTGCTCGTAGTAGCGCTCCAGCCCGGACTTGCCCATGTGGGTGAGCGCGGCATTGCCCTCGCCCAGCACCGCCAGATCTTTTTCATCGATGCGGCCGACGTAGCCGATGATGTGCGCGAACAGCGGGCCGTACGGATAGCGCCGGGTCAGATACGGCTCCAGCTCCACACCGGGAAAGCGCCAGCGCTCCACTGCAAAGCGCGCCATTTCCTCATCGCTCATGCGCAGCTTGAGCGTGACCGGCAGGAAGCTGCGGCGGGCCTTGCGCTCGCGGTTGAAGCGTTCCAGATCCTCCGGCGCGATCGGGATCACCTTGCCCAGTGCGGCCAGCATGGCGTCCATGTCGACCACCTTGTCCGGGGTCACATCCAGACGAAAGGCCGGCACGTTCTCGGCCAACAACCGGCCGGTACGGTCGTAGATCATGCCGCGCCCGGGCACCACCGGCTTGGGCTTGATGCGGTTGGCCTCCGAGCGGGTGGCGTAGACCTCGTGGTCGAGCACCTGCAGCTTGAAATACCAGCCGCCCAGCCCGACCAGGCAGATCACCACCATCACAAAGCCCAGCACCGCGCGACGACGGAACTGCTCGGCCTCGGCGTGCGGGTTCTTGGGCTGGCGACGGCCGTGCATGGGCTACTTCTTGCTCCGCTTGCCCAGCCGCACCGCATCCAGCAACACGAACAGCGGCGGCCACAGCGCCATGCCCAGCAGCGGCGCCCACCAGTAACTCCACGGCAGGGTCGGCTCGCCGACTGCCAGATGGACCGCCGAGGAGACGATGCGGTCGTTGAGCAGCAGCCCGCCGATCGCCAGCGCCTGCTGCGACACCGGGAAGAAGCGCATCCGCGCGCGGAAGCGCTGCAGGATGAAGGTCATGATCACCAGCCGCAGCGCCTGCTCGCCGAGCAGCCCGCCGTACAGCAGGTCGGCCAGCACGCCGGCCACGAAGGCCACGCCCAATCCAACCCGGTCCGGCTCCTCGATCACCCAGTAGGCCAGCACCAGCGCCAGCCAGTACGGACGCAACGGCTGCACCACGGCCGGCAACGGCAGCAGGCCCAGCACCAGCGCGATGAAGATGCTGGCCGGCAGGATCCAGGTGTTGCGCATGCGGGTCATTGGTCCGTCTCCGTTGGAGACGGACGGGATTGGGGAGTCGGGATTTGGGATTGGTTAGAAGCGGGTGCCTGTGCTGGCGCGTCGTTGCCGTTGCCGGTTCCAGCGTCTGCATCGCCTGAAGCACGTGAGCCCTGCGATGACGCTGTGCGGGAACCGGTGGTCTGGCGTTCGGGGCCGTTCGACGCAGGAGGACTGGCCGGCAGGCTGGGGTGGCGGCTCGATGCTGACGCTGGTGCGCGGGCCGACTGGGCACCAGGCGCGGCAGGTGCCGACACGGACTGTGCACGCGGCGCGATAACAGTGCCGGTGCCCGATGCCGCGGCGGCCGTCGGGCGCGCGGTATCACTCACTGCGTTGGACATCCCGCCCGCCGGCGTGCGTGGTGTGGCAGTCACCGGCGCGCTGGCGGCAGCCGCGCCGCCGTCGCTGTTGTCGCTGTTGTCGCTGTTGCGAATCCCCACTCCCGAATCCCCAATCCCGGCCCCCGGCATTACCCGCAGCGGCTTGCCCGCGCGCAGCAACAGCACATCGCGGCCACGATCGAGCTTGGCTGCCGGGGTGAGCTCGCCGACCAGGAAGGCGTGGGTGTCGTCGGGATGCAGCTCGGAGACCTTGCCGACCGGGAAGCCGGCCGGGAAGCGGCCGCCGAGGCCGGAGGTGACGATCTCATCGCCCACCTGCACGCCGGCGCTCAGCGGGATGTCGCGCAGTTCCAGGCGGTCGCCGCGGCCGTAGACGATCAGGCGCACGCCGTTGCGCGCCACGCTGACCGGCACCGCATGGTCGGGGTCGGTGAGCAGCAGCACGGTGGAATGCAACGGAGTCACTTCGATCACCTGCCCCATCAGGCCGCCGGCATCGATCACCGCCTGGCCCATCAGCACACCGTCGCGGCTGCCGGCATCCAGCAGCAGGCGCTGCCGGGTGGGGTCCAGGTCGATATCGAGGATCGGCGCCAGCTGCACGTCCAGGCCGCGGCGCTCGGCCACGTTGAGCAGTTCGCGCAGCTGCGCGTTGTCCAGCGCGGCGGTCTGCAACCGGGTCAGGCGCGCGTTGGCCACCAACAGCTGATTGCGCAGGTCGCGGGTTTCTTCCACCAGTTGCGCATGGGTGGCGGCGTTGTCGCGCACCTGCGAGCCGATCCGCCCTGGCAACCCGGCCACCGCCCAGATCGGCTGGATCAGCAGATTGGCCTGCAGGCGCACCTGGCTCAGCCAGCCCCCGCGGCTATCGAGCGCGATCAGGGTGATCGCCAGCACCAGATAGACCAGCAGCCGCAGCGTGGAGGTGACTTCGCCCGGGCGGGAGGCGACGGGAGGACCGGCGTAGGAGGGCACTTTCAGGGCCGGGAATGGAGATTCGGGAGTGGGGATTCGGGGAGCACTTGGCTGGCCCCGAGACGAATGCGGCTAACACGTGAATCAGCGGAACTGCGCGGCAATCCCGCCGGGCCGTAGACAGGAACCGCCTTTGCGAATCCCCAATGCCGACTCCCGAATCCCGAACGCATCACTCCGGCGCGAAGAACTCATTGCCATGCATGTCCACCAGCTCCAGTGCACGGCCGCCGCCGCGGGCCACGCAGGTGAGCGGGTCATCGGCCACCTGCACGTGCAGGCCGGTTTCTTCGGAGATCAGGCGGTCCAGGTCGCGCAGCAGCGCGCCGCCGCCGGTGAGCACGATGCCGCGCTCGGCCACGTCGGCACACAGTTCCGGCGGGGTCTGCTCCAGCGCCAGCTTGACCGCGGAGACAATGCCCGACAGCGGCTCGTGCAGCGCTTCGAGCACTTCGTTGGAGTTGATCTTGATCATCTTCGGTACGCCCTCGGCGAGGTTGCGGCCGGAGATTTCCATCTCCTGCACCTCGTCCTGCGGGTAGGCGCAGCCGATCTGCAACTTGATGCGCTCGGCGGTGGCTTCGCCGATCAGCATGCCGTGGTTGCGGCGCACATAATTGGTGATCGACTCATCGAAGCGGTCGCCGCCCACACGCACCGACTGCGAATACACGATGCCGTTGAGCGAGATCACCGCCACTTCGGTGGTGCCGCCGCCGATGTCGATGACCATCGAGCCGCGCGCCTCGGTCACCGGCATGCCGGCGCCGATCGCGGCAGCCATGGGTTCTTCGATCAGGTACACATCACGCGCACCGGCCTCTTCCGCAGATTCCTTGATGGCGCGGCGCTCCACCTGGGTGGAGCCGGCCGGCACGCACACCAGCACGCGCGGGCTGGGGCGCAGGACACGCGACTTGTGCACCTTCTTGATGAAGTGCTTCAGCATTGCCTCGGTGTAGGTGAAATCGGCGATGACGCCGTCCTTCATCGGGCGGATGGTGGTGATGTGACCAGGCGTGCGGCCAAGCATCTGCTTGGCCTCGGCGCCGACCGCCGCCACCGAACGCGTGCCGCCGATTGCGCGGTCCTGACGCACCGCCACCACCGATGGTTCGTTCAGCACGATGCCCTGCCCGCGCACGTAGATCAGCGTATTGGCCGTGCCCAGATCGATGGACAGGTCGTTGGAGAACATGCCGCGCAGTTTCTTGAACATCGAGGGAGTTGGTCCTGGGTAAGTCGCGCGCCCGGCCGCCAGCGTGGCGAAATTTTGGGCAGAAAACGAAGTCGGCTAGCCTAGCAATCCCCCCCGGGGTGAGCAAGGAAAAATCGGATCTGCCGGCCCGGTTTTCATGTGCCGGTCACGCCGGCCATGGCACGCGGTTGTGGCCCTGATCGGTCGCAGCCGTTACCCTTTGCGCCGCGGCGTTGCTGCCGTCCCGCTGCCATGCCCGGCAACTGGCGGGTATTTCCTTACGCAAAGGCCTGACTCGATGTCCGCACTGATCTGTGGTTCCCTCGCCTACGACACCATCATGGTGTTCCCGGACCAGTTCAAGAACCACATCCTGCCGGACAAGGTGCACATTCTGAATGTGTCGTTCCTGGTCCCGCGCATGCGCCGCGAGTTCGGCGGCTGCGCCGGCAACATTGCCTACAACCTGCATCTGCTCGGTGGCGCGCCGATTCCGATGGGTACCGTGGGCCAGGACTTCGGCCCGTACCGCGAACATTTCGAGATGCTCGGCATCGACCTGTCGCGGGTGAAGATCATCGACGACCTGTTCACCCCGCAGGCCTTCATCACCACCGACCACGACAACAACCAGATCACCGCCTTCCATCCGGGCGCGATGATGCGCAGCTACGAAAACCACGTGAAGGACGTGCCGGGTGTGACCCTGGGCCTGGTCGGCCCGGACGGGCGCGAAGGCATGATCCAGAACGCCGAAGAGTTCGCTGCCGGCGGCATCCCCTTCATCTTCGACCCCGGCCAGGCGATGCCGTTGTTCAACGGCCCGGAGCTGCGTCAGTTCATCGAGCAGGCCGACTACGTGGTGGTCAACGATTACGAGTCCAACCTGCTGCAGGAACGCACCGGCTGGGACGAGAAGGACATCGTCTCGCGCGTGCAGGCCTACATCACCACCCAGGGCCCGAAGGGCGCGCTGGTGCATACGCCGGAAAAGACCTACGACATTCCGCCGGCGCACGAACGCCGCGTGGTCGACCCCACCGGCTGCGGCGATGCCTTCCGCGCCGGCCTGATCTACGGCATCCAGCACAACTACGATTGGCTCACGATCGGGCGCATGGGCAACCTGATGGGCGCGCTGAAGGTGGAACACCCCGGCACCCAGAACCAGCGCTTCGACTTCGCCGAGTTCAACGACCAGTTCAAGCAACAGTTCGGCTACGCGCTTTAACGGACGCTTTGCCCTTCTCCCACCGGGACATTGTCCTCCTTCATGGGGGAGAAGGTGCCCCGAAGGGGCGGATGAGGGGACGGGCGAAGCCTCGCGCAGTTCGAGAATTCGGGCGCTACGCGCGCCGTACCCTCACCCCAACCCCTCTCCCGGCGGGAGAGGGGCTTTAACGCCCTCGCGCATCGACGTCCCTTCTCCCAATGGGACATTGTCCTCCTTCATGGGGGAGAAGGTGCCCCGAAGGGGCGGATGAGGGGACGGGCAAAGCCTCGCGTTGCCAAACTGCTTGGTGTGGCTTCGCCCCGTACCCTCACCCCAACCCCTCTCCCGACGGGAGAGGGGCTTTATGCCGACATCGCGGCGGCGGCGGCATCGTCAGCGGCGGCAACGCACTTTGCTGCAACGCAGTTTGAGCATGGGGACGATTTGTGTCTCTACTGCCGCCTCGCGTCCATTGAGGAACGCTGGGCCATGTCCGAGCCAAGCGTTGTCGCCGCCGCTTCCACCGCCCCGCCCCAGATCGAGCCGGATGTCCTCAGGCAGACCCGGCGGCTGCGCGATATCGCGTCGCTGGCGGCGCCGTTGTCGCGCTCGTGGCGGCGCTGCCTGGACGACTACGCGCTGCTGCCCGAGGCCACGCCCGAGCCCCTGGTGCACGACGCGCTGCACGTACGCGAGCGCCAGCAACGCCTGGGCGAGGTGCTGCGCATCGCCCGGGTGGAGATGGAAAACCTCTACGAGCAGATTGCCGGCAGCGGGTATGCGGTGATCTTCGGCGATGCCGAGGCCACCGTGCTGCACAGCGTGCACGACTCCACCCTGCTGCGCGAGTTCCGCCATGCCGGCCTGTTCTGCGGCGCCAGCTGGGCCGAGTGCCACCAAGGCACCAACGGCCTGGGCACCTGCGCGGCCGAGCGCACTGCGGTGAGCGTGCACCGCGGCGAGCACTACCTGACCCGGCATCTGCCGCTGTCGTGCAGCGGGGCGCCGATTCTGGACCCGCATGGCGGGCTGCTGGCCGTGCTGGATGCGTCCACCCCCAATGCGCAGGACAGCAAGCAGATCCAGCGGCACACCGTGGCCCTGGTGAGCATGTCGGCTGCGCAGATCTCGCGTTCGCATTTCCTCAACCAGTTCGGCCATGCCTTCATCCTGCGCTTTCACAGCCGTCCCGAATTTGCCGGACTGTTGCACGAGGCATTGATCGCGATCGGCGCCGATGGCCGCGTGCTGGCCGTCAACGAAGCGGTGCTGGAGCAATTGGGCAAACTCGACCGCAGCCAGCTGGTCGGCCGCGATATCTCGCAGGTGATGCAGCTGGATTTCGACACGCTGGAACATCGTGCCGGCAGCGACGCGGGCACGCTGTGGTCGATCCGCTGCGCCTGCCACGGGCGGCGGTTCTACGCGCTGGTGCGCCCGCCCCGCTCACGCCCGGCGATGCCGTCGGTGGGCGCCGCCGCGCAGGTGGCGCCGGAGGGCGAACAGCCGCCGGGCGAACATGTGGGCTCGGACCCGCGCATGCGCCACAACCTGGCCAATGCATTGAAGTTGGCCGCGCATCGCGTCTCGATCCTGCTGCGTGGCGACACCGGCACCGGCAAGGAAGAATTTGCCAAGGCTGTCCATCGCGGCTCGCCGTGGGCCGGTGGCGCGTTCGTGGCGATCAACTGTGCGGCGATCCCCGAGGCATTGATCGAAAGCGAGTTGTTCGGCTATGCGCGCGGCGCGTTCACCGATGCGGCGCGCGAAGGCCGGCATGGCAAATTGCTGCAGGCCAGCGGCGGCACCCTGTTTCTCGATGAAATCGGCGACATGCCGCTGCCGTTGCAGAGCCGCCTGCTGCGCGTGCTGGAAGAACAATGCGTTACCCCGCTCGGCAGCGAGCGCGCGGTGCCGCTGGAGCTGCACGTGATCAGCGCCAGCCATCGCGATCTGGCGCAGCGCGTGGCCGCCGGCGAATTTCGCGAAGACCTGTATTACCGCCTCAACGGCGTGGTGCTGCACTTGCCGCCCTTGCACGAGCGCAGCGACAAGGCCGAGTTGATCCGCACCCTGCTGCGCGAAGAGAACCCGGAGCACAGCGTGCGCATCAGCGAAGAAGCCATGCACACCCTGCTCAGCTACGCCTGGCCCGGCAACCTGCGCCAACTGCGCAATGTGTTGCGCACCGCGGCGGTGCTGTGCAGCGACGGGGTGATCCGGCTACCGAACCTGCCGCAGGAAATCGTCGACGCCGGCAGCGCACCGTGCCTGGTCGACGGGCGCGCGGTGGCCGCCGACGACATGCCCGGCCGCGTCGCACTCGACCAGGCCGAACGCCTGGTGCTGCAACAACAACTCGAACGCCACCGCTGGAATGTCAGCCGCACCGCCGATGCGCTGGGAATCAGCCGTAATACGCTGTATCGCAAGTTGCGCAAGCACGGCCTCGATACCGGGTGAATGGGGGGCTGGGATTGGGG
>NZ_JSZE01000230.1 GCF_000802365.1 Xanthomonas cannabis pv. cannabis
CTCATCTCCAAAGCGCCTGGCGACGCGTTCCACAGCGCCGGCCGCAACAACGTCACCAGGCGCCCCTCATCCGCCCCTACGGGGCACCTTCTCCCGCGCGCGGGAGAAGGAAGACTCGCAAACTTTGATCGACTGGCAGCAAGCCCCTCTCCCGCCGGGAGAGGGGTTGGGGTGAGGGTACGGGGCGAAGCCACTTGGCACCTCGTCTCCGAAGCGCCTGGCGACGCGTTCCACAGCGCCGGCCGCAACAACGTCACCAGGCGCCCCTCATCCGCCCCTACGGGGCACCTTCTCCCGCGCGCGGGAGAAGGAAGACTTGCAGTCTTTG
>NZ_JSZE01000231.1 GCF_000802365.1 Xanthomonas cannabis pv. cannabis
CGCCCTACGCCGAAGGTCGCTGGGCATCGGACCACTATGGCGTCTGGGTACGCTTGCAGCTCGCGCCACCGGCCCAGCCCGCACCGAGCGACCGAATGCCGTAGGAGCGCACCCGGGCGCGACGGAGCCTTACCGGTAACGCTCCGTCGCGCCCGGGTGCGCTCCTACGAGACAGCGCACGGCAGCGCCCTCGCGCTCACCCATGCAGCCGATTGAAGATCTGCACACCCGCCAGCCACACCCCGGCCATGCTGCCGAAATTGGTCAGCAGGAACGTCAGCACCACGC
>NZ_JSZE01000232.1 GCF_000802365.1 Xanthomonas cannabis pv. cannabis
GCGGTCGGGTTTAGAGTCCGGGGTTGATGATATCGGTGTTTGCCAGATGTTGGGCATAAGCGGACGGCGTCATGCCGCCAATTGCTTTCTTGGGTCGGTCCTCGTTGTATTCGCCTCGCCAGCGTTCGATCTCGGTGCGCGCATGCAGCAACGTCGGGAGCCAGTGCTCGTTGAGGCATTCGTCGCGCAGCCGGCCGTTGAACGATTCGACGTAGGCGTTCTGGTTTGGTTTGCCCGGCTGGATGAGCCGTAGCTGCACACCCCGGTCA
>NZ_JSZE01000233.1 GCF_000802365.1 Xanthomonas cannabis pv. cannabis
ATGAGCAGCGTCTTTAGCTGCCCGGCGATCAGTTCATCCAGCCGCGCCACACTGCGCACGAGCTGGTTCACGTTGGCCTGCAGCAGCTTGCGTAGCGGTTTGTCCGCCACCTGCAACAGCTGTTGTTTGGCCGTCTTCAGCAGATCGATGAGCTGGCGGCGGGCGCGGACATGCTCGCCCAGATGACGCTGCCACGGCGGCAGTGGAACATAGGGATGAAGCTCCATCTTCTCGGCCATACACGCCAGCATGCCCGCGTCCAGCCGATCGG
>NZ_JSZE01000234.1 GCF_000802365.1 Xanthomonas cannabis pv. cannabis
AGCTTGCAGTGCCCGCTTGCCGTGTTACTGAACTGGCGGGCCTCACCTTGAAAGACAGCCGCATCCAGGGACTTCTTGCACACATCGATCCCGATTCCGCTCATGGCAGATCTCCGCTAGGCTGGAAATGTCGAGAGCTCCCTCGCCTGCCCAGTCTTATCGTTTCGAGTGTCACCTCGGGCAACTGTTCGGGCGAAACAAGGGAGATTCCGGCGTGGGTGCCAAGCTCCAAGGCGATCGCTCAGATCCAGGCTCATACGGCAGCCC
>NZ_JSZE01000235.1 GCF_000802365.1 Xanthomonas cannabis pv. cannabis
CTCATCCGGCGCTACGCGCCACCTTCTCCCGATGGGAGAAGGGAAGAACGCCGCAGCTACCGAGCACGCCCCTCTCCCGCCGGGAGAGGGGTTGGGGTGAGGGTACGGGGCGAAGCCCAAGTGCCGTTCCAACCACACGGAGTTCGCCCGTACCCTCATCCGGCGCTACGCGCCACCTTCTCCCGATGGGAGAAGGGAAGAACGCCGCAGCTACCGAGCACGCCCCTCTCCCGCCGGGAGAGGGGTTGGGGTGAGGGTAC
>NZ_JSZE01000236.1 GCF_000802365.1 Xanthomonas cannabis pv. cannabis
TCGCCCTGCACGTAGTCCACGCCGGCACTGAAGAAGCTGCTCATCGATTGCGCATCGGCCACGAACTCGGCCACGGTCAGGATGCCGGCCGGCTGCGCGCGCGAGGTGATCTCGCGAATCTTTTCCTGGCTGTCGCGCGCCGAGGCGACATCGCTGGTGATGCCGCGATCCAGCTTGAGGAAGGCCGGCTGGAAGTGCGCCAGCAGCTGGAACAAATCCAGGCCCGAGCCGAACTGCTCCAG
>NZ_JSZE01000237.1 GCF_000802365.1 Xanthomonas cannabis pv. cannabis
CGATCGGCATGAGCGCCAGCGCGCTGCGCTATTGCCCACGTCAAGACCGCAATGGCGAACTGCGCGAGCGCATTCTTGCGTTGGCGCATCGCCATCGCCGCTACGGCGTGGGGATGATCTATCTCAAGCTGCGACAGGAAGGACGCCTGGTGAACTACAAGCGCGTGGAGCGGTTGTATCGCGAGCAGCAGCTACAAGTCCGGCGCCGCAAGCGCAAGAAGGTACCGGTTGGCGAGCGTCAGCCGC
>NZ_JSZE01000238.1 GCF_000802365.1 Xanthomonas cannabis pv. cannabis
CGACCGGGTTGATCAGGGTCACGACCATCTTGACGTTGTCGCCCGGCATCACCATCTCCACGCCTTCCGGCAGCTGGCACGCGCCAGTGATGTCGGTGGTGCGGAAGTAGAACTGCGGACGGTAGCCCTTGAAGAACGGGGTGTGACGGCCACCCTCGTCCTTGGACAGCACGTAGACTTCGGCTTCGAACTCGGTGTGCGGCTTGATCGAACCCGGCTTGCACAGCACC
>NZ_JSZE01000239.1 GCF_000802365.1 Xanthomonas cannabis pv. cannabis
AGCTGTTGCAGGTGGCGGACAAACCGCTACGCAAGCTGCTGCAGGCCAACGTGAACCAGCTCGTGCGCAGTGTGGCGCGGCTGGATGAACTGATCGCCGGGCAGCTAAAGACGCTGCTCATCAAGCAACCGCACCTGGCGGCGTTGAAGACGCTCAAAGGGGTCGGTCCGGTATTGCTGGCCGTGTTGGCGTGCCGGTTGCCGGAGCTTGGGACGCTCAACGGAAAGCAGATCTCCCGATTGG
>NZ_JSZE01000024.1 GCF_000802365.1 Xanthomonas cannabis pv. cannabis
GTGTCGATATCTCGTCCAAGAACATGAACCCGCCGAAGTACCCACCGGCTGCATTCCGTGCCGGCGTCCAAGGTGAGGTCATCCTGATCGTGGATGTGGATGCCAGCGGCAACGTGACCAACGTGTCGGTCGAAAAGTCCAGCCGCAACCGCGACCTTGACCGTGCCGCGATGGACGCAGCACGCAAGTGGAAGTTCAACGCCTCCACTGTCAACGGGCAGAAAGCCGCCGGACGTGTCCGCGTCCCGGTCAACTTTGCTCTGAACTGATCCCACGGGCCGGTCACGGCCGGCCCAGGATCCTGTCTTCCTTTCGCTCCACCCTTCATCACCACACACAACAAAGGTAAGCGTCATGCTGCAGGAATTCTTTATCGCCGCCGCTGCAGGGGGCTCCAATCCGTCGGCCGCTCTGTCGCAGATGGGCTTCGAGCACTTGATCACCGAAATGACCTCCAGCCCCGGCGACTTCGCCGTGTCGTGGGTCGTGTTGATCACCCTGATCGCCATGTCCGCCGCTTCCTGGTACTGGACTGTCATCAACATCTTCCGCGCCACCCGCCTGAAGAGCGCGGCTGACCGCGTCACCACCGCGTTCTGGGATGCCCCGAATGCACAGGACGCCATCCGTGCGATGGAAGAACAGCCGGCTTCCGAGCCGTTCTCCAAAATCGCACTGGACGCAGCCCAGGCTGCTGCTCACCACCAGCGCGCCGAAGGCAGCACCGGTGGCCTGGGTGAGAGCCTGAGCCGTTCGGAGTTCGTCGACCGCGCCCTGCGTCAGGCCGTGACCCGCGAAAGCACCAAGCTGCAGTCGGGCATGACCCTGCTGGCCACCGTCGGTGCGACCGCGCCGTTCGTCGGTCTGCTCGGTACCGTGTGGGGCATCTACGGCGCGCTGATCAAGATCGGTGCAACCGGTTCGGCCTCCATCGATGCCGTTGCCGGCCCGGTGGGTGAAGCGCTGATCATGACCGCGATCGGTCTGTTCGTCGCCATCCCGGCCGTGTTCGCGTTCAACTTCTTCTCCAAGGTCAACAGCTCGGTGATCGCCAAGTTCGACACCTTTGCCCATGACCTGCACGACTTCTTCGCCACCGGTTCGCGCGTTCGCTAATCCGGTTGTAAAGAACGCCTTCGCAACGATTTAGACGGAGCCCGTTATGGCCTTCAGTAGTGGAAACAGCGGCGGCCCGATGGCCGACATCAATGTGACGCCCCTCGTGGACGTGATGTTGGTGCTGCTGATCATCTTCATCATTACGGCACCGCTGATGTCCCACAAGGTCAAGGTGGAGCTGCCAGAGGCCAACTTGATCCAGAAGGAAGATGCGGAGAAACGCGCCGCGCCGATCACCCTGGCCGTCAAGGAAGACGGGTCGCTGTACTGGAACGACGAGCCGATCTCCAAGGAAGCCCTGGAGTCGCGCCTGTCCACCGCCGCACAGCAGACCCCGCAACCGCCGCTCAACCTGCGCGGCGACCGCACGACCAAGATGCGTACGATCAACGAGATCACCAAGATCGCGCAGGGTCAGGGCATGCTGGACGTCGGTTTCGTTGCAACCAAAGTGAAGGGGCAGTAAGCCATGGCATTTAGTACTGGTGGAAGCCGTGGGCCGATGGCCGACATCAACGTCACGCCCCTGGTGGACGTGATGCTGGTGCTGTTGATCATCTTCATCGTGACCGCGCCGATCATGACGTATCCGATCGCCGTGGATCTGCCGCAGCGGGTTCTGAACCCGCCACCGCAGACGACCGAACCGCCGCCGCCGATCGAGCTGCGTATCGACGCCAGCAACCAGGTGTTCTGGAACAATAGCCCGACGCCGGTGGATCAGCTGCAGCAGAAGATGGAAGAAGTGGTACAGGCCGATCCGACCAATCAGCCCGAACTGCGCATCGATGCAAATCAGGATGCGGAGTACGAGGTGATGGCGAAGGTGCTGGCCGCTGCGAAGAACTCGCAGATGAAGAAAATCGGCTTCATGCAGCAGTAAACGCATCCGCAAGACCGCAACACAACAGTCATGACGCGACTGCAACGCCACCGGAAACGGTGGCGTTTTTTTTATGCCTGCTGCGTGACCCGACGTGCTTGCCGCCCATCCGGCAGATTGCCCACTGATCGATCCGGGTGATGATCGAATGCCGGCATCACCCGGCAAAACTCAGGCGCTAGCGCGGGCGGTATCCAGGAGCCCGACGTAGGCGCGCACGGTCGCATCCAATCCTTGATACAGCGCTTCGCTGATCAGGGCGTGGCCGATGGACACTTCCAGCACGCCCGGGACAGCGGCGAGAAAATCGCCAAGGTTGGCTTGCGACAAGTCATGCCCGGCATTGATGCCCAGCCCGGCGGCGCTGGCGCGCTGCGCGGCACCGGCGAACAGTGCGAGTGCTGCGTCCGCCTGCCCGGCCGCATGCGCGGACGCGTACGGGCCGGTATACAACTCGATGCGGTCTGCACCGAGCATGGCGGCGCGTGCGATGTCCGGGTTACCCGCGTCGACGAACAGGCTGACGCGGCTACCGAGATCCTTGAACGCGGCGATCAACGCGGCAAGTTGGGTGGTGTCCTGCGCGAAGTCGAAGCCATGGTCGGAGGTCAGCTGCCCGTCGCCATCGGGCACCAGCGTGACCTGTTGCGGCCGCGTGGCACGGCACAGCTCCAGCAGCCCCGGATAGCCGGCGCGCGGAGGGGCAAACGGGTTGCCTTCGATATTGAATTCCACGCCGTGCGCGCGCGTGAGTGCGCTCAACGCCAGGACATCGTCGGAGCGGATGTGGCGTTGATCCGGCCGTGGATGCACGGTAATGCCGTGTGCGCCGGCTCCCAGGCAGGTGCGGGCGGCCTGCACCACGTCCGGGTCGGTGCCGCCGCGCGAATTGCGCAGGACCGCGATCTTGTTGACGTTGACGCTGAGCTGGGTGGTCACGGTCGTGCGCTCAGGCCTGCGGCTCGCCATCGCGGGCGGCGGCCAGTGCTGCGGCCTTGCGAGCCTCGGCCACCTCGCGCAGCCGTCGCAGTTCGGCCGGGTCGATCATGCTGCTGGTATCGCGCTGGGTGTCGTCCATGCGCGAGGCGAACCAGCCACGTGTCCACAACAGCAAGAGCACCAGTGCCACCAACAGCGACACCACCAGCAACCACACGTGCGGCGTACTGAACGCCAGCACCAGCGCACCTAGTGCCATAAGCAGAAACAGCCAGTGCATGACGAGCTCCCCCGATGAGTGGCGGCAGTGTAGCGCTGCGCCCGGTTCGGTTCCACGTGAGCCGGGGGCGTTTCAGAGCAGTGGCGACAGCAGCCGCGCAAAGGCTTCGGGCAGGCGCGAACGCAGCAGCGGCCGATGGCGCGCAAAGCGCACCTCCTGGGCATGTTGCAGGTCGGTGCCGATCAGGCCGGCCAGCTCGGCGGCCACTGCCTGGTCGCGGAACAGCATCGACAGTTCGAAGTTGAGGCGGAAGCTGCGGCTGTCGAAATTGGCGCTGCCGACGATGCTGACATCGTCGTCGGCCAGCAGTGCCTTGGTATGCAGCATGCGCGGGCCGTACTCGTAGATGCGCACGCCGGCTTCGAGCAGCTCATCGAAATACGAGCGCGCCGCATAGGTCACCAGGCGCGAGTCGCTGACCCGCGGCACCAGCAGGCGCACATCCAGACCGCCCAGCGCAGCCGAGGTCAGCGCCATGCGCGCGGCTTCGCCCGGAACGAAGTACGGCGTCACCAGCCAGACCCGATGCCTGGCCTCGTGGATGGCGGCGACCATCAGCCGGTGGATGGATTCCCAGGAGGAATCCGGGCCGGACACCAGCACCTGTGCATCGACCGTGCCCTGGGCGCGCGTGGGCATGTCCTCCGGCCACAACTGCTGGTCCTGGAAGGCGGCGCGCTCCTGCCGGGTGGCATAGAGCCAGTCTTCCAGAAACACCAGTTGCAGGCTGCGCACCACGTGGCCCTGCAGCCGCACATGCAGGTCGCGATAGGCATCGCCGCGCACCTGCTCGTTCTCTTCGTCGGTGACATTGATGCCGCCGGTGAAACCGACCCGGCCATCGATGACGATCACCTTGCGATGGGTGCGCAGATTCAGCCACGGCCGTTTGAACGGCTTGAGAAATTGCGAGGGATGGAACCAGGCGGTTTCCACGCCGGCCTCGCGCAGGCTGCGCAGCGCCCGGCGCGTCATGGCCGACGAGCCGATCGCATCCAGCAGCAGGCGGACCTTGACCCCGGCGCGTGCACGCTCCATCAGCGCGGCGCAGATCGCGGTGCCGCTGTGGTCGGGCTGGAAGATGTAGTACTCCAGGTGGATGTGGTCGCGGGCGCTGCGGATCGCCTCGATGATGGCGGCATAGGTTGCCGCGCCATCCACCAGCCAATGCACTTCGGTGGCGCTGCTTGGCGCAAGCCCGGTGGTGGACTGGGCGATCTTGGCCAGCTCGGTGCAGTCGGCATCCGGCGGGCAGACGCTGCTGTAGCTTTCCATGCCCGAGCGCGAGCGGCCGCGACGCAGGCGCTGCCGCTTCACCTTCTGCGGGCCGAGCCAGTAATAGATCAGCAGCCCCAGGTACGGCAGCGCAGCCAGCGACAATACCCAGCTCAGCGTGGCCACCGGCTCACGCTTTTGCAGCACGATCCAGCCGGCGATCCACAGCAGGTAGAGCACGTAGGCGGCGAGGAGGAGCGCTTCGAGGTGGGGAATGGTGGCCAGCCAATCCCACGCGCCCTGGACCAGTGCGAGCATGTGCGGATTCTACGGGGCGTACGCTGCGCTGCGCTGACCGCGGCGCCAACGCACCGTGCGGGCAGTGGTCTGAAAGCTTCATCGTGTTGAACGCCCGGTCGCGGCGGATGAGACACGACCGCCCTACGATGGCGCGATGGCAAGCGCAATCAAGGGCCGCGGTGCGACCGGCCACCTGCCCGGACGGTTCGAGGTCACCACACCGCAGGCCGTGGACGACGGTTGGCACGTGGACGACAGCGAAGAGTTCGCTGCCGGCGTGTTGCGCACGCAGGTCACCGAGGAAACCGCGCGCAGCATCATCAGCCGCAACCAGTCGCCGGACATCGGGTTCTCGCAATCGGTCAATCCGTATCGGGGGTGCGAGCACGGCTGCAGTTACTGCTTTGCGCGACCCTCGCACGCGTACCTCAATCTATCGCCCGGGCTGGATTTCGAGACCAGGCTGTTCGCCAAGACCAATGCGCCGGATCTGCTGCGGCGCGAGTTGTCGCGACCGAGTTATGTGCCCAGCCCGATCGCGCTGGGCATCAACACCGATGCGTACCAGCCGATCGAGCGCAAACGCGCGTTGACGCGCCGGTTGATCGAGGTGCTGTGGGAGACGCGGCATCCGTTCACGCTGATCACCAAGAACGCCTTGGTCACCCGCGACCTGGACCTGCTGGCCCCGTTGGCGCGCGAGAACCTGGTCAACGTGCATTTCTCGGTGACCACGCTGGACCCGCATCTGTCGGCCAAACTCGAACCGCGTGCGTCCGCGCCGCATGCACGTCTGCGTGCGATGCGCACGTTGCACGAGGCGGGCGTGCCGGTGGGGGTGATGGCAGCGCCAGTGATCCCGTGGATCAACGACCATGAGCTGGAAGCGATTCTGCAGGCCGCCGCCGAGGCCGGCGCCAGCAGTGCCGGCTACGTGCTGCTGCGGCTGCCACACGAAGTGGCGCCGTTGTTTCGCGACTGGCTGCAGACCCATCACCCGCAGCGCGCGGCGCACGTGATGAGCACCATCCAGCAGCTGCGCGGCGGCAAGGACTACGACAGCAGCTTCGGTACCCGCCTGCGTGGGCAGGGCGTGTATGCGGACCTGCTGGCGCGCCGTTTTGCGCTGGCCCACCGTCGCGCCGGTTTCGATACGCGTGAGATGCCGGCGCTGGACTGCAGCGCCTTCCGCCGCCCCGCTCCACCGGCCAAGCCGGTGCCGCAATCGCCGCAAGGCAGTCTGTTCTAGGGGCGGGGAATCGGGATTGGGGAATCGAGAATCGGAACAGCAAGAGCCGCGCTGCTGCGAATTGCTGTTGCGGTTGCGATTCCCTACTCCCGATTCCCTATTCCCCGCCGTACAAGGCCCCCGCCGACTGGAACAGGATCCAGCTGGTGGCGATGAACTTGTCGCCGCCGACCGGGCGGTTGCCACGGTGGGTATGGGTGAAGGCGGTGGGAGCGATCAACAGGCTGCCGGTGCGCGGGCGCGCCTTGCGCTGCTGGAACAGGAATTCGGTTTCGCCCTGCTCGAATTCGTCGTTGAGGTACAGCGTCCACAGCAGGTGCCGGTGCAATGTGTCGGCACTGGCATCGCGTGGATACAGCTCGCAATGCCAGTACGGGTAGCCGCCCTGATCGGCGGCATACCACTGCAGATTGATCGCGCCCGGACGCAGGCAGGTGCGTGCCAGGTCGCCCAGCGCCTGGTCGCTCATTTGCGCGATGTCTTCGGCCACCAATCGATGCGGGGTGCCGTCGGCGGTGGTGACCTGCAGCATCAACGGCGAGATCAAGGCCTGTGGATAGTGCCGCAGATAGCTCAGCACCCCGTCGAAGACCGCCTGTTGAAGGCGCGCTTCGACGTCTGCCCATTCGGCGATGCCGCTGATGCGCAGGTCGCGGCTGTGCTTGAGGTCTGGAAACACGCCGCCACCGATGCGCCCGGGATGCAGCTGCTGGCTGTCGCGCATGCGGTGCACGATGGCCGCGCAATCGGCGCGCGAAACGGCGTTGTCGGTGACCTGGATGAAGTCGGGTTGGCTCATGCGCACGACCATAGCAATCTGCAGGACCCCTGCACAGCTCGCCTGTCCCCCCTGCGCTGCCGCTACGTGTGTCGTGTTGTATTCGTGGACGAATGACACCGGCGCACGGCCTGACGCCGCGTATGCGCGCGCATCGCGACAAAAAAAACCCCGCCGAAGCGGGGTTTTTAGCATCCAACGCGGGTTGCGACGATCAGAACTTGTAGTTGACCGATGCAGCCAGGATGTTGCCCTGCACATCATAGGTACCGGCCAGACGGTCGCCGGTGGCGCTGACCGTGTCGCTGGTCGGGTCGCTGACGAACAGGTGGGTGTAGCCGAAGTTGTACTCGGCCTGCTGCGACGGACGCCAGCTCAGACCCACCGACAGCCACTTGCGGCTGTTGTCGGGCACGCGCACGTCGCGGTGTTCGGCAGTGGTCGGGGTCTGGTCGAACGCTACGCCGCCACGCAGGGTCAGCGTCTCGCTCATGCGGTAATCGGCACCGATCGAGGCGAAGGTGGTGTCGCGGTACGAGAAGTCCAGCACGGTGTTGGGCTGGTTGGAGGCGAAGTCCAGCGTCACCTGGTCGAACTTGCTCCAGGCGGTGCGGGTGACGTCGGCCATGATCGACCACTGCTCATTCACGTTGTGCGTGAAGCTGGCGGTGGCGCTGGCCGGCAGCTTGACGGTGGCGCGGCCACTGGTGTCGATGAAGGTGCCTGGGGCGGCACGTGCGAACACGGCCGACGCATTCGGCGGAATGGTGAAGTCGACATCCGCGCCGGTGATCTTGTGCTCTACCTGCGAGCGGTAGCTGAAACCGAGGTGGGTGTTCTCGTCGATGCTGAACAGGCCACCGAGGGTGAAGCCCACTTCGGTGCTGTGGCCCTTCATCCTCAGCGAGCCGTCGGCGTTGCCCGGTGCAAAGCCCGGAACGCGCGAACGCGCCAGGATCGAGCCGGCATCCACTGCGTTGCCCAGTTCGATATCCAGGCGCTCGGCGAACACCGACGCACCGAAGGACACGTACGGGTTCACGTCGTAGGAGAACGCCACGTTGAAGTCGATTGCCTGCAGCTCGGTCTTGGTGCCGTGGTAGCGGCCGACCCAGTCACGGTCGTAGTCGGTCTTGAAGCCGAACGGCACGGTAAGCGAAGTGCCCAGGTGCATATTGTCGTTCTCGCCGAACGGCACGTGGAAGTACATCGCCGGGACCGGCGCGATCATGCCGGCATCGCCGCCGTTGCCGCCGGACACCGGGGCGCCGTTGGCGTAGGTCGCGGTGTCGGGCTGGAACTTGGCCGAGAACTGGATGGCGCTGACGTCGGCCTGGAACAGGCGGCCGTCGAGCTGGCGCATGCCGGCCGGGTTGTTGACGATGATCGAAGCATCGTCCGCGGCGCTGCCCGAGCCTGCAAAGGCGCGGCCCAGGCCCTTGGCGCTGTTTTCCTTCAGCTGAAATGCGGCGCCGTGCGCCTGGCCAACGGCCAGCACACCGGCAATCCCAACGGCCAGCAAGGTGGCGCGGCTAAGAGTGGAAGCGGTAGACATAAGTTGTAGCTCTCCGGATAAGGACTGCAATGGTCGGTTCAGCGCCCGCGCCCAGCACCAATCCAGTGCCTGGAGCGCGCCGGAGACCCCCCCCCGACATACGACGCCGTACGCAGTATACCCACGACGATTAACCGAACAATAACGACCGGCACGCTGAACGCGCCGGTGGGTTAGGGCTGGGTTCAGGACGATGGACCGGCTATTGTGCGTCTCCGATGTTCGTCTCCCTCCCCTCCCGCAAGAAACCCACCCCACGCTGGGCGGTGCCTTTGCTGTTCGCCGCGGTATGGCTGGCCTATCTGTGGTCGATCAGCCGCCCCGGTGAAGCGCGCAATACGCTGTGGCTGGACTGGGGCGCATTGTCCAGTGGCGTCTCCAACCTGGGCGACTGGTGGGCGACCCTGCGCGACGGCAGCGTGCTGCGGCTGTTCACGGCGCTGTTCCTGCATGCGGACTGGTCGCATCTGCTCGGCAACCTGGTGTTCCTGTTGATCTTCGGGCTGCCGGCCGAGCGCATCCTGGGGCCGTGGCGATTGCTGCTGCTGTTCCTGCTCGGCGGGGCCGCGTCCAACCTGGCGGCGATCTTTGCGATCGGCACGCCGGACCGGGTGATCATCGGCGCTTCCGGCGCAGTTTCGGCGCTGATCGGCACCTATCTGGCGCTGTTTCCCGGCGCCAAGCTCGGCGTGGTGCTGCCGCTGGGCGTGTTCCTGGAATTCATCCGCGTGCCGGCACCCCTGTTGATCGGGGCGTGGGCGCTGCTGCAGGTGGTGTTTGCCTACATCGGCCCGGCCTTCGGCATGGTGGCGTGGTCGGCACACATCGCCGGCTTCGTGTTCGGCATCGTCTACGGGCTGTACGTGCGTGCGGCAATTGCGCGCCGCCTGCGCAAGCGCCACGGGTTCTAGCGCAACGCGCCCCCACGTGCGTGTCGGCGCGCTCAGCGCACGGTTGCCGACCACCTGGCGCTGCATGCACTGCAATGGCGCGCCTATAATCGGGCGCATGCCCAAGCCTCTGTACAAAGTCACCTTCCTCAATCACGGCAAGGTGTACGAGCTCTATGCGCGTGAGGTCACCGGCAGCCATCTGTGGGGCTTCAACCAGGTCGGCGAGCTGGTGTTCGACGTACACGACGGGCTGGTGGTGGACCCCACCGAAGAACGCCTGCGCGAAGAGTTCGGCAACACCAAGACGCTGCACCTGCCGATGCAGAGCATCGTGCGGATCGAAGAAGTGGAGAAGAAGGGCCAGTCGGTGATCCGCGACGCGGCCACCGGCGACAAGGTGGTCACTCCGTTCCCACTGCCGGGTAAACCGCGCTGATGCGCATCCTGGTGCCCGACGACTATCAGGGCGCCGTGTGCCGACTGCCCTGCCTGCAGCGGATGCAGGGCCATGATGTGCAGGTGCTGGGGGCGCTGGCCACCGATCCCGACGAGCGCGCCGAGCAGCTGGCCGACGCCGATGCGCTGGTGCTGATCCGCGAGCGCACCGGCATGGATGCGGCGCTGCTGCGGCGCCTGCCGCGGCTGAAGCTGATCAGCCAGACCGGGCGCGTGGGCGCGCACGTGGATGTGGCTGCATGCACGCAGTCTGGCGTCGCGGTAGCCGAAGGCGTCGGCTCGCCGGTGGCCCCGGCCGAGCTGACCTGGGCCTTGATCCTTGCGGCCAGCCGCCGATTGGGCGAGTACCAGCGTGCCCTGCATCAGGGCCGTTGGCAGGCGCTGGGCGACCCTGGCTTGGGCCGTGTGCTGCACGGCCGCACCCTCGGTCTCTGGAGTTACGGACGCATCGGCCAACGCGTGGCCGGGTTCGGACGCGCATTCGGCATGCAGGTGCTGGTGTGGGGCGGCGATGCGTCCTGCGCGCAGGCTGCGCGCGATGGCTTTGCGATCGCGGGCAGCCGCCAGGAATTGTTTGAACGTAGCGATGTGCTGTCGCTGCATCGGCGCCTGACGGCGCAAACGCGTCACGATGTCACTGCGCAGGATCTGGCGCACATGCGTGGCGATGCGCTGCTGGTCAACACCAGCCGCGCCGAACTGATCGCCCCCGGCGCCCTGTTGGCCGCGCTGGATGCTGGCCGGCCCGGGCAGGCGGCGGTGGATGTGTTCGAGCACGAGCCGGTGCTCGACCCGCGCGATGCGCTGCTGCGACACCCGCGGGTGCTCGCCACCCCGCACCTGGGCTATGTGGAACGCGACAGCTACGCGCTGTATTTCGAAGCGGCATTCGACAACGTGCTGGCGTTTGCGGCCGGCACGCCGCGCAATCTGGTCAATCCGGACGCGCTGGCCATCGCGCGCTGATGCGGTTCATGCGTGGCGAGTGGGCTCACGTCAGCCGATGACACCGGCCCATGAGATCGGGCGGCGCAGACAGAGCGGCAGGTCTACGGGGACGTTGAGCGCGCATGACGTTCAGGCGGCGCTGTACCCATGCCGCTGGTCATCCGCGCACCATGGGGCACGCTACGAACCGGAGTGATCGCGCGAGTTGCGTGCATGTCCGGGCAGGTGACGTGACGATGCATGACATGTGCGCATTGCAGATTCCAGGCGCAGGCGGGCATCAGCCGACCTGCGCTTGCACCCGCTTGCCGCTTACTTGGCCGGTTCGACCGGAGCCGGCGTGTCTGCCGGCGGCGCGGGGTCCGCGAAGGGAACGGGCTTGGCTTTCTCGGCGGGTTCTGCCGGCTTGGCCTTGTCGGTCGCCGCCGGGCGCGGCGCTGCCGGCTTCGCCTCGGAGGCGGGCTTGGTCGCTGCCTTGGCCTTCTGGGCGGCCTGGGCCTTGGCCTTGCGGGCCGCTTGCGCCTTGGCCGCCGAGCCGGGCTGCTTGAGTTCGGCCAGCGCCGCGGTGATCGGGCCGTCGCCCGGCAACACATCGCCGGCGCTGTAGCCTTCTTCGCCCTCGTCGTCGCCACGCAAATGGCCGGGCAAGGTGGCTTCGCTGTAGTCGGTCAGGCTGGCCGGCACATCGGCGTCGCCCGGCTGCGGCTCGGGGGTCAGGAGCACTTCCGGCACGATGCCGCTGGCCTGGATCGACTTGCCGCTGGGCGTGTAATAGCGCGCGGTGGTGAGCTTGACCGAATCGCCGTTATCCAGCGGCAGCACGGTTTGCACCGAGCCCTTGCCGAAGGTGCGGCTGCCGATGATGCGCGCGCGCTGGTTGTCGCGCAGCGCGCCGGCCAACACTTCCGAAGCGCTGGCCGAGCCGGCGTCCACCAGCACCACCACGGGTGCGCCGCCGAGCAGATCGCCCGGGGTGGCGTCGAACTTGGCATCGCTGATGGAGATGCGCCCGCGCGTGCTGACGATGTTGCCCTTGTCGAGCAGGTCGTCGGCCACCTGCACCGCCGAGGTCAGCAGGCCGCCCGGGTTGCTGCGCAGGTCCAGCACCAGGCCACGCAACTTGCCGCCGGCCTGCAGTTGCTTGAGGTTCTTCTGGAAGTCGGCACCCGTATCGGCCTGGAAGGTGCTGATGCGGATGTAGCCATAGCCCGGCTCCAGCAGCTTGCTGCGCACGCTGGCCACACGGATGGTCTGGCGCTGCAGGGTCACGTCGAAGGGCTTGGGCGCCTTGTCGCGCACGATGGTCAGGGTGACCTTGCTGCCGGATTCGCCGCGCAGCGGCTCCATGGCCTTGCTGGCATCGATCGGCTTGCCGTCGATGGCCACGATGACATCGCCGGCACGGATACCCGCACGTGCGGCCGGGGTGTCATCGATCGGTGCGATCACCTTGAGCGTGTTGTCCTGCTGCTGCAGCAGCTCCACGCCGATGCCGTCGTAGGCGCCGCTGGCCTGCTCGTCGAAGGCCTCGGCGTCTTCCTTGTCGAAGTAGGTGCTGTGCGGGTCGAGATCCGACAGCAGGCCACGCACGGCGGCGTGCATCAGCTTCTTGTCTTCGACCGGGTCCACGTAGGCCTGCTTGACCGCGTTGTACACCGCCACAAAGCGGCGGATCTCGTCCAGCGGCACCTTGGAGACGGCGGCTTCATTGGCTTCCGGGTCGTCCGCAGTGGCCTGGGCAGCGGCGGCGGGACGGGCGGTCTGCGCCCAACCAGGCGACGCGAACAAGGCCAGCGACAAGGCAACGGACAGGACGGCTACGCGCATGAAGCACTCCGACAAAGAAATAAGACGCCCCGCACGACGGAGCTGACCGGATTATGCGCGAAGCAGCGGTAAATCCGCGTTGAATCGCGCGCCGGCCACGCCGGCAGTTCGACAGCCGCCAGCGGGCAAGGCAGCGCAGCATCGGAGGACGTCGGCACCATCGTGGAGACCACGGCATCCGACTGGCGCGGTGAACCTGGACACGCCGACACGCCGACACGCCGACACGCCGACACGCCAGGCACGTTGCCCGCAACAGCGATGTGTCGGTAAGCGATGTCCCGGCGAACGCCTGGCTAACGTCGTGCGTCGCGTGCTGCTGCACGCGCAAGCACTACCGCCGTTGCAACCAGCTCGAAGGATCGACCGGCTGGCCATTGCGCCGCAATTCGAAGTACAGCGCCGGCACGCCCTGCCCGCCCGAGCTGCCGACCTTGGCCACCGCCTCGCCGCGCTTGATCGCTGCGCCGGCGTCGCGCAACAAGGTGTCGTTATGCGCATACAGGCTCATGTAGCCGTTGCCATGGTCCACGATCAGGATCATGCCGTAGCCGGTCATCCAGTCGGAAAACACCACGGTGCCGTCGGCCACTGCGGTCACCGTGGTGCCCTTGGGCGCGCCGATCAGCACGCCCTTGCTGGTGTGGCCATCGGGCAAGGTGGCGTTGAAGCGCGCCAGCAGGTTGCCCGCCACCGGCCAGCTCAGTCCTCCGACCTTGGGGGCCGGTGCGGTGGCGACGACCTTGGGCGGTGTCTTGCCGGGGCGCTCGGGGCGATCGGATTTGCCACGCTTGGCCTGCGCGGCGGCGTCGGCAGCCGCGCGCCTGGCGGCGGCGCGACGTTCGGCCTCGGCCTTGGCGGCAGCCGCGCGCAGGTTGGCCAGCAGCTGTTCCAGCGATTTGGCGTCCTGGCCCAGTGCCTTTTCGCGTTCGGCGCGCTGTTTGTAGCGATCGTCCAGCTGCGCGACCGTGGCCGCCTGCTGCGAGCGGTCCTTCTGCAAGGTGGCGGCCTGGGCCTTTTGTTGCGCGCGCGCGGCATCCAGTGCCTGGCGCCGGGCGGCGATGTCCTGCTCCACCCTGGCCAGGGCATCCAGCTGCGTGGCCAGCGCCTGGATGCGCTGTGCGCGGGCGTTCTGCACGTAGCGGTGATCGGCCAGCATGCGGTTGGCATCGCCCACCGTGTCCTGCGACAGCAACACCTTCAGCGGCGCGTTGCGACCGACCTGGTCGGCTGCGCGCAGCAGCGCCGCCAGCTGCGCGCGCTGCGTCTGCAGGCCACGCTGCAACTGCGTGCGGTCCTGCTGCAGCGTGGACAGGCGCTGCTCCTGTGCGCGCATTGCCGCTTCGGTGTCGCTCAGGGCACGCGCGGTCTTTGCCACCTTTTCGTCGGCCTGGCGCAGTTGCTGGGCCGCGGTGCCGCGCTTGCCTTCCAGCGCGCGCCGATCGGCGCTGATGGTCTTGAGTTCATCGCGCAGCTGTCGCAGCTTGCGCTCGGTCTCGCGCTGGCTTTGCGCCGCCACTGCGCCGCTGCCCAGCAGCGTGCACGCCACCAGCGCGGCTGCCAGCCAATGGCGCGCGCAGCCAATGGCTGGGGCAAGCGATGGGCGCGGCAGCGGGATGGGCAACGGGGGCAACGAAAGTTCCAGTGACTTCAGGCAGGTGCGCGATTGTAGCCACCCATGGTGTGATCACCGCCACGCCCCAGACAGCCGCCACCGCGCGAGGTTCAGCATGAAGCCCCAATCTCTTCTCCTGGCGTTGTCCCTGCTCAGTACGAGCGCCTGGGCCGACGAGGACATCAGCAAGGTCAATGGCCGCATCAGCGCCGAGCCTGGCCGCAGCTACGGCGATCTGGAAACGGTCAACGGTTCCATCGAGGTGGGCGCCGGTGCGCAGACCAGGGACGTGGAGACCGTCAACGGCGGCATCCGCATCGGCGAGAACGCGCGCACCGGCGGCGTGGAAACGGTCAACGGCTCGATCACCGTGGGCCAGAAAGTGACCGTGTCCGGCGGGCTGGAAACGGTCAACGGCAGCATCCTCACCGAACGCGGCAGCCAGATCAGCGCTGGGGTGGAAACCGTCAACGGCAGCATCGGCCTGGTGGCAACCGAACTCGGCAAGGGGATCGAGACGGTCAACGGCGACATCACCGTCGGGGTGGATTCGCATGTACGCGGCGGCATCAAGGTGACCAAGCCGAACTTCGGCTTTTCCTTCAAGCCGGCGCGCAAGCCGCGGGTGGTGATCGGCCCCAAGGCCGTGGTCGACGGACCGCTGGAGTTCGAGCGCGAGGTCGACCTGTACGTGCATCGCACCGCCAAGGTCGGCGCGGTCACCGGCGCCACCGCGCGCAGCTTCGATTCGGGCGTGGCGCCCAAGGACTGACACGCTCACCACGCGCACGCTCTAAGATCGGACCTCCGTCGCACGAGGAGTTCCGATGCCCCGCAAGATCCTGTTGTGCCTGGCCGCAACCCTGGCCCTGGCCGGTTGCAAGCGCGACGCCGCCGACACGCCGGCCACACCGGCGACGCAAGCGCCGGTGGACACCGCACCCAGCGCACCGGTCAGCCGGCACGCGTTCTCGCCGGAGCTGACCGCCGGCGACTTTGCCGAGCTGGTCAAGACGCTGGCCTCGGACGACTTCGAAGGCCGCGGCCCGGGCACGCCCGGCGAAGAAAAGACCGTGACCTACATCCGCGACCAGATGCAGCGCATCGGCCTGCAGCCGGGCAATGGCGACAGCTGGTTCCAGGATGTGCCGATGGTGGAAACCACCGCCGATGCGGCCACCGCACCGAGCCTGCGCAGCGGCGAGCAGAGCCGCACCCTCGCCTTCGGCACCGACATCGTGGTCGGCACGCGCACCGGCCAGCCGGGGGTCAAGCTGGACAACAGCGAGCTGGTGTTCGTCGGCTACGGCGTGGATGCGCCTGAGCAGCAGTGGAACGATTACGCCGGCCAGGACTGGAAGGGCAAGACGGTGGTGATGTTCGTCAACGACCCCGGCTTCCACACCGGCGATGCCAAGCTGTTCGACGGCAAGCGCATGACCTACTACGGGCGCTGGACCTACAAGTTCGAGGAAGCCGCGCGCAAGGGCGCGGCCGCCGCGTTGATCGTGCACGACACGCCTGGTGCCAGCTACGGCTGGGACGTGGTGAAAAATTCCTGGTCCGGCCCGCAATACGACCTGCCGGCCAAGGACGACCCGGACCCGCGCCTGCCGGTGCAGGGCTGGATCAGCGCCGACACCGCCAAGCAGGTATTCGCCAATGCCGGTCTGGATCTGGCGCAGGCCTACAAGGACGCCAGCAAGCGCGGCTTCAAGCCGGTGCCGTTGAAGGCCAGCTGGTCGGTGGACCTGAAGAGCACCATCGCGCAGAAGACCTCGCGCAACGTGGTCGGCGTGCTGCCCGGCAGCAGCCATGCCGACGAGGCGGTGCTGTACATGGCGCACTGGGATCACCTGGGCAAGCATCCGGGCGAAAGCGGCGACAACATCTACAACGGCGCGGTGGACAACGCCACCGGCGTGGCCGGCATCCTGGAAATTGCAGATGCCTTCGCGCACCAGGACCCCAAGCCGGCGCGCTCGGTGGTGTTCGTGGCGGTGACGCTGGAAGAATCCGGTCTGCTCGGTTCCAAGTACTACGTGGCCAACCCGAGCTTCCCGCTGGACAAGATTGCCGCGGTGATCAACCTGGATGCGATGTCGGTGGCCGGGCGCGCGCGCGATGTCACCGTGGTCGGCATGGGCAGCTCGGAGCTGGAAGACATCCTCAAGCCGATCGCCGCGATGCAGGGCCGCACCCTGCACGCCGAGGCCACCCCGGAAAGCGGCTCGTACTTCCGCTCGGACCACTTCAACTTCGCCAAGGCCGGCGTGCCGGCGCTGTATGCCGATGGCGGCGAAGACCTGCGCGAGGGCGGCACCGCTGCCGGACGTGCCGCGGCCGAGGACTATGGCCGCCACCGCTATCATGCCCCCGGCGACGAATACGACGCAGCCACCTGGAAACTCGACGGCACCATCGAAGATCTCCAGGCGGTCTACGGCGTCGGCAAGGAGGTCGCCGCCGGCGAGCGTTGGCCCAACTGGTATCCCGGCAAC
This sequence comes from Xanthomonas cannabis pv. cannabis, assembly GCF_000802365.1. Lineage (GTDB taxonomy): Bacteria > Pseudomonadota > Gammaproteobacteria > Xanthomonadales > Xanthomonadaceae > Xanthomonas > Xanthomonas cannabis. The sequence continues at coordinate 16,559 of NZ_JSZE01000024.1, forward strand.
CCGTTCAAGGCCGCCCGCGACCGCATGATGGCCGGCAAGCCAGCTGCAGGCACGGCTGCGGCGGCCGAGCAGGCCGATAGCAACGCGGACCCGACGCGCATGAGCACGCCGGGCGCGAAATCGAACGACACCGCGCCTGCCCGCTGAGTCATGCGGATGCGCTGCCGGCCCCACGGCGGCGCATGGGTGGCAAGGATCTGTGCGGCAAATGGCCAGTGTGTGCCGCCAACGCAAAGGGCCTCCCGATCGGGAGGCCCTTTTTTTACAGCGACTGCGCGCGCATTCGTCGCAACCGTTCGCAGGCTGGCGGCTCAGTCGCCGCTAACAAAGCAGCTAGGCGGCATGGCTGTCGCCTCGTGCACGCTGCACCTTGCAACACCGCACCGCCCTACCCGCTCAAACGCCTACGCGTCGATGCACATTGAAGTGCTCAGTCGTTATCCACACTGACCACATGCCCATCGTCGGGGTCGACGTGCAGCTCGACCTTCTGCCCATTGCGCTTGGCGTCGGCCTTCCACAAGCCGTCCTTGAATTTCAGGTCGTGCACATCGGCATAGCCGCCGGTGGACAGCGCGGCGCGGACATCGGCTTCGCTTAAGCGCGAGGTGGTCTGGTCGCCATAGACACGGCCGGTCACCGGGTCGATGTGGACATCCACGTCCTTGCCGTCGCCGCTACGGGCATCGGCGGTCCAGACACCGTGCTCGAACTTGACGTCGTGCACCTTGGTGTAGCCCTTGGCGGTCAGCATGCTGGTGACTTCGTTAGAGGTCAGTGCCTTGGCCGGCTTGGCGGCCTCCTGTGCGACGGCGCCTTGCGAAACGAGCGCCAGTGCGCCGATCAGTGCGGTGGTCATCATGCGATGTGCCATGAGAGGCTCCTGCTGTGAAGTGCCGCCATGCTCGCCGCGTGCAGATCGTGACAGGGTGAAAACCCGGCCTCTTCCATGCGGGGAATTCAGTTAACTGACATCTTCGCGGGCTGTTTCACCTGCCCTGCACTGTCGATTTACATCGTCGCGCCCGGCGGACTTGCCGAGCGGGTTTCCGTCAATCAGCGCTCCCAAAAAAAAGCCGCCTTGCGGCGGCTTGATGACACTGGTCTGGTCAGCGTGTTTTGCCCGCAACCGGTACGCGGGCAGCAGCAACCGGTGCGCGCGTGGCGCGTGTCGCCTGCGGCGAGAGGATGGTCATCTGCGGTTTGTCGGTGCCGTCCTTGTTCGGATGCACGTTGTAGGCGTACGACAGGTTCCACCACGAGCCGGCGGCCCACCAGGTCCAGCCCAGCCACACGTCCGCATTGCTTTCCATATACCCGAGCATGCCGCGTAGCGCCTCGTTGCAGACCGCGTTGTTGGCAGTGCCGAATTCGCCGAGGAAGCCGCGCTTGCGATTGATGCGCAACCATTCGGTGAAGTTGCGCAGGCGCTCGGCGCCGATGGTGGAGCTGACGCAGACGCTGGAGGTGCCGCTGGAATCGATATCCAGGTATTGATGCACCTCGAACGCATACCGGTTGAGCGGATCGTAGATGGAGGCCAGTGCGGTGGCGTTGGAATACCCATCGTTGGTCGGCGAATACCAGCTGTGAGCACCGGTCCACAACGCGCCGGGCACCAGGATCAGATTGGTGGCGCCGGTCCTGCGGATGGTATCGATGGCAGCCTGCGCCGCGCCCGCCCACTCGCTGGCGGAGATATTGTTCGGCTCGTTCATCAGCCCGAAGATCACCGCGTTGTCACCGTTGAATGCCAGCGCCAGGCGCCGCCACAGATCGGTGAACGTGGCCACCGGAACTTCCGGTCCGCCGATCTTGTAACCGTAATACTTGGCGTAGTTATGGATATCGATCACCAGATACATGCCCGAGGCCTTGGCACGCGCCACGGCCTGCTGCACCAGCGCCAGCTGTGCCGGGTCCAGCTCGCCGCGCGCGCTGGGTTGCAGGCGTTCCCACAGGATGGGCAGGCGGATCGTATTCATGCCGACACCAGCGAAATACGTGTAATCGCTGGCAGCGGCGTACATATAGTCCTTGTTGAGCACGCCGGGTTTTTTCGATGATGCGAATTCGGCGCCGGACAGGTTGACGCCGGCATACGTGAGCACGCGCGTCTGCGCGTTGGCCAGCGGCAGAATGCACAGCATGGAGAACAACAGCGCGCCACGGATCAGATTGCGCAGCGCAAGAGGCACAGCAGACATGGAACAACTCCTTCGACGGCGGGGGCGATGCGTGCGACCCGCTGTGGACGATTTGCGCGAGGTGCGCCGCATCTGTCCCTTCCAATGCATCTGCTGTGCCCCAAATGCCTAGCTGAGTAAGTGTGAATTAAATGTGAAGTAAATATGTGCACTGGGTCGCAGTCACAGATCTCCAATGGCCTGGGCGTGATAGCGCGCTGATACGCCCGCCGCCTTTGCAAGGCAGTCGAGCGCCCTCGCCGCTGCGGTGTCGGCGCGAATCGTCGAGATAACGTCGTATGGATGCGCTTGCTGCCGATCGCATGGCGCCGGTGCACTGGCGCCATGACGCTGCCATGCGGCTGGCGCACGGTGGAGGCGAGATGCTGCAGATCACGGCGGTCCCTCGCACCTCTGCGTGGGACTAAGGGGTCTTGGTCACCCGCCTGGCATGCGGGCTCAGGATCGACATCTGTGGCTTGTCACGTCCCTGCGCGTCCGGATGCACGTTGAAGGGGTATTTGCCGTTCCACCATTTGCCCGCAGCCCAGAAGGTCCAGCCGGTCCACACATCGTTGTTGGTTTCCATGTACTTCAACATGCCTTCCAGCGCGGCATTGCAGGTGACATTGTTGCCGGTGCCGAATTCGCCGAGAAAACCGCGTTTTTTGTTGATCCGCAGCCACTGGGTGAAACTTTCCAGGCGTTTGACGCCGATCTCCTTGCTGACGCATCCGCCAACGGTGCCGCTGGAGTCCGTATCCAGGTACTGATGCACTTCGATCGCATAGTGGTTGAGCGGGTCGCGGAGAGTGGCGAGCGCCACCGCGTTGGATTGCCCGGCCACTGTGGAGTACCAGCTATGCGCGCCGGTCCATAGCGCGCCCGGCACCAGGATCAGGTTATTGGCGCCGGTCTTGCGGATGGTGTCGATGGATGCCTGCGCGGCGGCAGCCCAGGACTGCGGGTTGATGTCGTAGGGCTCGTTCATCAGCCCGAAGATCACCGCGTTGTCGCTTTTGAACGCAATGGCCAGGCGTCGCCACAGATCGGTCAGCGTGGCGATGGGCACCTTCTGCGTGCCGACCTTGCTGCCGTAGTACTTGGCGTAGTTATGCACATCCACGATCAGGTACATCTTCGCCGCCTTGGCGTTGGCGACGGCCTGCCGGAGCAACGCCAGCTGCGCCGGATCCAGTTCGCCGCCGGCCTTGGGTTGCAGACGCTCCCACAGGATGGGCAGGCGAATGGTGTTCATCCCTTTGCCGGCGAAATAGCTGTAATCGCCGGCTGCCGGGTACAGGTAATCGACGTTGAGCACGCCGGGCTTTTGCGAGGACTTGATTTCCGCGCCGGAGAGATTGACGCCGGCATACTTCAGGCCGGTCGCGCCTTGTGCATGCGCAAACGGCATGGCAGCGAGCAATAGCATGGGTAGCACGCAGCGACGCAGCGCATGCGTGTGGGAAGTGAGGAACAGCATGGGGGAACTCCTGAGACCGACAGAGGGCGATGCGTCGCGCCGTTTTGGACGCGCGTGCGCGACGACGACGCATCCGTCACAACAGTAGGCGTATGCGCCTGCGCAAACTACGGATGCGAGGTATCAGGCTGCGAAGCTGTGCAGTCAATCGCAGTTACGCGGCTGTCGGCGCGTCGATCCGGTCGATGCATCGCATGGATTTGGATGTGCGCCTTGATCGCCGCACGGCGGCGCAATGCGGCGATCGATCCGGCGCCAGCGAGCGCTGTGGTGTTTGCGTGGTGGCGCGGGAAAGTCACCTGCACTGGTCGAGGTGATCGGTGTGGCGCTGCCGCAGCCACGAACATCGCCATCGCGGCAAGGTCCTCGCAGTGCAACGTTGGCGCAAAAGAAATGGCCGCAGCTGCGCGCTGCGGCCACCATCCCGTGCAAGCGAGGCCGGTTACTTGCCGGCGCGGCGCGCGTACTTGCTCAGGATGCGCATCTGCGGCTTGTCGCTGCCGTCCTTGCCCGGCTGCACGGTGAACGGGTAATCCGGCTTCCACCACGCGCCGGCAGCCCACCAGGTCCAGCCCAGCCACACGTCGCTGTTCTGTTCCATATAGGTCAGCATGCCTTCCAGTGCCTTGTCGCAGACCGGGTTGTTGGCCGTGCCGAATTCGCCCAGGAAACCTTTCTGCTTGTTCTCGCGCAGCCACGCGGTGAAGCCGCGCAGCTTTTCTTCGCCCACCGAGTCGCTGGTGCACATCGGCTTGGTGCCGCTGTAGTCCTTGTCCAGGTACTGATGCGCTTCGAAGGCCAGGTTGTTGCCAGGGTCCTTGAGGATTTCCAGCGCCTTGGCGTTGGAGACGCCGTAGCTGGTGCTGCGCCAGCTGTGCGCGCCGGTGTACGCGGTGCCCGGCACCAGAATCAGGTTCTTGGCGCCGGTCTTGCGGATCGCGTTGATCGCGCCCTGCGCGGCGTTGGCCCAGTCCGGGGCTGAAATGCCGTTGGGCTCGTTCATCAGCCCGAAGATCACCGCCTTGTCGTCCTTGAACTCCAGCGCCAGCCGGCGCCACAGATCGGCCAGTGCGGCAGCGGGCACCTCGTTGGTGCCGATGCGCTGGCCGCCGTACTTGGCGTAGTTGTGCAGGTCTAGAATCAAGGACTGCTTGTTGGCCTTGGCAGCTTTGAGCGATTTTTTGATCAGTCCGAGCTGCGCCGCATCCAGGTTGCCGTTGAGCTCGGGCTGCAGGCGCTCCCACAAAAAGGGCAGGCGCATCGTATTCATGCCCTTGCCGGCGAAGTAGCTGAAGTCCGACGCGGACGGGTAGGTGTAGTCCTTGAACAAGGTGCCGGGCTTTTTGCGCGAGTTGAACTCGGCACCGGACAGATTGACCCCGACATATTTCAGGCCGGTGGACTCTTTTCCGGGACGGCCAGGTTCCTTGGCCTGCGCCTGCGGCAGGGCCGCCAGCAAGGTCAGTGCAAGCGCGGCATTGCGCAAGGATGGGAGTAGCGGGGGAGTGCGGAACATGGAAGCCTCCTTCGGCATCGACGTGGGTGGCCGCGGGGGGAGGGCACGGCCAGCAGGAGATGGTGCAGGGCGATCGGCTGCCCGATGAGCCTAGAAGCTTGCACGTTAGCGTGCCATTCACGCGCGCACCCTGGATTTGATCGCGCAAAAACCCGGCGCAGCGCATGATGCGCCTGCGGTAGCGTTCGCAAGAGGACACACAAGACGCACTGTCGCATGAGCGCGACGGGACGCTGTCTTAAGCTACCGCCACTGTTTTCCTGTCGCCCGCGTCTGTCGTGGGTGACGCAACGTCCCGGAGTATTCCATGAGCCAAGCCCACGCCTTTGCCGCCCGAGCCGCCGATCAGCCGCTTGCCCCGTTCGTGTTCGAACGGCGCGCGCCCGGCCCGCATGATGTGCAGATCGACATTGCCTACTGCGGCGTCTGTCACTCGGACCTGCACACCGCACGCAATGAATGGCACAACACCCTGTACCCGTCCGTTCCCGGTCACGAGATCGTTGGCCGCGTGACTGCGGTGGGTAATGCCGTGACCGGCTTCAAGGTCGGCGACCTGGCCGGCGTCGGCTGCATGGTCGACAGCTGCCGCAGCTGCGCCTCCTGCCAGGAGGGCGAAGAGCAATATTGCGAAGCCGGCTTTACCGGCACCTACAACGGCCCGATGTTCGGCGGCGGCGAGAACACCTACGGCGGTTACTCCGACCATATCGTGGTCGACCAGAAGTACGTGCTGCGCATCTCTCATTCGGACAACCTGGCTGCGGTGGCACCGCTGCTGTGCGCCGGCATCACCACCTATTCGCCGCTGGCGCACTGGAAGGTGGGCCCCGGGCAGAAGGTGGGCGTGGTCGGCCTGGGCGGCCTGGGCCACATGGCGGTGAAGATCGCCAAGGCGATGGGCGCCACCGTGGTGCTGTTCACCACCTCCGAGGGCAAGCGCGCCGACGCGTTGCGCCTGGGCGCCAGCGAGGTTGTGATCTCCAAGGACGAGGCGCAGATGGCCGCGCAGTACAACACCCTGGATTTCATCCTCAACACCGTGGCCGCGCCGCACAACCTGGACCCGTTCCTCAACGCGCTCAAGCGTGATGGCGCGATGGTGCTGGTGGGTGTGCCCGAGCAGTCGCATCCGTCACCGAGCGTGTTCAACCTGGTGATGAAGCGCCGCACCCTAGCCGGCTCGTTGATCGGCGGCATCCGCCAGACCCAGGAAATGCTGGATTTCTGCGCCAAGCACAACATCGTCTCGGACATCGAAACGATCCGCGCCGACGAAATCAACGAGGCCTACGAGCGCATGCTCAAGGGCGATGTGAAGTACCGCTTCGTGATCGACATGGCCTCGCTGGACAAGGCGGCCTGATTCGCGATTGGGTCAGGGTGTGATGCCACCATCTGCACTGCAATACAACGCAGATGGTGGCATTGCGCCAGCGGAGTAGCGCAGCCGCGCAGCGCACTGCTCCGGCATCTCGAAGCCCCCGGATTTTCCATCTGCTACGACTGCATGGCCATGCGCAGACGGCACTCTTGCGGTGCCCTTGCACTGCCGCAGCGAACTCAATGCCAGTCTGTTCCCTTTGCAATGGAGGGGGGCACGCCATCAGTCGCGACTTGTTCGCTCCCGGACACGCTGAGGCCTGCGCAGAAGCCTCGGTGCCGGCAGTCGAGATCAGCAGACAGGCAACGAGCAACTGAGAGCGGGCGCCGAATCTCAGGCCGCGGCCGGCTCCTTGACCTGCGCTTTCACTCCCAGCATCTGCACGATGCTTCCTGCCGCGTCGCGGCCTTCGGCCACGGCGGTGACCACCAGATCCGCACCGCGCACGCAGTCGCCGCCGGCGAACAGGCGTGGGTTGCTGGTCTGATAGGGCAGGCGGCCATGGCCGTCGGAGGGGGCAACGATGCGGCCGTTGCTGCCGGCCTCCACGCCTTGCGATGCCAGCCAGTCGGGCAGGGTGGGCGAGAAGCCGAAGGCGATGATCACCACGTCCGCTTCCAGCAGCGACTCGCTGCCTTCCACCGCTACCGCGTTGCGGCGGCCGCTGGCGTCGGGGTCGCCCAGCCTGGTTTCCACCACGGTCACGCCGATGGCTTCGTCGTCGGCGCCGGATTCGATCGAGAGCGGCTGGCGGTTGAACAGGAAGCGCACGCCTTCTTCGCGCGCGTTGGCCACCTCGCGCGCCGAGCCCGGCATGCTGGCCTCGTCGCGACGATACGCGCAGGTGACCTTGGCCGCGCCCAGGCGAATGGCGCTGCGCACGCAGTCCATGCCGGTGTCGCCGCCGCCCAGCACCACCACGCGCTTGCCGTTGAGGTCGGGCAGGGCGAGCTGGTCTTCCCAGCCGGCGATCGGCCGGCCATGCGGGTCGTTGCCGCTGACGATGCGGCTGTTCTGCACCAGAAACGGCAGCGCCGGCAGCACGTTTTTCAGGTCCTGCCCGGGCAGGCCGCCGTCGGTGTAGCGGTACGCACCGGTACCCAGGAACACCGCGTCGTATTCGCCCAGCAACTGCTCGATGCTGATGTCGCGGCCGATCTCCACGCCCAGGCGGAACTGCACGCCCATGCCTTCCAGGATGTCGCGGCGCTTGCCGATCACCGACTTGTCCAGCTTGAAGCTGGGGATGCCGAACTGCAGCAGGCCGCCGATCTGCTCATAGCGGTCGTAGACCACTGCCTCGATGCCGGCACGCACCAGCCGGTCGGCACACGCCAGCCCGGCCGGGCCGGCGCCGATCACCGCCACGCGGTGGCCGCTGGGCTGCACATTGCCCAGGTCCGGGCGCCAGCCCATCTTGAAGGCGGTATCGACGATGTACTTTTCCACCGCGCCGATGGTGACCGCGCCGAATTCCTCCAGCGTGCAGCTGCCTTCGCACAGGCGGTCCTGCGGGCACACGCGCCCGCACACTTCCGGCAGCGGGTTGGTGGAATGGCATAGCGCGGCGGCTTCTTCGATGCGGTTTTCCTGCACCAGTTGCAGCCACTGCGGGATGGCGTTGTGCACCGGGCATTTCCAGCTGCAGTACGGGTTGCCGCAGTCCAGGCAGCGGCCGGACTGGTACTGCGCGTCGGCCTTGTCGAACTTGCCGTACAACTCGCCCCAGTCGCCGGAGGTACGCAGCTCCACCGGAATGCGCGTGGGCATGGTCCGGGGCAGGTCGAGGAATTGGAAGGCTTGCTTGCGGCTCATAAGAAAATCCGTGGCTGATTCCCTTCTCCCGCGTGCGGGAAAAGGTGCCCCGAAGGGGCGGAAAAAGGGGCGGCCGGGCCTGTGCCCTCACCCCCGACCCCTCTCCCGCCAGCGGGAGAGGGGAGCACTGCGACGACTCTGACGATGTGCTGCCAGCATTGCGACTGCGGTCCTTCTCCCGCACGCGGGAGAAGGTGCCCCGAAGGGGCGGGTGAGGGTTGGCGGGCACGCGCCCTTACCCCCAACCCCTCTCCCGCCAGCGGGAGAGGGGAGCACTGCGACGACTCTGACGATGTGCTGCCAGCATTGCGACTGCGGTCCTTCTCCCGCCTGCGGGAGAAGGTGCCCCGAAGGGGCGGATGAGGGTTGGCGGGCACACGCCCTCACCCCGACCCCTCTCCCGCAGGCGGGAGACGGGAGCACAACTCAGGCGGCGCGCCGCAGCGACTCAGTGAGCGACTCGATGCTGGCGGCCTTGGGTTTGACCAGCCAGAACTTGCCGATGTAGTCGCGGAACTCGTCCAAAATCTGTTGCGCCCAGATGCTGCCAGTGAGCTCGCGGTGGCGACTGATCAGGGTATGCAGGTGCTGGCGATGGTTCTCGAAGCCTTCGGCGGAGACGCGGTGGATGTCGATCAGCTCGTGGTTGTAGCGGTCCACGAAGTCGCGTTCGATATCCAGCACATAGGCCAGGCCGCCGGTGAAGCCGGCGCCGAAGTTCAGGCCCACCTTGCCCAGCACCAGCACCACGCCGTCGGTCATGTATTCGCAGCAGTGGTCGCCTGCGCCTTCCACCACCGCCAGCGCGCCGGAGTTGCGCACCGCAAAGCGCTCGCCCGCGCGCCCGGCCGCGAACAGCTCGCCGCCGGTGGCGCCGTACAGGCAGGTGTTGCCCACGATCGGCGTGCTGCGCGCCTCAAAGCGCGCCCCGCGCGGCGGGCGCACCACCAGCCGGCCGCCGGCCATGCCCTTGCCGACGTAGTCGTTGGCTTCGCCTTCCAGCTCCAGCTGCAGGCCACCGGCATTGAATGCGCCGAAGCTCTGCCCGGCAGTGCCGCGGAAGCGCAGGTTCAACGGCGCATCGCTCATGCCGTGGTTGCCGTGCACGCGCGCGATGGCGCCGGACAGGCGCGCACCGATCGAACGGTCGGTGTTGTGGATCAGGAAGCGATGGTCGCCGCCGGTCTTGTTGGCGATCGCATCGGCCAGCAGGCCGTCCATCTGCGTGGCCAGGCTGTCCGGCGATTCGTACAGGCGCTGGGCGGCGCAGTGGCTGCCGTCGTAGCGCGCATGGGTGAGCAGGCGCGACAGATCGACCTTGACCCCGGCGCGCGGTGAGACCTCTAGCTGTTCGAGCAGGTCGGTGCGGCCGACGATGTCGTCCAGCGAACGCACGCCCAGGTACGACAGCCACTGGCGCACTTCTTCGGCCAGCAGGCGGAAGAAGTGCTCCACCCGCTCCGGCAGTCCGGTGAAGTAGCCGGCACGCAGGCGCTCGTCCTGGGTGGCCACGCCGGTGGCGCAGTTGTTGAGGTGGCAGATGCGCAGGTACTTGCAGCCCAGCACGATCATCGGCGCGGTGCCGAAGCCGAAGCTGTCGGCGCCCAGCAACGCGGCCTTGACCACGTCCAGGCCGGTCTTCAGGCCGCCGTCGGTCTGCAGGATGGTGCGCTCGCGCAGGTCGTTGGCCACCAGCGCCTGGTGCGACTCGGCCACGCCCAGTTCCCACGGCACGCCGGCATAGCGGATCGAGCTGACCGGGCTGGCACCGGTGCCGCCGTCATGGCCGGACACGGTGATCAGATCCGCGCCGGCCTTGACCACACCGGCGGCGATGGTGCCGACGCCGGCATGCGCCACCAGCTTCACCGACACCAGCGCGGTGGGGTTGACCTGCTTGAGGTCGTAGATCAGCTGGGCCAGATCTTCGATGGAATAGATATCGTGGTGCGGCGGCGGCGAGATCAGGCCGATGCCGGGCTTGGCGTAACGCAGCCGGGCGATCAGTTCGTTGACCTTGTGGCCGGGCAGCTGGCCGCCTTCGCCGGGCTTGGCGCCTTGGGCGACCTTGATCTGCAGCACCTCGGCGTTGACCAGGTACTCCGGGGTCACGCCGAAGCGGCCGGAGGCCACCTGCTTGATCTTGGAGCGCTTCTCGGTGCCGTAGCGGGCCGGGTCTTCGCCGCCTTCGCCGGAATTGCTGCGCCCGCCCAGCCGGTTCATCGCAATGGCCAGTGCTTCGTGCGCTTCGGGCGACAGCGCGCCCAGGCTGATTGCGGCGCTGTCGAAGCGGCGCAGCACATCGGCCGCGGGGGCGACCTCGTCCAGCGGGGTGGGGGTGTCGGCACGCTTGAGCTGGACCAGGTCACGCAGCGTCGAGGCCGGGCGCGAATGCACCGCGTCCACGTACTTCTGCCAGTCGCCGGCGTCGCCGGTACGCGTGGCGCGCTGCAGCGTCATGACCACGTCCGGGTTGTACATGTGGTACTCGCCGCCGTGCACGTACTTGAGCAGGCCGCCCACTTCCGGCTTGAGCTGGTCGTTCCAGGCGCGCGCAGTGAGTTCGCGCGCCTCGGTGTTCAGCCGCGCCAGGCCCACGCCGCCGATGCGGGCGGGGGTTTCGGCAAAGCACAGCTCCACCACGTCCGGGTCCAGCCCGACGATCTCGAACAACTGCGCGCCGCGATAACTGGCGATGGTGCAGATGCCCATCTTGGAGATGATCTTGGACAGGCCCTTGTAGATGCCCTTGCGGTAGCGGCGGCCGATCTGCGACTGCTCGCCGCCCTTGCTCAGCTGCAGGATGCCGCGCCGGCCCAGGTCGAACAGCGTCTGGTAGGCCAGGTACGGATACACCGCGGTGGCGCCGAAGCCGAGCAGGCAGGCCATGTGGTGCGCATCGCGCGCGGTGCCGGTTTCGATGATCAGGTTGACGTCGCAGCGCAGGCCCACCTTGCACAGGTGGTGATGCACCGCGCCGGTGGCCAGCAGCGCATGCGCCATCGGCCGGTCGGGCACCGGGTAACGGTCCGACAGCAGCAGCATTACCGCACCGGCGCGCGCTGCGGCCTCCACTTCCTGGCAGATGCGTTCCAAGCCGGCCTTGAGGCCTTCTTCCACGCTGTAGGACAGGTCGATCAGGCGGTTGCGCTCGACGTACTGCTCCATCTTCAGCAGCTGGCGCAGCTTGCGCTGGCTGAGCACCGGCGAGTTGAGGATGACGTGGTTCACCGTCTCCGCGCCGGCGTGGAAGATGTTGGTCTCCTTGCCGAGCTGGGTGGTGAGCGACATCGCGATGCCTTCGCGCAGCGGGTCGATCGGCGGGTTGGTGACCTGCGCGAAGGCCTGGCGGAAGTAGTCGTACAACGGCCGGGTCTGGCGGCTGAGTACCGCCATCGGGGTGTCGTCGCCCATCGAGCCGGTGGCTTCCTGCTCGGTTTCGGCCAGCGGGCGCAGCACCTGTTCCACTTCCTCGGTGCTGAGCTGGAACAGCTTGTGGTAGCTGCGCAGGGTCTGCTCGCTGAAGGGTTCTTCCACCAGCGAAGGGTCGATCAATTCGGTCTGCAGGTAGGTCACGCCCTGCTGCAGCCATTGCTTGTACGGCGCGCGCGCGCGGTTGATGCGGTCGATGGCGTCCGAGTCCAGTAGGTCGCCGCGCTTGAGATCGATCGCCATCATCTCGCCCGGGCCCAGCTTGCCCTTGCGGGTGATGCGCTCGGCGGGCAGTTCCCACACACCGGCTTCGGAGGCCACCAGGAAGTGGCGGTCGGAGGTCAGCATCCAGCGGGCAGGGCGCAGGCCGTTGCGGTCCAGCATGCAGGCCGCGTAGCGGCTGTCGCAGGCCACGATGCCGGCCGGGCCGTCCCACGGCTCGGTATTCAACCCGTAGAACTCGTAGAACGCGGCCAGGTCGGCGTCCTTGAACTCTAGCGACTGGGTCGCCGGCGGCACCAGGATGCGCAGCGCCTGCAGCAGGTCCATGCCACCGGCGATCAGCAGCTCTAGCATGTTGTCCAGGCTCTGCGAATCGGAGCCGTGCATGGAGATCACCGGGTCGAATTCGGCGATATCGAAACGCGGGGTCTGCCACACCTTGCTGCGCGCCTGCGCCCAGCGCCGGTTGCCTTCGATGGTGTTGATTTCGCCGTTATGCGCGAGCAGGCGGAATGGATGCGCCAGCGGCCAGCGCGGCAGCGTGTTGGTGGAAAAGCGTTGGTGAAACACAATCGCGCTGGAGGACAGGTCGCTGCGCTGCAGGTCCGGGTAGAACGTGCTCAGCTTGTCCGGCAGCACCATGCCCTTGTAGCTGATGCCATTGGGCGAGAGGGTGGTGACGTAGAAGTTTTCGACCGCATGCAGCGCCTGCTCGGCGCGGCGGCGCGCCAGGAACAGCGCCAGGGTGAAGCCGTCTTCGGTCTGTTCGGCGCCGGCATCGACAAACACCTGTTCGATGCGCGGCAAGGTGTCGCGTGCCAGCTGGCCGCACACGCTGTCGTCGGTGGGCACCACGCGCCAGCCACGGAACTGCACGCCGGCGCTGTGCAACTGCGTTTCCAGTTCGGCGCGACATCGCGCGGCCTCGGCCTCGTCCAGCGGCAGGAACACCACACCGGCCGCATAGCGCGTGCCCAGGGTGATACCGGCATCGCGTGCCAGCCCGCGCAAGAACGCATCGGGTTTGCGGATCAGCAAGCCGCAGCCGTCGCCGGTGAGCCCGTCGGCCGCCACACCGCCGCGGTGCGTCATGCGCGAGAGCGCGGCAATCGCGGTGTCCACCAGCGAGCGGGAAGGTTGGTCGTCCAGCTGGGCGACCATGCCAAAACCACAGGCGTCGCGCTCATCGCGCACGCTGTTGTAGAGACCGTAGTCGTGGAGCCCTTGGCGAGTGCGGGGGGCCATGTGTGCCTCGTTGCGATCTAGGAGAGCGGCGACGACGTTGCAGCGCTCGATCCGTGGAGCGTTTCGAAGAGGTCACCGGATGATCGACTAGACCACAGTTGATGCGGTGCCGCAATACACCGTTACAGCTGCAACGAGGCCGGCTGAAAGCCCTCGTGCCAGCTGGCTTGGCGCCTGTCCGGCGACAGGCGCCAGGGCGTGCTCAGCCGCAGCGCACCGAAGCGATAGTGTTCTTGGCGTCCACTTCCAGATTGAGCCGCTCGCCGTTGAATTCCATGGTGGTCATCTGACCGGGCTTGAGCACGCGCACCGACTTGGCGCCCGCATCGCTGCGTGCCTGTTCGCTCACCGCATCGGTCAACGCCTGACCCACCAGCGATTGCACCTGGGTGGCATCGCAACTGCCGATCGGCGGGGCGTCCGGCGCGGCATCCGGCGCAGGCGCAGAGGCCTGTTCGGCCGCATGCTGGGCAGTGGCGGTGACCGCTTCCTGCTCATCGGGTTGCGGCTTGTTGCAGGCGGTCAATGCAGTCAGCACGACCAGGGTGCAGGCCAGGCGGGCAATAGGCAGGACAGCGCGCATCGATGACTCCAGCAAAGGGGGATGCCCCAAGCATAAGCACAAAGTCGCGCGACGGGCATCGCATGCCCACACGCCGTTGTCGTTGCGTTGACGCGGCCTAGTCCCGCCCGGCCCAACAATCGGCGCCAGTCCCTCGACGTGTGCGCAATGAAAGCCAAACGTGTTCTTCGCAATGCCACCGCCACGGCCAGCACCGTCGGCAAGCTCGCCAGCGTCGCCACCGGTGCGGCGGTGGCCAGCGCGGCCGTCGCCACCGTGGCCGCCGTCGCGCAGGCCAAGGCCACCGCGCGCGCGGCCGGGCTGATCTATGTCAACGACCAGCAGCCCGGCATCAGCCGGCGCAAGGCAGGCAAGAGTTTCAGCTACCGCAGCGCCGACGGCGATCGCATCGCCGATGCCGACACCCTGCAGCGCATCCGCTCGCTGGCCATCCCACCGGCATACACCGAGGTGTGGATCTGCGCCAAGCCCAACGGGCATCTGCAGGCCACCGGCCGCGATGCGCGGCGGCGCAAGCAATACCGCTATCACGCCGATTGGGCGCAGGTGCGTGGCGAAGGCAAGTTCGAGCGCGTGATCGCTTTTGGCACTGCATTGCCCAAACTGCGGCGGCGCCTGCGACGCGATCTGGCGCTGCCGGGCTTCCCGCGCGAGAAGGTGCTGGCGGTCGTGGTGGCCTTGCTGGCCGACACCCTGGTGCGCGTGGGCAATGCCGAATATGCGCGCAGCAACCGCTCCTACGGGCTCACCACGCTACGCAACCGGCACATGGAGTTTCTCAAGGGCGGGCGTGCACGGCTCAAGTTCCGCGGCAAGAGCGGCCAGGATCACGAGATCGAGGTGGACGACAAGCACCTGGTCAAATTGATCCGCGAGTGCCAGCAGCTGCCGGGGCAGTCGCTCTTCCAGTACCGCGACGACGATGGCCAGTTGCAGCCGGTGGACTCGGGGGAGGTCAACGACTACCTGCGCGAGGCGATGGGCGAGGACTTCACCGCCAAGGATTTCCGCACCTGGGGCGGCACGCTGGCGGCGCTGCAGCGCCTGGCGCGGCTGCCATTGCCCGAGCGCAGCAGCGAGCGCGCGCTCAAGCAGGTGCAGAACGATGTCATCCGCGAGGTGGCCGACGCGCTGGGCAATACGCCGTCGGTGTGCCGCAAGGCCTACATCGACCCCTGCGTGTTCGAAGGCTGGCGCGCCGGCGAGCTGCAGGCCATGGCCAATGGCGTGCGTGGCGAGCGGCAATGGGAGGCGGCCACGCTGAAGTTCCTCACCGCCTCACGCGCCAAGCTCAAGACAGCGACAAAGGGCGCTTCCAAGCGCAAGTGAGCGGGAGCGGCCCGGGACCGAAAAGCCGCGATGCTTTTCGATTCCCGATTCCCGATTCCCGATTCCCGATTCCCGATTCCTCAGCCGCAATACACCGCCGTGATGTTGTTGGTCGGGCCGGTTTCGATGCTCAGGTGATCACCGCCGCTTTCGCTGGCACCCTGCGCCGGGTCGGCCAGGCCGCTGGCGGTGGTGCCGCCGGTGGTGCGTTCGCCGCGGCGCACGCTCACCTGCAGGCTGTCGCTGTCCACGCGCGCGCGCTCGATGGTCTGCGCGGCTGCGGCCAGGCCCACGATGCCGCGGACCTTTTCGATATGGCATTGGCCGGAGATGGCCCCATCGATGGGCTGCACCTGCGCGACCTGGTTGGAGGCACAGGCCGAGAGCAGCAGCACGGCGGCGAGCGGGGCGAGGGTGCGAATCATCGGGCGTCTCCAGCGGAAGAATGGCGCAAGCGTGAAGAACCCGTTGTTGGTGTGGCATGAAGATGCTGCGCCACCTTCTTCCAGATAGCCTGCCCAGGCTCGCCAGCTGTCATCACTGCATTGAGATAGGTGGGCCAATGATCGCCCACGGCGATTCGCTTGCGACGCTAGCGCTTCCGGTGTAGCGCGCCGCACCATGCTGCGACAGGCGCAGGCTGCGATGCGTCACCAAAGGGGATCGGTAGCATGACCATCAACGCGTTGCTGTGTGCACTGTGCCTGGCCTGCAGCGCGCTGGTGCCGACCGTTGCGCGCGCAGCGCCCTTGCCCCGCCAGACCACCATGACAGTTGCCGGTCTCGAACAGCCGGCGCAGATTCGCGTTGATCGTTGGGGCGTGGCGCATCTGTATGCGAAGACCGACAACGACGCGTTCTTCGTACAGGGCTTCAACGTGGCGCGCGACCGGCTGTTCCAGCTGGATCTGCTGCGTCGCAAGGGCCTGGGTCGGCTGTCCGATGCCTTCGGGCCGGCGTACGTCGAACAGGACCGCGCCGCGCGGCTGTTCCTCTACCGCGGCGACATGGCGCGCGAATGGGACAGCTACGGGCCCGACGCCCGGCGCGATGTCGGCCGCTTCGTGGCCGGCATCAACGCCTATATCGCGTGGCTGGACGGCCACCCGCAGGCGCTGCCCTACGAATTCGGCAAGCTGGGGTACCGCCCGCAACGCTGGGCGCCGGAGGATGTGCTGCGCATCCGCACCACCGGCCTGAGCCGCAACGTCAAGAGCGAAGTTGCGCGCGCCAATGTGGCCTGCAAGGCCTCACTGGCGGTCGATGCGGTGCGCCTGACATTGCAGCCGGCCTGGACCACCGCGTTGCCGGATGGCCTGCACCCCTGCCTGCCGAAAGACGTGCTGAAGGTCTACGAGCTCGCAACGCAAAGCCCGAAGCTGAGCGCCGACACGCCGCTTGCGGCAATTGCCGCAAGGCCTTCGACCATTGGTGAAGAAGCTTCCGCCGAAGGCAGCAACAACTGGGTCATCGCGCCGCAAAAATCCGCCACCGGCCATGCGGTGCTGGCGGACGACCCGCATCGGGCCTACAGCGTGCCCAGCCTGCGCTACTTCGTGCATCTCTCCAGCCCCGGCCTGGACATCATCGGTGCCGGCGAGCCCACCGCGCCCGGCATTGCGATCGGGCATAACCGCACCAGCGCGTTCGGCCTGACCATCTTCAATATCGACCAGGAAGATCTGTACGTCTATCGGTTGCGCCCCGACGACAACGCGGCGTACTGGTACCAGGGCCAGTGGGAGCCGCTGCGTACCGAGCACGAACGGATTGCCGTGCGTGGCGCAGCCCCGGTGACGGTGGCGCTGCAATTCACCCGGCATGGGCCGGTGATCTATACCGATGCCGAAAGACATCTGGCGTACGCGCTGCGGTCGGTATGGAGCCAGCCCGGCGCCGCGCCGTACCTGGGTTCGCTGCGTTATCTGCGCAGCGCCTCGTTTGCGCAATTCAAGGCCGCGCTCGCGCACTGGGGCGCGCCGTCGGTCAATCAGGTCTACGCAGATGTCGAAGGACACATCGGTTGGGCCACTGCGGGCATGACGCCGCGCCGCGATCACGGCGATGGCTTGCTGCCGGTGCCTGGCGATGGGCGGTATGAGTGGAACGGTTTCTGGAACAACGACGCGCTGCCCTCGTCACAAAATCCCAAAACCGGCTTCATCACCACCTCCAACGAGATGAACCTGCCTAAGGACTACCCTGTTGCGCAGCGCAAACTCGGCTTCGAGTGGGCCAACGACGCACGTCATGCGCGCATCACCCAGGTGCTCTCGCAGCTGCCCAAGGTGACCTTGGAGGATTCGGAAAAATTGCAGAACGACCAGGTCTCGTTGCCGGCGCAGCGCCTGGTCGCGCTGCTGAAGCCGCTGCAGTCGCAGGACCCTGCAACAAGCGCCGCACTCGCGTTGCTGCGCCCATGGAATGGCGAGGTCAGCGCAGCGTCTGCTGCCGCAGCGCTGGAAGAGGTCTGGTTCAGCCGCTACCTCGGCGATGCCTACAAGGCGCTGCGACTACGCCCGTCAGAAGCCGCCAGCTTCGGCGCGCCCGATGCCGCGGCCATGCTGGATGCGCTTTAGCATCCCGGCGCCGCGTTCGGTGCCACGCCTGCAGCGCGCCGCGACCAGCTGCTGCTGGAGTCGTTGCGCAGCGCGTACCAGGCATTGGTCGCACTGCAGGGCCCCGATCCCAGCCAATGGCAATGGGGAACATTGCACACCAACAAGGTTTCGCATGCGATGAGCGCCGTGGCCGGCGCCGACCGTACGCTGCTCGATGTCGGCCCGTTCGCCAAGGGCGGCAGCCCGTATACGCCCAATCAATCCAGCTACGACCCGGTCGATTTCCGCCAGACCATCGGCCCTTCTGCACGCCTGATCATCGACCTGGGCAACTGGGACAACTCAAGAGCCATGAACTACCCCGGCCAGTCCGGCGACCCGGCCAGCCCGCATTACCGCGACCTTGCACCGCTGTGGCTGCAGGGCCGCTACTTTCCGCTGCTGTACACGCGCGCTGCGGTGGATGCGGCAACCGAACAGGTCTTCGATCTGGTGCCGGCGCAGGCGCGTTGACGGTGTCGATCGGCGGATGTTGCGCAACACGCGTGGTGAAAACCGGATTGCGCTGTGAAGCAACGCTGCCGCGCTGCAGTGTCATGGCATGCAGCGCGGCCTCTTGCGCACGGTGCACAGCAAGCGCGCAAGGTGCGCGCGTGCTGTGCATTAGCGATCACGCCCACGCCGTCGCTTCGCGCACGAAGTCTGCATAGCTGCGCAGCGGGCGCCCCAACATGGCCTGCAATGTTTCAACCGTGCCCTCGGCCGCGTGCATGCCAAAGCGCTGGATGCCGGCCATCATCAGGCGCATGTCATAGGCCAGCCAGGACGGACCGTAGCTAGCCAATTGCGCTTCGAAGGCCGCTACGTCATCGCCGGCGTAGGCGATCTCACGGCCGAGCGCTGCGCTCCACACCCTGGCAGCATCCGCGCCGGTCAGCGCCTGCGGGCCAACCAGGTCGAGCGTCACACGCGGCAGCGGGCCGTCTGCGCGGTCGCGGCGCAGCAGTTCGATCACGGCGATCTCGGCAATGTCGCGTGCATCGATCATGGCGATGCCCTTCGCGCCGATCGGCATCGGGTAAACGCCGTAGTCGGTGATCGTCTGCTGCACCATGCCTTCGTTTTGCATGAAGTACGCCGGACGCAGGATGGTTGCGGGGATGTCCAGGCGTTCGATCATGCGTTCGACGCTGTGCTTGCCGGTGAAGTGCGGCACGTTGGTGAACTTGTCGGCGTGGATCACCGACAGATAGACGATGCGTTCGATGCCCGCTTCCTTGGCCAGGTTCAAGGCGATCAGTGCCTGCGTCACTTCGTCGGGGGTGACCGCATTCAACAGGAACAGGGTGCGCGCCGATGCCAGTGCCGCGCGCATCGACGCGACGTCGGTGAGGTCTGCCACCACTTCGGTGACACCTGCCGGGAAGGAGCGCTTGCCCCGTTGGCGAACCAGCGCTGTGACCTGTGCGCCGGCATCGGCCAGGCCTTGGGTGACGAGGGAACCGACAGTGCCGGTGGCACCGGTGACGAGAATGCTCATGGTGAATCTCCTGGTGTGATGTGAGAAATGACGGGGTCAGCGCGACTGGCCGGCGGGAGGAGTGGTGCGCGTTGCGGTGTGGCCGGTGCGTCGCGGTAGGGAAACCATATGCCGTTGCACCGACAGTACGAAGACGCCAAGATGTGGACGACCCGTCTCAAATGTGGAACACCATGGATCTCAATGCCCTGATCGATTTCGCGCTGGTCGCTGCCAACCAGGGCCTGGGCAAGGCCAGTCGCGCCAGTGGCCGCTCCAAGGCGACGTTGTCGCGACGCATTGCCGAGCTGGAAGAGCACCTGGGCGTGCGGCTGGTGGAGCGCAGCCCGCGCGGCCTCAAGCTCACCGAAGCGGGGCAACTGCTGATGGACCGTACCGAAGTGCCGCTGAGCGAGGTGGCCGAGGCCATGGCCGCCGCGCGCGAGGGCCTTTCTGTGCCGCGCGGGCGTCTGCGCGTGGCAGCACCGGCGCTGTTCTCGCAGCTGGCGATGGGCCGTATCGGCGCGGAGTTCTGCGCGGCCTATCCGGAGATCGTGCTTGAGGTAGTGGCGGAAGATCGAACCGTCGATCTGGTGGAAGAACAGTACGATGTGGCCATCCGGATCAACCCAAGCCCGGACAGCAGCCTGGTTGGTCGCTGCTTTGCCAAGGATCGCCTGGTGGTCGTGGCCGCGCCCGGCATCGCCATGCCTACCAGCAGCACGATCACACCCGTTGCCGCTGTCGTGATGTCGAGCTTCCAGCCGACTACATGGGCTCTCGATGACGGGCGCCTGGTCCTGGAGCCCATTCCAAGGCTGCGGTTTTCCTCATTCCTGATGATCCGCGACGCGGCAATTGCAGCTGGTGGTGTGGCGTTGATTCCGCAGTCGATTGCATGGAACCAACTTGCGCGTGGCGAACTGGTGCAATGGGGCACGATCTCCGGCGTGGAACCGGCGCTGTGGGTGTTGCACACCTCCAGGCGTCTTGCTGCACCCAAGGTTCGCGCCTTCGTGGATTTCATGTGCGACAGATATCCAGACGTATCGCTTGTGTTGAAGGGGTAGCGATGGCGCCATCGCTCGCAGGAACGCGCACCTTTGCAGTGGCGGCGCTGGACGAAAATTTCTGAAGCGTTGCCGCCACTGAACTTCAGACAGCGCCGCCGAAGCGCTCCATCAACAGATCGGTCAAGACACGGATCTTGCGCGCAGGGTGAGCGGCTGGCGCTCGAACGACATACAGGCCGGCCTCCGGAGGTGGATATCTGGTCATGACACGGACAAGTGCACCGGAGGCAAGGTGATCGGCGATGAGAAAGTCCGGCAGTGCCGCAATGCCGAGGCCGGCAAGCGCAGCGGAGGCAATCGCGGTGCCGTTGTCGGCCTTGAAGCGACCGCGTGGATGCAGCGTCACCATCTTGTCGCCGTCCATCAACCGCCAGCTTTCCGTACCCTGCAACAATGCCTCATGCGTCAGCAGTGCCGCAGGTGTGTCGGGTTCCCCGTGTTTGCGCAGGTAGTCGGGCGTGGCCACCAGGCTGCCACGCATTGGCGCCACGCGACGTGCAACCAGGTTTGAATCGGCGAGATATCCGAGCCGGATTGCGCAATCGAAGCCTTCGGCGACGATGTCGATAAAGCGATCGCTGTAGCAGGCATGCACCTGCAGCGCTGGATGCCGACTGGCCAGTTCGGCGAGCACGGGGGCCAAATGCGTGGGGCCGAACGTCAGCGGCGCCGCAATCCGCAGGCGGCCACGCAGATCGCCGGCAGGCAGGATGGTCTCGCGTGCGGCATCCATCTCGGCGCACATGCGCGCGGCGTGCTCTCGAAATGTCGCGCCTGCCTCGGTGACGGCCGCGCCGCGGGTGGTGCGTGCGAGCAGCTGTATCCCCAGTTCTCGCTCGAGCCGGATCAGACGACGGCTGACGATGGATTTGGCAAGGCCCAGGCGCCTGGCCGCTGGCGACACTCCGCCTGCGTCGGCTACCTCGACGAAGGTTCGCAGGTCCTCGAATTCCATGTGGCGTTCCGGTTTATGCGACACGGCATGTCGCTTGACGCGGCTAGCTTAGCGGCAATGGGGACGCCACAGTTTGCTCAGGGGCGAACGCACGGCCAGCGTTTCACCGAGCGGAACGCTCTGATCTCACTTCGTCCGGCACACGCCGGCCAATCACCAAGCGCAGCCCATCTTTTCTGGAGCAACATCTCATGCCTACATCCTCCCTATCCAAGCAAGCCACATCCGGGCGTGTCATTCACGGTCTGTCCTGGACCTTGCGGCTCTTCGCCGCCGTGGCGTTCTTCGCTGCCGGTGCTGCCAAGCTGGCAGGTGTTCCGATGATGGTCGAAGTGTTCGATCACATCGGTCTGGGCCAGTGGTTTCGCATCGTCACCGGTGCGATCGAAATCATCGGCGCCATCGCGTTGCTGTTGCCGACGACATTCGCTTTCAGCGCTGTAGTGCTTGCGGCCATGATGTTCGTCGCGACCGGCGTGCACCTGTTCGTCATCGGCGGTAGCCCGGTGCCGGCCATCTTCCTGATGGTGGTGACCGCGACGATCGCCTGGTTGAATCGCGCACGCGTCACGGCCGCGCTGCGCACAGTGCGCTCGGCCTGATCAGGAGCGCGCCATGAAGACGCTTTCGCTGCCGATCTCTTCCCCGCTGGCTTCTCTTGCGTCGCCGCCGCTCCGTGCGATCACCCACCGGACGCGCGGCAATGGCGCCGGTGGGCCCATCACGCGACTCATGAGCCCCTCCGACCTTGGGCAAGCCCTGAAACCGTTCGTCTTCCTCGATATCTTCGATGCGCAAGGGCCCATCATCCATACGATGTCCGACATGCCGCTGCACCCGCATTCGGGGATCGCTACCGTCACGGTGTTTACCGAAGGCCGCATGCATTACCACGACCCCGCACGTGGTCGCGGCACCATCGGCTATGGCGGCGTGGAATGGATGCGCGCCGGCCGTGGCGTGTGGCATGGCAAAGAGATGGCCCTACCAGCCGATGCTTCCTGCATCCAGGGCTTCCAACTATGGCTAGCACTGCCGGCAGCATTGGAACTGGCGGAGCCGCAGAGCCACTACATCCAAGCGCAGCACATGGCCAAGGTTGGGCCAGCGCATGTGGTGATCGGTCACTACGAGGGCGCACAAAGTCCGGTCGATGCTCCCGACGGCATCAATTACTTATTGGTGACACTGAAGCCCGGCGAGCGCTGGACCTATAAACCGCCCGCCGGTCACCTGGTGGGGTGGTTGGCCGTTGCCAGCGGCACGCTCGATGCCGGCACACCGCTGCAGCGCGGCGACCTGGTGGTGTTTGCCGACGACGGCGCACCCATCGTGCTTGAAGCACGTGGCAGGGCTAGTGCCGTCTTCGTGCTTGGCTCGGCGATTCCACATCCGCACGCCTTGCACCTTGGCTATTACTCGGTGCACACCAACGCACGGGCCCTGGCCATCGGTGAAGAGCGCATCCGGGCGCTCGGAAAGAAAATGAAGGATGCAGGCGACAGAACCACGGCTTCCGGAACGATCCCGGTCTTCAGGTAAATGCGGGCATTTCCGCTCATACGCTGCGAAGCGCCGGTATCTCTCGCCGGCGAGTCACACGGCTACACGGGCGTGCACATCGCGATGCAGTTGACGAGCAACGGATGCCGGTACCCGATGCTGTCGCCGAAGTTGGGCCAGGCGCTTTGCGTTGATGCTGGTACCACCGCTTGAGCGACGCGGTGGCCTGCTGTTCAACAACATGGCCGAGGCATTCTCCGCTCGGCCGTTGCGTTCGGCCTAATCCGGCAGCCGCAGCCGCAGCCGCACCTCCGGCCCCCTGCCATCCGACCTATTGACGACAGCTGTAGTCACGGCTACGGTAGCGACAACTGTAGTCAGGGAGAGCGGCATGCGCGGCAAGACCATCGGGGACCAGGAGCTGGCCCTGCTGCAACACATCGAAGAACAGCGGCATGCCAGCGTGGGCGAAGTGGCGGCCGCCTTCGGCGAGCCGCGCGGGCTTGCCCGCTCCACGGTGCTGACCATGATGGAGCGCCTGCGCACCAAGGGCTTTCTGCGCCGCAAGCAGGTAGACGGCATGTACCGCTACAGCGCCACCGCCGGCCAGGACGATGTGGTGCGCGGTGCGGTGGGTCAGTTTGTGGAAAAGACCCTGCAGGGCTCGGTGTCGCCGTTCGTGGCGTGGATGTCGCAGCGCGTCGACGTCAGCGACACCGAACTGGCCGAACTCGAAGCGTTGGTCGCCAAGCTGCAATCGCAGCGCAAGGAGGATTGAGTCATGTCGCCCCAGATCGAAGCGGTGTTATGGAAGCTTGGCGCCACCAGCATGCAGACCGCGGTGCTGGTAGTGGTGGTGTGGGTCTTGTGCCGCAGCCTGCGACGCCTGCCGGCTGCGACCCAGGCCTGGCTGTGGTGGCTGGTGGGCGTGCAGGCGGTGGTGGGCCTGGTGTGGAGCAGCCCGGTGCAGTTGCCGGTGCTGCCGGCGCACACCGTGGCCACTGCAGTGGGCACCGCCGAGGCGGTGGCGCCGGCGGCAACCGCCGCCGCTGCGGCATCGACGGCGGCCACCGCCAGTGCCACCGCGCAGGCCATGCACCTCAGCACCTGGTCGCCCTGGGCGGCAGGGGTGTTTGCGCTGTGGCTGGCCGGCGTGCTGGTGGTTTCGGCCGGCACGGTGCGCGCCTATCGGCGTAGCCGCGCATTGGTGCGTGCGGCGACGCCTTGCACCGATACCGCGCTGGTGCAGGCCTTGCACATGGCCGCCGAGGCGCATGGCTTGTCGCGCCCGCCCGCGTTGCGCTTGTCCTCGCAGATCGATTCGCCGCAGTTGATCGGCCCGTGGCAGCCGGTGTTGCTGCTTCCGGCCAAGCGCCTGGCGCAGATGCCCGACAACGACCTGGACATGGCGCTGACCCACGAGCTGATCCACCTGCGCCGCCGCGACCTGTGGTGGGGCTTGCTGCCGTCGCTGGCCCAGCACCTGTTCTTCTTCCATCCGCTGGTGCACCTGGCCGCGCGCGAGTACGCCATTGCCCGCGAAGCGGCCTGCGATGCCGCGGTGGTTGCCGGGCACCGGCATTGCCGCCATGACTATGGACGGTTGCTGCTGCAGTTTGGCGTGGCGCCGCGCCCGCTCGGTGGCGTGGCAAGTGCGTCGCCTTCGCTCCTGAGCTTGAAGCGCAGGCTGCTGCTGCTGCAGGACACCAGCGCCTTTCCGCGGCTGGCCGCCGCTACCATCCTGGCCACGGTGGCCGTCTGCGGGGTGATGCCGCTGCGTCTGGTCGCCATGCCGGTGCCGGCGCCGTCCCCCGGCATGCGGCCGGTTGTGGTAACGACCCCGGCAGCACCACGCGCTGCACGCGCACAGGTCAGCAGCGCTGCAGGCCCCGCGGATGCTGCAGCGCCGATGAGCGCGTTGCCTGCACCCGCGCTTCCGGCGGCGCCTGCGCACGCCGCTGCCCCTGCCGCGCACGGTGTCATCGCCGATGTGCTGGGCGCCGAGCCGCTCCACGACGAGGATGCAGATCCAACGCATAGCGGCTGGAATCTCGACCTGGACCGCATCCGCCGCGATGCCACGCGCGACGCGCAGGCCGCGCTGCAAGATGCACTCGCTGCCAACGACCACGACCAGGAACTGCAACAGGACCAGATGCAGGCCGCGCAGGACGCATTACAGGACGCACGCGAACAATTGGCGGCGTTGGGCCCGGAACTGGCGCAGGCCAAACAGGACGCGCAACAGCAGGCGCGCGAAGCCGAGCAGCAGATCCGCGACATGGCCCAGCAGCATCGCCAGGCGCAATACGCGTACGCCGCTGCAGTGCGACAGGCGGCTGAGGTGTCCCGGCAGCAGGCCGAGATGGGCAAACAGGCCGCACGTCAGGCCCGCGCCGAGGCTGCGCGCGGGCAACGGGAAGCCGCGCAGGCGCAACGCGAGATGGCGCAAGCACAGGCGGACGCCGAACAAGCGCAAGCAGAGGCAGAACAGGCGCAGAACAACTAGCAGCCATGAACCTGGCCACCGCGCTCACCGTCGGGCGGGTACGGCCGGTGACCGGGGTCGGCATGGACCAGGTGCCTGCTCCGGTTCCGGGCGCAGCCTGCTGAGCGCACCATCGCACCAGCTGACGGCCGCGCGCAGCGTCTTGCCGGCCGCTGCAGGTAGCGAGGCGACGCAGCGACCGAACATTAAAGAGCCAACCGTTGTGGGGTCGTTGCAGACCGCGCGTCACCTCAGCACGGGTCTCTGGTAGCTCCACAGCGGCAACGCGTGGCGTGCAGCCTCACTCCAGTTCCGGCCGTACACGGCCGGCAGACAGGCGGCCGCAGTCAGCACGTCCTGACGCCAGGCACCCGCCGACGCAACGCGCTGGCTTCGCGTCGGGAACAGGCAGCACCCGCATCACCAAGGGCCCGCCACAGCCCGGCACTCCTGCGTAGCGACGCCTGCAGCGTCGGCAACGCCGTGGCCGCGTGATCGCTGTTCCATCCGCCTGCGTGCCCTGCGCAGGCGGCACCCAACTCACTGTGCCTCTCGTGGAGATCTCACATGATCCAGACCACTGTTCCAGTGCTGTGCCTGCGTTCGGCGTTGCTGCTGGCGCTTGCTGCAGCAACCGGCCCCGCCGCGATCGCAACCGCCTCTGCGGCACCTGCGGTTGCCCTCGTACGCACCTCCCTTGCTGCGCCGTTGCTGGCTGCTCCCGCCAGTGCTTCGATAATGCCGGTTGTTTCCATCGCGCGTGTTTCGCCTGTGGGCAGCGCAACGGCTGCACTAGCAGTAGCTGATATGACCTTCGCGCAGGCCTCGTCTTGTGCCTCTGCATTGCGCGCGCCTGCGATGTCTCCAGTCGCACCGGTCGCATCCGCGTCGCCTGCAGCTGCATCAGCAACGCCCGCGGTTAGAGCAGTTCGCGCGTTGCCAGCTGCGCCTGCACCGACAAGGCCGATTGCATCCCCGGCAGCGGTTGCACCAGCAGCACCCGCACGCCTGCCTGCAAGCGTGAACAGAGCCTGCGGTAACGCGGCCGCAAGCATCCCGTCCGAAGGCGACGCCTACGTGTTGGTGCACGGCAATCGCGAAGTGATGCACGGCACGCCCGATGATCTGCAGACGGCACGACGCTACGCAGGCAATGGCGCGCGCGTGCTGTGGTTTCGTGCCGATGGGAAGCAATACCTGGTGCGCGATCCAACCTTGTTGCATCAGCTGGGCGTAGCGCATCTGCGCAGCGAGCAATTGGCCGACGCACAGGCCAAATTAGCCGCACGCCAGCACACCTTGAGCGAACGGCAAGCCGCACTCGCCGCGCAGTTGTCTGCACAAGCCGAACCGCGCCAGCTGCAGGCTTCGACCAGCACAGCATCGGCGGCTGCATCCAGCTCAGCGCAGCACGCTGCCACGCCCGATGCATTGCAGGCGTTGGCGCAGCAGCAACATGCCCTGGCGCAACAGCAGGCCGTGTTGGCGAGCAAGCAGGCCGGTGCTTCCAGGCTGGCGACGCGGCAAGCCTTGAAGGTGTTGCGCGAAGCATTGAGAAGCGGCCGCGCGACGCGCATCGCCGGTTAGCTGCACTGCGCCACGCCGCGCGTGCAGATGCAGGTGCATGTAACACGGTGCGCTCGCCGATACTGTGCATAGACACAGACGGCGAGCAGGCGATGACGTATCGGGTAGTGGTGTTGGGCGGCTTCGGCCACTTCGGTGCACGCATCGTGCGTGCGCTGGCGGCAACGGCGCGGATCCATGTGATTGCAGCCGGGCGGCATCCGGGCGATGTGGCGACCAAGTGGCCGGGTATCGCACCCGGCAGCATCTCTACCTGCCGCCTGGATATCGATGCGCACGACTTTGCCGCGCAACTGGCCGCCACCGGCGCCGATGCGGTGGTGCACACCGCCGGCCCGTTCCAGGGCCAGGACTACGCGGTGGCGCGCAGCTGCCTGCAGGCCGGCATGCATTACATCGATCTGGCCGACGGCCGTGCGTTCGTACGTGACTTCGCCGGCGCGATGGACGCCACTGCACGCCAGGCGCAGCGCGTGGCGATCAGCGGGGCCAGCACCTTGCCGGCACTGTCCAGCGCCGTGATCGACGCACTGCTGCCGCGCTTTTCGGCGCTGCAGGAGATCCGCATGGTCATCGCGCCCGCGCAGGGCACGCCGCTGGGCCTGGCCACGGTGCGTGCGGTGCTGTCGTACTGCGGCGCGCCTTTCCACTGGTGGCAGGCTGGCCGCTGGCAGCAGGTGGTGGGGTGGGCACGGCCCACGCGCGTGCGGTTCGCCCAGCTCGCCCCACGCCTGGCGGCGCCTTGCGACGTGCCCGATCACGAGCTGTTGCCGCAGCGCTATCCCGGCGTGCAGACCGTGCAATTCCGTGCGGCGCTGGAAGTGGCGTTCCTGCAGCGCTGCCTGGCTGTTGTCGCATGGTTACGCCGCTGCGGCCTGCCGTTGCCGATGCAGCGCCTGGCCGAGGTGTTCGCGCACGCCGCGCGCTGGTTCAACCGCTTCGGCACCGACCTGGGCGGCATGCGCGTGGAGCTACGCGGTACCGGACAGGCCACGGCCGAGCAGGGTGCTGCGCATCCACTGCAGCTGCAATGGGACCTCACCGCGCCCATGCTGCATGGGCCGGAAATTCCGTGCTTCGCGGCGGTGTTGCTGGTTCGCAAACTCGCCGCTGGCCAGCCGCTGCCGATTGGCGCGCATGCCTGCATGGGGCTGCTGACGCTGGGCGACTTCGAGCAGGAGTTTGCTGCCTGGCAGATGACCACCGAGGTGTCGGAGGCGGGTGAGGGCATCTAGTGCAACGCCGTATGCGGTGTCTGCCAGCGTCGGCACGTGATCGATCACGTGCAACATCAACCTGCGCGCGCGCGTTGGAGTGCCTGTGCTGCCAGCGCGGAGTGGGGGCAGGGCGGGGAAGCACCGCAGCTCCCGCACTGCAAAAATCGACGGACGTGCTTGGATCGAGAATGTTGGCCTAACCAAGCGAGATTGCGCACCCTCACCCCAACCCCTCTCCCGGTGGGAGAGGGACTAAACGGCATCGCTGCATTCCGCGCATCAAACTTCCCGCACTGTCCGAAATGCATCCATGTCGCAAACGTACAAATGGAAATGCGGGACGGTGATCGGGCGCGCTGCCGCGAGTCGCTTGAGCCAGTCGCGCACTGCAGCACGGTAGTCCGCCTGCTCCGCGGCATCGAGTGTCTCGCACAGGTAGGCGAGTGAGATATGGAACTGGAAGTGGGTGTAGTCGGGCGCTGCAGCCGGGGCAGGTTCATCAACGCCTGACGTGCAGTCTCCAACCGTTGCGCGGTGCGCGCGTCCGCAGGGTGCAGCGGGATCAGCAGGTTATCGTTGGTGCCGATCACGGCACGCAGGCAAAGCGGTGCCTCAGCGCGGTGTGGCATCGATGCCTACACCGCGTCCATCAACGGAATCACCTCGCGGTCCTGCGCCTCGACCGCCACCAGGCGTTGCATCAGCAGCGAGAGCGTCACCACATCCTGGTGGTTGTGGTCGGCCACGCGGCGCAGGTTGCGCGCGCTGCCGCCGCGCAGGTAGCTCAGCCAGGCGGCGGGGGCTTCAGAGCCGGGCAGGTCGTCCTCGCGCACCACGCGCAGCAGCTGCCGCTCGATGGTGGCCAGCTTGCAGTTCTCCCAGGTGCCGCGATACCGGCGGCGGGTGGGGAACAACAGGTCCACATGGTCCAACGCAGAAATCGGGTCGCCGCGCCGCGCCAGGCGGTAGCGTGTCTTCAGCAATGGTGCGTCATAGCAGCGGCCGTTGTAGCTGGACAGCACCGTGCGCGGTGTCAGCCAGGTGCGGAACAGGTCGAGCATGGCGCTTTCGGCGGCCATGGTGGACATCATCAGCTGGCGCACGCGCAGGCCGCTGCCTTGCATGGCATCGGTGCACCACTGCGCCACGCCGATCATGAAGGCGCGCGTGCCGGTGCCGCCGGCCAGGCCGGTGGTTTCGGTGTCGAAGAACAGCAGGTCCAGCGGGTCGACCGCATCGTCGCGTTTGGCAAACGCCAGCGAGAGCGCCTCGCACGGAATGGCCTGCGGCAGAAACGCTTCGATCAGATGCAGGCCAGGCGCGATCTCGGTTCCCGGCAGGTGCCGGTCGTTCGATGGCGCGCGCACGGGTGTCTGCGCCGACACCGCACGCTCGCGCATGCCGATCATCTTGCGCAGGCCGGCAATGTCGGCGCGTGGTTGCGGCGGTGGTGTCGGCGCCATGGGTGTTGCCGACGGTGTCGCTGCGCTGCGCGCCATTGGCCAATGGCGTGCGATCTCCGTATCCACCGCGTTGATGGCATCGGCGTCGGCAGCCGATGGCAACGCCGGCTTGTGACGCACATCGTGCTCCACCCACGCAAACACCGATGCGTCACGCGCAGGCGGTGCCGTAACCGGCGACTGCAAGGTGCGGCGCGTGAGTGCCGGTGCGGTGCGCGCTTCGTGCGGGCGAGCGGCCGCGGCGTCATGAGGCGTCGCGGCTGTATCGCGCGACGGCAAGCGTGCAGCGGGTGACGCGGTGCTGGAGACCGCTGCACGCTGCGCACGTGTCGGCATCACCGCATCGTCCTTGCGCGATGCAGGCGTCAGCCCGCCGACCTGACGGCGCAGCAGGCGCAGGCGTTCCGCGCTCACACCCGGAGCATCACCGGGTGCAGGCGGCATGCCCTGCGTGGCCGCGCCGGAAGCCGGCTGCGTGACCTCACCGACCCGTGCGGCCTCCACTTCCTTCGCACTTGATGCCACTGCAGCTTGCAGTGCATCGCCGTCGGCACCCGCCGCAGGCGCACGCACATCCGCATGCCCGGCCTGCCGGCGCAGCAAGCGCAGCCGGTCCGCACTCACACTCATGCAAGTACGTCCAGCGCCAGGTCGTCGTCCACCTGCGTGGCATGCCGCAGCGGTGCATCCGGATCGAACAACAACGCCAACACCGTCAATGCCAGCGACTTCGGCGATTCCCCCTTGCCTTCCTCGTGCGCGGCCAGCACCGGGCCCACACACGCCGGGCAACCGGCGCTGCAATCGCAGCGCCGCACCAACTCGTCCGCGCGCTGCAGCAGCTCGGCCTGGCGCAGCCATAGCGGCTCGCTCAGGCCCACGCCGCCGGGGAAGTTGTCGTACAGGTACACCGTGGGCACGAATGCCTGCTGCAATTCCACCGTGGCCGCGTCGCCTTCTTCCACGCCGCGCAGCTGCCCGCGCCCGGTCTGGTCGGCCACCGCAAACCAGGCGCCGTCGCCGTTGCCCACGGCCTTTTGCAGGTCGCGCGCATCGGCCATCACCGCCACCGTGGCCACCACGTGCAAGGCATAGGCCGCGCCCAGGAATCCATCCAGTGCATCCTGCTTGGACGCAAACGCCTTGCCCAGGGTCGCCTGCGGCAACTGCCACCACACCGCCGTGGTGTGCAGTTCCTGGTCGGGCAGATTCACCGGCCCGTAGCCGATGTTTTCATGCGTGTAGTAGCGGATCTTCTTGTAGCCGGACACGCGCCGCACCACATGCACTTCGCCATGGTGCGAATCGCCGCGCCCGGCCACGCCACCGTCGAAGCGGTCCAGCACCTTGAGCTTGGTGTAGTCGATGCTGTCGGTGTAGTAGTCCACGTGCGTGCGCGTCACATACGCCTTGCGGCCTTCCCAATCCAGCCGCTCCACCTGGTACGGCGTGCTCTGCACCATGTGGATGGCGCCTTCGTACAAGGTGAGCGCGGCGGCCGAATAATCCACCTCGGCGATGATCTGTTGCTTGCCGTCGGTCTTGTCCACCACAACGAAGTTGCCGTCCGCCACCGAGCGCAGGCTCACCGCGTTGGCTGGGTAGCTGTCGGCAATCCATTCCCAGCGGTCGCCTTCCTGGTGGATCACCTCGCTTTCGGCCAGCGCTTCCAGAAACACCAGCGGGTCGATCGGCCCGAACGGCTCGTCTGCAATGAACGGCAATTCGAACGCCGCGCAGCGAATGTGGTCGAACAGGATCAGCGGCTGGTCCGGCGCGGTGCGCGCATGTTCGGGCGAGGCATCGGCAAAGAAATCCGGGTGCCGCACCACGTATTGGTCCAGCGGTTGCGAGCTGGCCACCAGCACGCCCAGCGCCGGTTGCTGGCGCCGCCCGGCGCGGCCGAAGCGCTGCCAGGTGGCCGCCACGCTGCCGGGATAGCCGTTGAGGATCACCACGTCCAGTGCACCGATATCCACGCCTAGCTCCAGCGCAGAGGTGGAGATGATGCCGTCGATGGTGCCGGCGCGCATCGCACGCTCCACCTCGCGGCGTTCGGTGGGCAGGTAGCCACCGCGGTAGGCGCGGATGCGCGCCGGCTTGCGCGGGTCATGGTCGAAGATGTCTTTGAGGTACTTGGTCAGCACTTCCACCATCAAGCGCGTCTGTGCGAACACCAGCGTCTTCAGCCCGCTCTTGATGGCGATGCGCGCAATGCGGTTGCTCTGCGAACGCGCCGACGCACGCAGGCCCAGGTCCGCATTGACCACTGGCGGGTTCCACAACAGCACATGCTTGTCGCCGGTGGGTGCGCCGGATTCGGTGATGGCATGCACCTGCTCTTCGATCAGGGCCTGCGCGTGCGCATGCGGGTTGCCGATGGTGGCCGAGCACAGGATGAACTGCGGGGTGGCGCCATAGAACGCGCAGATGCGCTTGAGCCGGCGCAGCACATTGGTGACATGGCTGCCGAACACGCCGCGGTAGGTGTGGATCTCGTCGATCACCACATAGCGCAGGTTCTCGAAGAACTGCGCCCACTTGGTGTGATGCGGCAGGATCGCCTGGTGCAGCATGTCCGGGTTGCTCACCACGATATCGCCATGCAACCGGATCGCCTGCCGCGCATCGCCGGGCGTATCACCGTCGAAGGTGAAGGCCTTCACCCCGAGCTCGCCGGCGCGGTTCAATTCCAGCAGTTCGGCCACCTGGTCCTGCGCCAGCGCCTTGGTCGGGAACAGGTACAGCGCCTTGGCGCCGCTGGTCATCGCCGCGCTCACCACCGGCAGCGTGTAGCACAGCGACTTGCCCGAGGCGGTGGGCGTCACGATCGCCACATGCTCGCCGCGCTGGGTGGCCGCCCACGCATCGGCCTGGTGGCTGTAGAGCTGGCTGATGCCGCGCGCGTGCAGGGCATCGGCCAATGCGCTGGGCACATCGTCGGGAATCGGCGCGTAGCTTCCCTCGCGCCCGGGAAGGGTGAAGCTGCCGGTGATGCGGTCGTGGTAGCGGCGCTCCAGGCGTTCGGTGAGCAGTGCGCCGTCGCGGCTGGGGCGGCCGTCGGTGGTGGCCAGCGCGCGTTCGGCGGTTTCGGTGCGGGGAGCGAGGGCAAACGGAGGCATACGGCAAAGGCTCCCAAAGCGGGAGATCAAACAAAAAGGATGTCTCAGGGTATGAGACCGGCGCCCGCGCGCCCAGCCTGCCTCACTGAGCGGATTCAGCAAGCCGGGTATCCTGTTGCCCCCACTGCGTCATGGCCGCCTTGCATGTGAGTGGGCTCCCCCACCTCGAAGAACCGCCGTGCCCGTGTCTGCCAACGTCACAGCTCCGCACTACAAGACCCCTGCCGCCCGCCGTGCCGATGTGATCGTGCATGCGGCCGGCCTGTTCCTGGCCATTGTTGGCGGCACCTGGATGGTGTGGCGCGCGCACGCCAGCCAGACCATGGTGGTGGCCACCTGCGTGTATGCGCTGGGCCTGCTGGTGATGTTTGCCTGCTCGGCGGCCTACAACTTCGCCCCGCCGCAGCGCCAACCGATGCTGCGCAAGTTCGACCACGCCGGCATCTTCGTGATGATTGCCGGCTCGTACACGCCGTTCTTCCTGGTCGCGCTCGATGGCAGCTGGCGCTGGAGCATGATCCTGAGCGTCTGGTGCGTGGCCTTGTTCGGCGTGTTCGCCAAGCTGTTCCTGCCCGGCATCGCCAAGGGCTTCTGGGTGGTGATCTACCTGTTGCTGGGCTGGGCCGGCATCGTGGTGATCAAGCCGCTGCTCGCCGGCCTGGACAGCACCGTGCTGTGGCTGATTGCCGCCGGCGGCGCGTTCTACACCGTGGGCGTCACCTTCTACGTGCGCAAGTCGCTGGTCTACAACCGCGCCATCTGGCACGCCCACGTGCTGGGTGGCGCGCTCTCGCACTGGTGCGCGATCTGGTTGTGCCTGCAGCCCTTGGGTGGGGTGTAGCGCGCTGTCGATGTCGTCGAGCAGTCGCGTATGCCCATCGCTCGGTAGCATCGACGCGTCATGGATCTATTGATCGCCTGACTACGTCGGCTTCCAATCAGAGCGCGCAGGTACGAGGGCAAGGATCAGCACATCGTCGCCGTCGCGTGTGTAGATCAAGAGATATCTGCCGTCCTGGCAGGTGTACAAACGCGTTCCCGGCAGTGGCCCAGAGTGATAGGTGGCGGCACCATCCAGCGCGTCGCCCTCGGTTTCGATCCGGTCGTCCTGTTCACATGCGGCGAAATAAATCTGCGGGTCGGAGATTTCGATCGCGCGCGCCAATGCTGAAGCGAGCAACGCGGTGCGCGCATCCAGCGCGCTCTGCTTCCAGGCCACGCTCACGCACGCGTGCCCTTTGCAGCCAGGGCTGCCTCAAGCGCCGCACGGTGTTGCGTCTTGAGCGTCTCCATCTGCTGCTTCGCCTGCGCGCTGGAGAGTGCGGGGCGGGGGTCGGCCAGGGCATGCTCGGTCTGGGTGCGTAGCGACACCGCATAGCGTGCATCCAACTCCTTGACCTTCATCGCCTCGGAGCGGTCAGGCCGGCGCTTCGCATTGCCGCCCTCGGCGTCCCACTGCGCAGCGTCCACGTGAAGCACGTCCAATGGCATGCCCATCTCGCGCAAGACCTTCAACGCACTTTCGAAGCTGCCAAACCGGCGCGGCGCATTCGCCTTGGTGGCCAGCACACGGGTCTGGTCATGGGTCTGCAATTGCACGGTCCAGGCACCGGCTTCCCCGATGACCGATGCGTGCCTGACCGCACTGGCGTCGACCAGGGCACGTGCGGTCGCAAGCTTGACCAGAGTCGTCATGGCGTTATCCAGTTAACGATTAGGTGGTAGCCACTTTATCATTGATCTGGCGCGCCAGCTAACGGTTGTCAGTCAGGCTCACACCCTCACAGCTTGGTCTTCATCACCGCTTCGAACGCCGTATCCGGCGCGATGCTGTCGGAGAGCACGACCACCGAATGCAAGGTGCCCTTTGCCTGCACGTTGTATTCAAAGCCCACCGGCTTGCCGCCGCGGCTGAACACCTCGATCTCGCTGTACTCACCGAGCCGGCCTTCATAACTCTCGCGCTCCAGCCCGTGCTCCTTGGCAAAGGTGCCGGCGGCGCTGCGTGCGCCCTCCCACACCGCGTCCTCGTAGCTCATCGGCTGCAGCAGGCTGATCATGTGGGTCGCGCAGGCGTTGGTGCTGGTCACGCCATAGCCATCGACCTCGCCCAGCAACGGGATCTTGCGGACATCGCGTTTGGGCGTGGCGGTGACGGTGCAGCCAAGCTGCTGCAGCTCGGCAAGGGTGAAGTGCTCGGACTCCGGGCGCGGCGCGCTGGGGGTGGCCGTGCCACCGTTGCAGGCAGACAGCAGGCCCAGACAGGCGAGCGGCAGGAAGCGGCGTAGGGAAACGTGCGACAACGGTGACGTCCTTGTAGTGATTGGAAGTGCGGCGTGGCTGTCCTCGACATCGGCGCGCAACATGACGCCAATGCGTCACGCAGTCGCCCAGGTCGGGGCAGCCAGGGCGCGCGAGGGTAGCGCGTCAGGCGTCAACGCATGCTGAGAGCCATCAACCACGCCGCCGCGCTTACTCCGGCATCACCATGCGGATCTCGCGTGTGCCGATCTCTGCACCGGTGACTGCGTCGATGGCGACCGGCTGCAGCTCGGTGCCGGTTTCCGCATCCAGAAAACGCAGCAGCTTGCCCTCGCCACGGTGTTTGCTGCCCCACGCGCCGATCATGAACAGCACCGGCAGGTAATCGCGCCCTGCCTGGGTCAGCACGTACTCCTCGCGCGGCGGGCGGGTGGAATACAGGCGCTTTTCCAGCAGCCGCTCCTCGGTCAGCGTCGCCAGCCGCTTGGTCAGCATGGTCGGGGCAATCCCTAGGCTCTGCCGGAACTGATCGAAGCGGGTCAGCCCGGAATTGGCGTCACGCAGGATCAGCATCGTCCACGCATCGCCCAGGAAGGTCAGGCTGCGTGCGATCGGGCACAGGCTGTCCGACGCATTTTTTGAGTTCATATCATTTCCGTATTGACTCACTATCAAATCGATACTAGCATGCGGCGCATGGGTAGTCCAACCGCGCGTTTCAGGCAGGTGACGGGCGCCCAGGCCGCGGCGGCAACCGCGGCATCTATCCGCATCAACGCACACCGCAATGCAGGTCAGCGTCAGGCACCGCGCAGCTGCACGCCGATGGCTGGCGACGTTTCTCCACCTTCCCTAAACCGCATTTCTTCAGAGACACCACGATGAAAAAGACAGTGCTGATCACCGGCGCATCCTCAGGGTTTGGCCTGTTGCTGGCCACCAACCTGCATAAGCAGGGCTTCAACGTCATCGGCACCAGCCGCGAGCCGGAAAAGCACCAGGCCAAGCTGCCGTTCAAGCTGCTGCGCCTGGATATCGACGATGACGCCTCGATCCAGTCGTTTGCCACCACGCTGTTTCAATCGGTCGACCGCCTGGATGTGCTGGTCAACAACGCCGGTTACATGGTCACCGGTATCGCCGAAGAAACCGCCATCGACGTGGGCCGCCAGCAGTTTGAAACCAACTTCTGGGGCACGGTCAAAACCACCAACGCGCTGCTGCCGTATTTCCGCAAGCAACGGAGCGGGCAGATCATCACTGTCAGCTCCATCGTGGCGCTGATCGGGCCGCCGAACCTGTCGTATTACGCGGCCTCCAAGCACGCGGTGCAGGGGTATTTCAAATCGCTGCGGTTCGAACTTGCCCAGTTCAATATCAAGGTCAACATGGTGGAGCCGGTCTGGTTCAAGACCAATCTGGGCCATAACGCAGTGCCTGCCGCCGGCAACCCCATTTCCGACTACAACGCTTACCGCAGGCAGGCCAATGCAGCGACCCAGAAGGGAATCGACACCGCAGAAGCACCGGATGCCGTGGTGGACACCATCCAGAAGCTGATCCAGGCCAAGGACCCCAAGTTCAGCAACCCGGTCGGAAAGATGACCGGCATGATCCTGTTCCTGCAGAGTTACTTGCCAAAGATGTTTGAAGGCGCGATTTTCAAAAGCATCAAAACAGCCTGAGTGCTGTGCGTTACATGCAACGCCAATCCAGCTGCTGATTCAATTAAGTAAACCGCGCAAAACCCCCGTGTTATCACCCGATCAACGGCTTTGCTAAAGCCGTGACGCATCCCCTTTGCCACGAGTACACCAGAATGAAAGCGTATTTCTGCAAATTCATCCCGCCGCGCGCGGACTTTCTGGCCACCATGTCGGATCAGGAAAAAGCCCTGATGCAGCAGCATGCCGCGTTTCTGGACCAGCGCCTGGCCGAGGGCGTGCTGCTGGCGCATGGCCCGGTCATCGATGAAACCGGCGGCTTTGGTCTATCGCTGTATCAGATTGCCGACGACCAGGACATTGCCGCCATCACCGCACAGGACCCGATCATCAAACACGGTGTCGGCCAGTATGCGCATCACCCCATGCTGCATCTGAAGGCGCGCGGATAAAACGCCGCGCTGCATATGGCACGCTCAAATCGTCATCGCAGCAGCGCGTTGCGGTGACGAGCGCGCCGCGCATGCAGCAAGCAATGCCAGGCAAAGGCGTGCTGCGCTCAGGCCACGCTGTCAGTTGCCTGCCGCCCGAACGGGGCGGGCGAGCGCTCTCACCGCACCGGCACCCGCGCGCTGGCGCCCAAACCCTGCGTGGGAAACGCCGCTTCCACCGGCGCACGCCGCTGCACCCACATGTCGCCCATCATCCGGTCCAGCCCGCGGTCCAGGCCGGTGACCAGCCCCGCACCCGGGGTAAAGGTCAGCTCGCCGAAATAGACCTGCCCGTGCTGGATGTACCAATCCACCCGCACGTAATCGAAGTCACTTGCCAGCAGCTTGCTCAGCTCCAACGCCTGTTCCAGCAGCGCCGGCGCGCAGGGCGGTGCGCGCCCGTCGTCGCGGATGCGGTGAAAGGCCTCGTGCAGGTTGCCCACAAAGAAGGTCATGCCCAACTTCGGCGTGTCGAAGCGCCCGTAAATCACCTGCAGCACGTACTGAAAACTGCCGTCCACCTGCCGGAACATGTGGAACTTGTAGTCCACCGGCACCTGCTGCGCATCGCCGATGTACTGCTCCACCAGAATGCGCGGCGGAATATCGCGGTAATGGATCTCGCGCACCTTGTCGGAGAAGTCGGTCTGCAGCCATTGGCCGCAGCGCTCGATGATGCGGCGCTTGTGCTGCGCATCGGGCTCATCGCGCACTACCTCCACCATCGCCGCGCCATGGTTGGCCTTGATCACGGTCTGCCGCCACTGGGGCAGGCGCAGCAGCTCCTGCGGGTCGGTGCTGTCCAGCAGCAGCGGGATCAGGTGCGCCTCGCCGATCCTGGCCGCCACATACGGGCGCACCGCAAACTTGTCTGCCAGCCGCCGGTACAGCGGGTAATCGCCGTGCACGCACTTGCGGTAGAGGATCTTCTCGTTGAAGCACTTGGGCGCGTACAGATCCGGCAGCCGGCCGAAGGTGTGCAGGTAGTACAGCCGGTCCTGGTGCCGCCAGGGCAGGGTGCGCAGCAGGCCGCGCGCGCCCTTGCGCAGCAGGCGCTTGAGGCTGATGGCGTCGGTGGCCGGCGCAGCTGCGCCAGGCAATGCGGCCGGGCGGGCGTCACCTGCAAGCCGCGTCAATCCCGGCAGCAGCGCAGCCCACGGCTCACCTGCTGCCCCAACCCGCGCTCCCAGCGGCTGCGTCTGCAGCCCCATCCCGTTGTCCATCGCCAGATCCCTCTTCTCGTCGTTTAGTGAGACGCAGGTCACAATTAAGTGTGATGCTAGTCACGGTATACGGGAAAAGTAAGAAGAGGGTTGCGAAACGTCTCAAGCAGACCGATTTCGCAAAGATCAGTGCGTTTTAGGGCTTAAAGACGGGCTTGGCGGCTGCTGTCGCGTCCGCTTTGCTGCGTTGCGGCAGCCGCGCGAGCCAGGACGACGCAGCCACGGCCGGGCGCCGCTTGGGCACAACGCTGGTCAGGGGCGTAGGCGGAGGTCGCGGAACTCAAATGGCGGCGTGCGCTGCGCCGCGATGGGGAGGTGCACCCAGGGGAAGTGCCAGGCGTTGAAGGCCAGCGCAGGCCCGCACTCAGGGGATGCAGTCGCATCGCGGCCCAGGATCAAGCAACATCAGGCGATACCACTGCAGCCCGCAACGGATGGCCCATGCACGTCACCAAACTCCTGCCCCTGGCAGCGCTGTGCCTTGCGCTTGCCGCCTGCGCAGACAAAGACCAGCCCGCACAAGCCGATAAGGCGCCCACATCGGCGCGGGCAGCAGCCAGTCCCACACCGCCCAAGGCAACGCCGCCGCACTACCGCCCGACCAAGCGGTCAACAGCAGGCCGCCCGCTGTAAGCCAGCAGGCAAGGCGCTATCTCTGCCCGCAGGGCCCCAATGCCTGCCCGGCCGGTGGGCCGTTGATCGCCAACTCCGATGCAGAGGCGCAGTGGCTGCTGCGCCACGGCTACCCGACGGAGCACGAACTGGCCCGCTTGGAAACCCTGACGCTGGATCAGCTCAAGGCCGAGTCGCAGGCAGGCAACCAGCCCGCAACGGTGATCTACGGCAAAAAGACCGCGCTGGCGGGCCGTTTTTATCAGGGCATCGACATCCTGCGGCGGGCCGCGGTGGCGGGGAACCTGTATGCGTACTACGGGCTGTCGGACGTGTACGTCAGCGACACCGCAAACAAGAACCTGGTCGACAGCCTGGCTTACCTGCGTCTGGCCTATCTGCTGGGCGATGCAAAAGCCTCGGCCGTCATCGCATCGCGTGGCCTGAGCAGTGTTGAAAACGTCGTTGCCGACGAGCGCGCCGCCTCACTGCACAAGACGTTTTCCAAGTATCAGCGCCCCTCGCCAAGACCTTTGGAATAGCGTTTATCGATGCCAGCAGGGCGGGGGAGAACCCGCCCTGCATGGTTGACAGCTCAGACCCACTGAGGCATCTGATCTTCGGTATAGCGACCACCAAAACCGCCTGTCGGCAAGATGTCCTTGATAAGGGCCAAGTCCTTGTCGTCAAGAATTAAATCGGCAGCTGCCGCATTTTCATCTACACGCGCTGCATTACGTGTCCCCGGAATCGGCACGATGTCATCGCCCTGGGCCAACAACCAGGCGAGCGCCAATTGTGGCGCGGTTGCGCCTTTGCTCTGCGCTAAAGCGGTGAGCTTCTCGACTGCATCGAGATTCTTCTCGAAATTTCCGGGCTGCCAGCGTAGATCAGTGCGGCGCATATCGTCTTCGGGATAATCAGACGCCGGTTTGACGCTGCCTGTGAGGAAGCCGCGCCCCAGGGGAGAATAAGCGACGAAGCCGATACCAAGCTCTTTCAACGTAGCGAATAATTGCTCCGCGTCCCGTTCGAACAGCGAAAATTCTGTCTGTAGCGCCGTGATCGGCTGAATGGCATGCGCACGCCGTAATGTCTGCGGACCCACCTCACTCAGGCCGAAGTGCTTCACCTTGCCTTGTGCGATCAGTTCCTTGACCGCACCTGCAACGTCTTCGATCGGCACCTGCGGGTCGAGCCGGTGCTGGTAGAGCAGATCAATACGATCGGTCTGTAGGTGCCGCAAGCTGTTCTCGACCACCTCGCGGATGTGTTCGGGCCTGCTATCGAAACCATACTCGCGGGTAAAACCGAACTTGGTCGCGATCACGACGTCGTCACGGAAGGGCTTGATGGCACGGCCAAGCATCTGCTCGTTGTCACCCCAGCCGTAGACCTCAGCTGTATCGAAGAAAGTGATGCCCTTCTCGAACGCGTGGCGGATGGTCGCGATGCCCTGCTCGGCATCGCTCTGGCCGTAAGCAACGGAAATGCCCATTGCGCCGTAGCCAATCGCCGACACCTGCAGACCAGTGTTTCCCAGCTTTCTCAAATGCACTTTGCGCTCCTGAATTGAATCGTCTCTAGAACGATTCCAGCTTAGCCAGCATCTATGCCGCTGTAGTGCATGAAGCTGCCGAAAGCTTGCCTAATCCTGCCACCCCTTGTCGCCAAGCATGTAGGTGGGCAGCATGGGCACATGACTGATCTCCACCAATTACGCGCACTTGCCGAGCGCTATGCCACCAGCAGCGCAAAGGAGTTGCTGCCCCGGTTTCGCATTGGCGGGCTGGCTCCGTCGCCCACACCGGTGCCCATGCTGTACGAACCCACGATTTGCCTGGTCCTGTCTGGTTGGAAGCATGTCAAGGTCGGACATGAGAGCTTCAACTATGGCGAGGGGCAGTACCTGATCACGGCGGTTGACATGCCCGTCATGGCCACCATCACTGTCAACCAAGAGTCCGGTGATTACCTGGCAATGGGACTGGATCTCGATCCATATGTGATGGCAGAGCTGGCGTTGGAGATGGGCGTAGAGGGCGACCGCGCAGACGTGGGCAACTTCTGCGTTGCGGACGCTGATACGTCTCTATTGGACACCTGGCGTCGCTTGTGTGAATTGCTCGAACGCCCGCAAGAGATCGCGTTCATGGCGCCACTGGTCGAAAGAGAACTGTTGTTCCGGTTGCTGCAAGGTCCCCAGGGCCGCATCCTGGCAGCGATGGTGAGCGGAGACAGGTATACGCAGCGCATCCGCACAGCGGCCGTGTGGATACGCAAGAATTTTGCGCTCACCTTCAGTATCAATGACCTGGCACAGACGGCCAGCATGAGTGTCACGGTGTTCTACAGGCGATTCAAACAGATCATGGCGATGTCGCCGCTGCAGTACCAAAAGAAAGTACGTCTCTATGAAGCCCGCAGCCGCCTGATGTCCGCACACGGCGACATCGCGAGTGTTGCTTACGATGTGGGATACGAAAGCCCGTCCCAGTTCAGCCGCGAATACAAGCGGCTGTTCGGTCATCCGCCTGTTCGCGTTCTGCAGAGGGCAGGTGCAGCCAGAATAAAGCCTCTCCAAGTCCGAGGTCTATGACCCTTCCATATTGAGTTGCGGAATCTTGGCAAACGCCTCGGCAATAAAATCCATGAACACGATCGCCCGCTTCGGCACCAGCCGGTTGGCCGCATACAGGATGTGCATGGGCACCGCAGGTGCGGAGAATGCGCCCAGCACAATCTGCAGCTGCCCGGCCTTGAGCCCCTGCTCGAACAACCACTCCGGCCCCTGCCCGATGCCCAGGCCCGCACTCACCGACTCGCGCGCGGCCTCCGGCGAATTGACCCGGATCCGGCCGGACACCGGCACCTCCACATCCTTGAAACGCCACGTCGCCCCGGAGGCAAGCAGGGTGTACAGCACGCAATCGTGCTGGCGCAGGTCCTCGGGCACGCGGGGCACGCCGCGCTCGGCAAGATAGGCATTGCTTGCCACGCACACGCGCTTGAACGTGCCGATCCGCCGTGCGCGTAGCGCGCTGTTTTCCAGGTGGCCGATGCGGATGGCAAGCTCCGCGCCCTCGTCGAGCAGATTGACGAAGCGGTCGTTGATCTGCAGATCCAGCTCCAGGCCCGGAAAGCGCCGCAAAAACTCAGGCACCAGCGGCATCACATAGTGGTGCGACAAGGCCGTGGGGCAGGCCACCCGTAGCAAGCCGGACGGTTGCACGTTGTCGTGCAGCGCCATCTCCGACTCGCCCACCGCATCCAGGATGCGGCGCACCTCCGCGTAATAGCGCTCGCCCTCCGGTGTCAGCACCAGCTTGCGGGTGGAGCGGTTGAGCAGCCGGGTGTGCAGGTGCTCTTCCAGCGCCGCCACGTGGCGGCTGACATTGGGCTGGCCCAGGCCCAGGTCGCGCCCGGCCGCTGAAAAGCTGCCGGTTTCCACCGCACGCGCAAAGCAGGTCATCAGCAGAAACCGGTCCATCGCCCGTCCTCATTCATGCGTATATCGCATGAATGGTATGTGCCGGCGCGCTCTTCCGGCAAATCATGCATGGGCGCACGCTGCACCTCATCGAAGGCCGGCCACATGCGGCGGGCCTGCCACCCTCCCAGGAGCACCCCATGTCCCGTCTAGCAGGCAAACGCACCCTCATCACCGGCGGCACCAGCGGCATTGGCCTGGAGACCGCCCGCCAGTTCCTGGCCGAAGGCGCCCGCGTCATCGTCACCGGCAACAATCCCGAGTCCATCGCCAATGCCAAGGCCGCGCTGGGTGCCGAGGTGCTGGTGCTGCGCGCCGATTCGGCCAGCGTCGCCGCGCAGCAGCAGCTGGCGCAGGCGGTGCAGGCGCATTACGGCCAGCTCGACATCGCCTTCCTCAATGCGGGCGTGTCGGTGTGGGCACCGATCGAAGACTGGACCGAGCAGGCCTTCGACGCCTCCTTTGCCATCAACGTCAAAGGTCCGTACTTCCTCATGCAGGCGCTGCTGCCGGTGTTCGCCAACCCCGCCGCGGTGGTGCTCAACACCTCCATCAATGCGCATGTGGGCGCGGCCCGCTCATCGGTGTATGCGGCCACCAAGGCGGCGTTCCTGAGCATGGCCAAGACACTCTCCAGCGAACTGCTGGCGCGCGGCATCCGCCTCAACGCGGTCAGCCCCGGCCCGGTGGAAACCCCGCTGTACGACAAGCTCGGCATCCCCGCCGCATACCGCGACCAGGTCAACCAGGACATCGCCGCCACCATCCCGCTCGGCCGCTTCG
The DNA here is from genome assembly GCF_000802365.1 of Xanthomonas cannabis pv. cannabis. GTDB lineage: Bacteria > Pseudomonadota > Gammaproteobacteria > Xanthomonadales > Xanthomonadaceae > Xanthomonas > Xanthomonas cannabis. The sequence goes on from NZ_JSZE01000024.1 coordinate 59,767, forward strand.
GCACTCCCGATGAAGTGGCCAAGGCCGTGCTGTACCTGGCCTCGGACGAATCCCGCTGGACGGTGGGCTCGGAACTCATCGTCGACGGCGGCCGCACGCTCAACGGCTGAGCGTTTCGAAGGCAGTGGCAGGCGAACGGCCACGCCCACACCCTTCAAGCGCGACACCGAGCGCTGCAGTGTGCGTCCACGTTGCGGCGCAAGTGCAGCGACTCAATAATGCGCACGCCCTCTTCAGCGGATGACACGTGCGCGCTTTATTCGTCTATGCCGCTGTCCCCGCGATCCTGCTGGCGGCAGTGGCAACCGCCCACGCAGCCCCTGCCGCTGAGTTATGCGAGGTCTTGCGCACCTTTGTCGGTGCAGTACAGCCGGGCCAGGTGCGTAGTTTTGCGTTCCACACCTCATGGGGAACCAACTTCAAGCATGCGCAAGAGCAGGCGCTTTCCGCCAAACGGTGTGAGCACGGTGGCGACCCCGCCGCGCAGGCGGTTTGTGCCTACCTGATGCAGCATGGGCAAACAGAGCTTGCAGACGCCACGGTAATGGACTCGGTGGCCTGCCTATCGAGCGGCACCACATTTGATAGCAGCCTGAGACTGCATCACGCCGAGCTGTCCTTTCGCCATGAGGCCATCAACGCAGGCGCGACGGTCACAGTCACCTTTGGCGATGAGGCGGAACAGGGCGGCAGGGTGTTTCGACTTCAGGCAGAAGGCGACTAGGCGCCGCCCTACATTTGCTCAGAGGCGCAACGCGCGTCGAGGTACCAAGCAACTGCTCACTAACCGCGCGTGCGGTTGCGTCATGCGGCTGTGGAAGGTCCGCATCCGGGCACGTGCTACCGGCGCAACGCCGGCATGCTGCGTCAATGAATCCGCAACGCCGCAATCTTGCCGCCCACCAGTTGGAACACATGCTCCAGCTGCAGCGGGCTCTGCGGGAAATCGCCAGACACCTGCGCGGTGACACTCACCTGCTCGCCCTGGGTGTGCACGCCAATTGGCACCGCACGATACGGCGTGGTGGCTTGCGCCTGTGCCAGCCAGGCCGCAATGGCGGCAGCGCCACGGTGCTGGCGGTGCTCGTCGTGCACCACCGCATCGTCGGCCAGGTGCGGCAGCAGCTCCGTTGCATCGCCGGCGTTGCTGGCGGTAAAAAAGCAGGCAATGGCGGCGGGCAGGGCAAGCGACATGGTGGCGGTCCGGTAGAAACGGTATGCCATGATCAGCAGTGGCACCACCTGCCGCAAGAACGCACGCAAAGGTAAGTCACGCACCCATGGGAAAGCCGCACACCCCGGACACCGCCGCGTGCGATGTCGAAGCCCTGCTCAAGCTCATCGAAGGCCGCTGGAAACTGCTGCTGCTGTTCCACCTGTTCGACGGCAAGGTGCAGCGCTACTCGGACCTGGAGCGGCTGATTCCCGCCATCTCGCAGAAGATGCTGGCCCAACAGCTGCGCCAGCTAGAACGCGACGGCCTGGTGCTGCGCACCGTCTACGCGCAGGTGCCGCCGCAGGTGGATTACCGCCTCACGCCGTGGGGCCAGGCCCTGTGCCCCGCACTGGATGCAATGCTCACCTGGGGCCAGGCGCGGAAGCCGTTGACCGACACGTCGTCGCAGTAAACGCTTGGCGCACTGCTGTGCACGCCGGCCTTAAAACATCAGGTACACAGCACCACGCATATCGCCAGAGAACTGACACAGATAACGCACTGGCGGTCTTGCAGTATCTGCCGTCTCGCGCGCTGCAACCAGACTTGTGCGGCAAACATAATCGGCCTAGTTTCGCCTCGCCACCACTGGGGTGGCGAGGAGGTCACACGCATGGCGACCAACGAGAAAACCGGCCCCAAAGCGGCCAAGGCCGCAAGCAAGGTCTTGCGTAGCGGCAGCACCGGCAAGGATTAAAAAACAGCGGCCGCGTCCGCTTTGAGTCAAACACCGGACAAGAAAGGCAAAAAGAAATAAGCGAGCGCTGCAGTAAATGAATAGAGGCGTTTGCACAGAGGCGAACGTCTCTAGTCATGCAATTTAGTGCGTGCAATCACAGCGGATGACACCGCTGATACAAAATGTCGGGTAACCCGCTGACAAAACTGCTACACAACGGTAGTGTGCAGGTTGGAACGTGGGGGGCATGCATGGGATGCAAACGGGGAAGTACCGGGTTTACCGCTGTGTGGTCACTACCATGGCCGCTTGGGCTCGCTCTGGGCGACGGCACTTTTTCTGCTATTAGAAATGGAGTGCTATGGCTGCTGTTGCACCAAAGTGACCGACCTACACAAGATCTCAATCAAAGCATCGCCGCAAAATTCGCATCCATTACACAAGGTGAGTTAATTACGTTGGTGATTGGTGCGCAACTATTGAAGAAGACTCAGACAGTGCAATCATCGGGAGAGGTATGTGCTGCACCTATAACTGCAGCAATGAATGAGATGAGCTTTGTTGTAGCTTTGGGTGGTTGCCCAGCAATGCTGCTTGCGTTGTGGCAAATACGCTTGGAGGAGGTAAGACTCAGCGGAATGGCTAGATCTTTAGAGGCTGCGCAAACTTTTCACTTGTCTGAGATCTAATCTGAGCTCTCAATAAAAATTCGATACTCACCGGCGGTTATATTCGGTAATGATAAATGAGTGAAAATTTAACAGCGGGTATAGAAAGGGTTTATCTTGAACGAACCGATTTTATGGTGCTTGCTTTAACTGGGCGCACTGGAAGTGGTTGTTCAACCGTAGCAGAAGTGCTTGAAAGAGAATTTGCATCGCTGCCCAGCTATATAGAGGGTCTTGATGCTATAGAGAGAAGGAAGGGCGAAATTGCAAACTCTTTTCTTAGCAAGGCGTGGCTTCCCTTTCGTCGAATCACAATATCATCCATAATTTTATCTTGTCTAGCAGCATGTGAAAATGATGCGCTAAATTGATTTCTGAAATCAAATAAAGTTGCGCAGGAAAACTTAATTCAATTCGAACTTCTCATGGGACAGTTAAGGTCTTCAGAGAACTTTCAAGAATATATTGATTATATATTTAACAATAGCGAGAGATCTGGAGCGCTTATTGCCTGGAAGTTTTTTACCAATGTGGTTAATGATGCTGCATTTCGTGCAAAGGAGATCTTGTCGACTAGTTATGCGCGCGTATTCCAATCTGCAGGTGATAATTTACGCCTGAGCGGGACAGCAATTAGTTCTGAAGTTAATGTTGAAAAACTTTTTTTCCTTATGGAAGTTGTGAAGCGGTTGTGTCTCGGTGTGGTGGATAGTGATAGGGAGCAGCGAATTAAAAGCACCCGAATAGTTGTGGATGCGGTCAGGAATTCGCTTGAACTTGTATATCTAAGAGATAAGTTTTCAGCATGTTATGCAATAGCTGTAACAGCGCCCGATAAAGATCGTCGCGAACGGCTGTCAATCGCCGGGATGTCCTTGAAAGACATTGATGCCCTCGATAAGCGAGAGTACTCAAAAAAATCTCTCGAAGAGTACTCAAACTTCGTTTCTCAAAATGTTCAGGATTGCATCCAACGATCCGATCTATTTATAAATAATTCTGGGGGTGTCGATGCTTTTGAATCTAGTATAAAAATTCTTGGAAATCAGTTAATAAAATATGTGGCTCTTATGCTTCGTCCCGGCATAATTACACCTACCCGCGACGAACGATGTATGCAACTCGCTTTTGTCTCTCGGCTAAACAGCGGTTGTATATCGCGTCAGGTGGGCGCGGCTGTCGCTGATCGTGCAGGTTCGATCAAAGCTGTTGGTTGGAACGACGTGCCCAAGGGACAAATTTCGTGTCTTTTGCGCGATGTTAATGATCTTATTTCTAAAGATGAGGGCGCGTATAGCGACTACGAACGAAAAAACATTGAATTTAGAAAATTTATAGATAAAAAGTACGATCGCAGACGTGGTATCAAGCAGGATAAAGGCCTGCCTTGTCCGTACTGCTTTAAAGATGTTTATAACGAAATGAAAAACAGCAAAAACCAAGTCCACACAAGGTCTCTGCATGCAGAAGAAAATGCCTTCCTTCAACTCGCTAAGACTGGAAATAGTGGGATTGAGGGGGGGATACTTTACACCACAGCTAGTCCGTGTGAGCTATGTTCCAAGAAAGCGTTCCAGCTCGGTATGACAGAAGTTGTATATGTTGATCCATACCCCGGAATCTCATCAGAGCATGTTCTTGCCTACGGTGAGTCGAGGCCAGAATTAAGATTATTTAGCGGGGCAGTAGGCCATACCTATCACAAGTTATATGAGGCCATATTGCCTATCAAAGACGAGTTGACGGCTCGGCACAAGGAGGATCCACAAAAAAAATTAGGAATATAAAAAGTTTCGAGTCGTTTGGTGGCCAAAATTAAGGATCATCTTGACGCCTATATATGGCTAACATCAATGGTTTAGCTGATTTATGGCTTCGGTGCTTAACTTTTTGCTTGATCGCCTTAAGAAATTTCATCATTTTATGAGCACGGCTTGTGAACACAGCTTTGAGGCGCAGTTCAGGCTGATAATAATTAGTTATTGACTAATTTGGATCAATCTATGCAAGCCTAAGATATTTTCCAAAAATAGTTTTTGCTTTATTGTGTTCAATAGATAGGCGCTCAAATGCTAGCATTTGCTTGTGAACTGCGTCTGGTGGCACTGGCGGTCCGCCATTATTAGCAGCATTGATGCGATTGCTTATGGACACTGTTTCCCTCATCGTCCTCTTAAGCGAATCTAGGTAGCTACTAACGTCATCCTTGAATAAAAAATCCGCCTCCGCACTTACTCTATTGAGTCTTATCAACACGCCCACGCCGGCATTGAGGTCAGTGAGAGCATCTTCGACGGTTTCCATAACGCCTTCATAGACCTTTATGCGCCTATCGTATAAGTCCAGTTTTAATTTCGTTTTTGCGATTTTAAATTGCAATAACGAAACGGCCACCGCGCCCATTGCAACAATTGGAGCTGCAAGAGCTTTCGACAGCTCTACAAATACTTGAAAGTTAGTCATCTACATCCATGATTGATTAACGCTCTAATTCTATGTTCGGCCTCAGGCGGATTACAAGCGGCCTCGCCTTCTCCGCTCTCCAGCTACCTGTTCAGAGTGAATTATCACTCTCTGGATCTTATCAGTAGAACTAATGCACACGTTGATCCTGGGTCATAAGCACGGATTTACTAAGAAAAACTAGTTTTTGTGTCTTAAAATCTCGGTATCACACCGTGTTGTTGTTGCTCTTGCGAACGCTGCTGTTCCAATGACTGTTCCTGTGCACGCTCCTGCGTCAAGCGTTGATTGACTGTCTCAAGCTGAGCGAAGCTCTCCTGCACTGGCCGCTGAGCCGCTTCCGACGTTGGCATGTGCGCGCGCAGCATGGCCGGGTTATGCAGTTCGCCTTGCACCACGAACAGGTTCTGGGCTGCGGGCAAGTCTCTGGTTCTGTCGCTGAGTAACACGTGGTCAACACGCGTCAGGCCATTGTCCTTGGCTAACGTCAGCAGGCTCGCCGTCATCCGCTCACTGGTTGCATCGAAGGTGCGGCCATTGTCGGCATCCAGTTGTTCAACCTTGCTGCGAATCTGTTGATGCATCGCGTGGTCTGGGTGACCTGCCTCTGCAGGTGTCAATGAGGTGCCAGGCGCAGCTGGCGTTACAAGGTTTGGCGCGCTGTTGCTGCGTGCGCCGGTTTCTTTGAGCTGGACCATGCCATAGCCGCCCTTGCCCAGATCGACAAGGTTGAAGGTCGATGCCGATCCTAGATCCAACCCATTGCGCTCCAGCTGCCTGGGTTCCAGTCCCAGCGACTTGAGGTCGACGCGCACTTCCGGAGGCTGCCGATCATGCGCAAGGTGCGCGTAGCTCTTGGCAATGTGGCTGATCGCGCCGACACCGTAATAGTTGCGGTAATCGGAATCGCCATGCGGGCCAAGCGTCCCTCTGCTGTCGTAGAAGCACTGTTCCACGGCGCGGGTCAGCGGCTCTCCTCGCGCCTGGGCATGTGTGGTCAGGGCCTCATAGCTAAGACCCTGGGCAAATGCTGGGGGTGTCACGTGCTTGTCGACGCAGCGCGTGACTGAGCGGTCCAGCAGCATGCCCTCGGCATCCTGTGCGGAGATGCCAGGGTTCTCGTGCTTGATGCGGCTGTTGAGTGCTCTTAGCGCTGAGATTTCCGCCAGAGCCTCGTCTTGTCGCGTCTTGTCCAGATAGACCCGCGTCGGCTCTGTAAGGTCTACCTGACTCTCTCGCTGTGCGTGGGCGTCCTGCATCCTGTCGCCCATTGTCTTGCCGAACGCTGCCAACGCGT
>NZ_JSZE01000240.1 GCF_000802365.1 Xanthomonas cannabis pv. cannabis
GGCGGCGGGCGCGGACATGCTCGCCCAGATGACGCTGCCACGGCGGCAGTGGAACATAGGGATGAAGCTCCATCTTCTCGGCCATACACGCCAGCATGCCCGCGTCCAGCCGATCGGTTTTTGCCAGTCCCAAGCCGTTGGCCAGGTGACGCGCCCGAGACGCATTGGCGCGTGCCACCGGGACTCCCGCCTGATGCAGCGCGTCCAGCGCGGCCAGCTCGTAGCCACCGGTCGCCTCCAGCACCACCTGCCTAACTGGCAGTGTCCTCAGCC
>NZ_JSZE01000241.1 GCF_000802365.1 Xanthomonas cannabis pv. cannabis
GGTCAACAGGATCGAGTCGAAGCCATATTCGTTGAACGGTGTATCGCAGGCAATCGCCTCCGCTTCCATCTTCAGCGTTTGCGCGATCAGTGCGCGAAGTTCGGACTCCAGAGCGTCTGCAGCATAAGGTGCGCGCAATCCGTCGAGCAGTCCGTCGCGCGCTGGCATGGTGCTATTGCCCGGACCCGAAGAGGATGCACCATCGTTGCCGGCGGCCTTTGCCGGCACGGCCGGCAGCCGCGCATGCATCCACGCGCTCAGCTCGCGCAGTGTCGGAT
>NZ_JSZE01000242.1 GCF_000802365.1 Xanthomonas cannabis pv. cannabis
GGCGGCGGGCGCGGACATGCTCGCCCAGATGACGCTGCCACGGCGGCAGTGGAACATAGGGATGAAGCTCCATCTTCTCGGCCATACACGCCAGCATGCCCGCGTCCAGCCGATCGGTTTTTGCAAGTCCCAAGCCGTTGGCCAGGTGACGCGCCCGAGACGCATTGGCGCGTGCCACCGGGACTCCCGCCTGATGCAGCGCGTCCAGCGCGGCCAGCTCGTAGCCACCGGTCGCCTCCAGCACCACCTGCCTAACTGGCAGTGTCCTCAGCCAGTGGACGAGCTTGCAGTGCCCGCTTGCCGTGTTACTGAACTGGCGGGCCTCACCTTGAAAGACAGCCGCATCCAGGGACTTCTTGCACACATCGATCCCGATTCCGCTCATG
>NZ_JSZE01000243.1 GCF_000802365.1 Xanthomonas cannabis pv. cannabis
CCAATCGGGAGATCTGCTTTCCGTTGAGCGTCCCAAGCTCCGGCAACCGGCACGCCAACACGGCCAGCAATACCGGACCGACCCCTTTGAGCGTCTTCAACGCCGCCAGGTGCGGTTGCTCGATGAGCAGCGTCTTTAGCTGCCCGGCGATCAGTTCATCCAGCCGCGCCACACTGCGCACGAGCTGGTTCACGTTGGCCTGCAGCAGCTTGCGTAGCGGTTTGTCCGCCACCTGCAACAGCTG
>NZ_JSZE01000244.1 GCF_000802365.1 Xanthomonas cannabis pv. cannabis
ATCGCGACCTTGCCTTCCTTGCCGCGTGTCCGTAACGCTCTATAAAAATCACGCAGGCGGGGCTCGTGACGCGCCGAGGACATCGCCGCCATGTACAGCGCTTGCCGGATGTCGGCACGGCCTCCGCCGATCTCTCGTTTCCCACGCATCTTGCCGCTGTCGCGCGATAGCGGGGCAACCCCCACCAATCGGGAGATCTGCTTTCCGTTGAGCGTCCCAAGCTCCGGCAACC
>NZ_JSZE01000245.1 GCF_000802365.1 Xanthomonas cannabis pv. cannabis
AACAGGATCGAGTCGAAGCCATATTCGTTGAACGGTGTATCGCAGGCAATCGCCTCCGCTTCCATCTTCAGCGTTTGCGCGATCAGTGCGCGAAGTTCGGACTCCAGAGCGTCTGCAGCATAATGTGCGCGCAATCCGTCGAGCAGTCCGTCGCGCGCTGGCATGGTGCTATTGCCCGGACCCGAAGAGGATGCACCATCGTTGCCGGCGGCCTTTGCCGGCACGGCCGGCAGCCGCGCATG
>NZ_JSZE01000246.1 GCF_000802365.1 Xanthomonas cannabis pv. cannabis
TCTCGAACAACTGCTCGGCCAGCAACTTCTTTAGCCGCGCGTTCTCGGCCTCAAGGTCCTTGAGCCGCTTGGCGTCGGGCACGCTCATGCCGCCGAACTTGCTGCGCCACAGATAGTACGAAGCCTCACTGAAGCCATGCCGCCGGCATAAGTCCTTGATCGCTATGCCCGCTTCGGCTTCGCGCAGGAAGCCGATGATCTGCTCTTCGGAAAAACGCTTCTTCACGTCCAATCTCCTTGGGG
>NZ_JSZE01000247.1 GCF_000802365.1 Xanthomonas cannabis pv. cannabis
CGGCATGAGCGCCAGCGCGCTGCGCTATTGCCCACGTCAAGACCGCAATGGCGAACTGCGCGAGCGCATTCTTGCGTTGGCGCATCGCCATCGCCGCTACGGCGTGGGGATGATCTATCTTAAGCTGCGACAGGAAGGACGCCTGGTGAACTACAAGCGCGTGGAGCGGTTGTATCGCGAGCAGCAGCTACAAGTCCGGCGCCGCAAGCGCAAGAAGGTACCGGTTGGCGAGCGTCAGCCG
>NZ_JSZE01000248.1 GCF_000802365.1 Xanthomonas cannabis pv. cannabis
GGTTGCCTGGGCGCATGACCGGGGTGTGCAGCTACGGCTCATCCAGCCGGGCAAACCAAACCAGAACGCCTACGTCGAATCGTTCAACGGCCGGCTGCGCGACGAATGCCTCAACGAGTGACCTCCTCCCTATAACTTGGACCAGCCAGAACTAGAAAATTCGGCGACACTCAGGCCCAAGGAGGCCCGTCGCCATGAAGAAGTCGAAGTTCACCGAAGAGCAGATCGCGTT
>NZ_JSZE01000249.1 GCF_000802365.1 Xanthomonas cannabis pv. cannabis
GGCACGAGCACGCTCACGCTCGATGGCGCCAACAGCTACGCCGGTGGCACGGTGTTGAACGCCGGCACGCTGGCGGTTGGCAGCAACACGGCGTTGGGCAGCGGCAGCCTGTCGGTGTTGGGCAATGCCAGCTTGAGCAACGCGATCGCCCTGGCGCTGGGCAACAGCATCAACCTGGGCGCGGACCTGAGCATTGCCAATGCAGCCGATCTGGCGTTGAC
>NZ_JSZE01000025.1 GCF_000802365.1 Xanthomonas cannabis pv. cannabis
GAACGCGATCTGCTCTTCGGTGAACTTCGACTTCTTCATGGCGACGGGCCTCCTTGGGCCTGAGTGTCGCCGAATTTTCTAGTTCTGGCTGGTCCAAGTTATAGGGAGGAGGTCAAAGGTCTTGGTGCGCCCCGGCTTGACAGCTGCTTTGGCTTTGCTCACTTAGCGTCTCCCTGTATCCTTAGATGGATGGCCCCGTGGCACAATTGGATAGCGCGCGTCCCTCCTAAGGACGAGGTTGCTGGTTCGAACCCAGCCGGGGTCACCACTTTTTTGACAATCGGCATGAGTAGGCCGGTCGTTACCACAGACTCGCCACAGTCAGGCTGGACTTCAACGCAAAGCCTTGTCCTGCTTAGGTCTTAGTGTAGCGACGTTGTCCCTCCTAAGGGGAAGGTCGCCCGTTCGAATCGGGCCGGGGCCACCAGGACGGCATTGCGATTCTAGTGGCCGGTGACACTCGCTTCGTCCGCAATGCTGTTGAGCACCGCAAGCTGTTGTGCGGACAGGTGCAGCCCGGAGGCGGCAAGGTTTTCGCGCAGGTGGGGCACCGACGAAGTGCCTGCGATGACGAGAATATTGGGCGAGCGCTGCAGCAGCCAGGCGAGGGCGACCTGCTTCGGTGTGGCGCCTGCGTCCTTGGCGACCTGCGACAGCGCGTCCGATTGCACCGGCGAGAACCCCCCAGCGGGAAAAACGGGACGTAGGCCACGCCCTGGTCGTTGAGTGCGTCGATAAAGGCGTCGTCGTCGCGTTTGACCAGGTTGTAGTTATTCTGCACGCAGACGATCTTGGCCAGCTTTTCGGCCTCGTGATACTGGGCGGGCGTGATATTGCTCAGGCCGATATGGCGCACCAGTCCTTCGCGTTGCAGCTCGGCCAGACAGGCCACCGGCTCGGCGATCGCGCTGGTATCGGTGTCCATCAACGCGCCCAGGCGCAGGTTCACCACGTCCAGCGTTTCCAGGCCAAGACTGACCAGGTTGTCCTGCACCTGGCGTCTGAGGCTTGCAGGAGACCGGTCGGCATTCCAGGAGGCGTCACTGCCACGGCCGATGCCGATCTTGGTGACGATCCGCAACTCGTCGGCGTATGGGTGAAGTGCTTCGCGAATCAGCTGGTTGGACACATGCGGGCCGTAAAATTCGGCGGTGTCGATATGGTCGACGCCCAGGGCAACCGCTTCCTTCAACACGGCCAGCGCCGCGGCCTTGTCGCGGGGTGGACCCCACACATGCGCTCCGGGCAGCTGTATCGTGCCGTAGCCCATCCGCTTGATGGAGATGCCGGTACCGGGCAGGGTAAAGGTGCCGCCAAGACGTGTGTCGTTGTTCATTGCTGTTCCTAGAGGGGATGGGTGACGGGGCGCTGCGGTGGAACGTGGAGATGGCGCGGCCTGCGCGCGGGTAGTGCAGGTGACTTGATCTGAGAGCCCGGAAGCGGTGCGCTGGGGGACTGCCGTCTGACCGTGTGTGCAATCTAGGGCGGCCAGTCCTGCGCGAGAATCGGGCACAAATAGAGCGGATTGTACGGAAATTAGAACAATGAGCGGTCAGCTGAGCGATATGGAGAGCTTTGTCCGGGTTGCGCGCGCAGGCGGGTTCCGCGAGGCGGCAAAAAGCGCCGACGTGAGCGCGTCCAACCTGAGCGATGCGGTGAAGCGGATGGAAACGTGGCTGGGCGTACGGCTGTTTAACCGCACTACGCGCAGCGTGGTCTTGACCGATGCGGGGGAAGGCACTGTTGGCGCGCATCGAGCCTGCGCTGGTCGAACTCGATAGCGCAACGGAGGTCATCAGCGCTTTCCGGGACACGCCGGCCGGCACCTTGCGGCTCAACGTGCCGGTCAGTGCTGCGCGCCTGGTCCTGCCGCGGATTCTGCCGGCTTTCATGGCAGCCTATCCGGATATCAGCGTGGAAATCCTGACCGAAGAAAATTTTGTCGACGTCATCGCCGCAGGTTGCGATGCGGGCATCCGTTATGTCGAGCGTCTGCAGCAGGACATGGTGGCCCTGCCTATCGGCCCGCGCGTGCAACGCATCGCAACCGGGGCGTCGCCGCAGTACCTGGCGCGCCACGGACGGCCCCACCATCCGCGTGAGCTGCTCGACCACGATTGCATCCGTGGCCGCTTCCCCAGCGGCGCCATGGCGGACTGGGAATTCGAGCGGGACGGCGAGGTGGTCACCATCATCCTGCAGGGGCAGTTGCTGGTGGAGATCGGTGGCGGCAGCGATCTGGCCGTGCAATCAGCGGTGGCGGGGCAGGGAATCGTCCATTTGTTCGAGGAATGGCTGCAGCCCCACTTCGATGCCGGCGCCCTGGAACCGGTATTGCAGCCCTGGTGGCAGCCGTTCCAGGGCCCTTACCTGTATTACCCGAATCGCAACCTGTCGCCGCCGGCACTCAGGGCATTCATCGATTTTGTCAGGACGTTCGAAAACGACCCGGCGGGTGGGGCAATGCATGCTGCTCCTCTACCTACAGCCAGTGCAGCGAAACGGAGCGCGCAAGCTGCGCAGCGCAGGGCGCGCGACAAGCCGCCGTCCTAAACAGCCGCGTCTAATCATTTCGCAGCGGCGGCGGTGGCCATCGAGCATGTCGAAAAGGCCGCAATGGCCAGCATGCGGCGTAATGGGCGTCAGCGATGCCGTAGCACGCGGACACCGACCGGCTTGGCGAACTTGTCCATCGAGACGCTGGAGATGCGGCTGTGCCGAAGCAGGCTGCCCAACTGTTCGGTGGCGCCCAGGCGCTGGTCGACTTCCAGTTCGGCCACGGTGCGCGGGCGCTTGCGCTTGTCGGCGTTGGCAAAGCGCAGGCGGTTGTACTCCGCCCAGCCGACCGTGGTGACGGCGGCCATCAGCGCGATCACCGGCAGCGCGCCCAGCGCGAACGGGTCGATAGCATTGTGGCGCAGATACAGCTCGTTATAGGCACTGCGCAGGCCAAAGAACCAGGCAAGCAGCGTTGCCAGCGGTGCCCACAGGTAGAAATAGACCATCCACGCGCCGGCGGTAGCGGCGCCGTAGGCGAGACGGCGCGAGCGGCCCAGACGTTGCGGCAGGTTGATGATGGGCGGTGTCATTGAATTCCTCGGTCGGGACTTTTCCAGCGGGCACGCGTGTTGCGGCGTGCGATGAGGGCGCGGGGGAAGGCGATGACCGCAGTCATCATGCCGATCATCCAGAACGCAGCCGGGTACCAGATCACCCAGAAGAACTGGCGTGCCAGTCCTTTTTCGTAACGGCGTTCGATCATCAGGCTGGTGCCGAATTGCAGCAGGCAGACCACCGCCAGCACCAGGCCATGCCAGCGCGGCAGGATGGTGTCGACATACAGCGCAGGCGGCATCGCGATGAATTTGCCCAAGACCCACAACACGATGATGAAGAGCATCACGTAGGCCCAGATCAGGCTCAGCGCGTACTCCAGCAGGACCGCCCACATGCGACGGCTGCGCCAGGCCAGCGCGCGACGGCCATGGCTGAGCAGCACTTCGACGCCGCCGCGTGCCCAGCGCAGGCGCTGCATCCACAGGCCGCGGAAGGTTTCCGGCATCAGGATCCAGCACAGTGCGTTGGGTTCGTAGCGGATATCCCAGCCGTCCAGCTGCAGGCGCCAGGAGATGTCGATATCTTCGGTGACCATGTTGTCGGACCAGAAGCCGACGTGGTGCAGGGCCGAGCGACGGAACGCGCAGATCACGCCGGAGACGGTGAACAGGCGGCCGTATACGCGTTGCGCGCGCTTGATCAGCCCGACGATCGCGGAGAACTCGCCCACCTGCATGCGGCCCATCAAGGTGGTGCGGTTACGCACGCGCGGGTTGCCGGTGACACCGCCAACGCGTGGGCCGGACACCAGGTGGCCCACCATCCAGCGCGTGGCATTCGGGTCCAGGATCGCATCGGCATCCACGCACACCAGATAGTCCGAGCGCGCTGCCAGCGTGCCCACGCGCAGTGCGTTGGCCTTGCCGTGGTTCTGTTCCAGGTGCACTACCCGCAGGCGCGGATACTGGTGAGTGAGGTCGTCGAGCACTTCGGCGGTGCGATCGGTGCTGCCGTCGTTGATCGCGATGATCTCGAAGTCCGCATATTGCTGCGCGCTCATCGCCGCGATGGTCTCGGCCACGTGCTTGGCCTCGTTGTGGCAAGGCATCAGCAGCGACACGAACGGCTCGCTGGCCATCGGCGGCGGCTTGGACGGGCCCGGCGTGCCGCGTTCGCGTCGCAGGTAGTAGTAGATCCCGCCGATCATCCAGAAGAACGCCATGATGATCGGGTAGAAAAACGCAAAGTTGAACAGGGCGGCCAGTAAGAGGCTGGTCGTCATCGGTCATCGCTCGAGATAGGGGAATTGGCGGGCCGACATGGCTTCGCGCGCTTCGGGCAGAGACGGATGGCCGCCAATAAAATCGTCCGGGTAATACGCCAGGTGACGCACACCTGCCGCCAGCAGCAGTCTGGTCTGCGCCAGCAGCACGCCCTCGGGCAACGGTTTGCCGGTGCGCCAATCGACGGTCTGCAGTTCGAACATGGTCTTGTCGAAGCCGCGTGGGTGTTGCCCGACGCGCCTGGCCAGCTCGCTCAGCCACTGCTGCGGGTCGTCGGCATTTTCCATGTATGGCATCGCCATCAGCGCGGTGTAGTCGTAGGCGGCTGCAAAGGCATCCAGGCGCTGCGCAAACCAGGCCTCGCTGTGCGGCTTCAGTACCGGCTGCGCAAACAGGTTGCGCACCGTCACCAGCTTCGGGCGCCAACGTTCTGCGGCTGTCTTCAGCTGCTGGGTGAAGCCGATCAGCGCCTGGGTGCGTCGTGCCGGATCGCCGCCGCCATAGGCCGGCAGCTCGTCATCGCGCAGGTAGGCATCGTCGTGGAACAGCAGGCCTTCGAAGTAGGCATTGGCAGCGAGATCTTCGTAGATGTCGGCCACCAGTGCGCGCGTGCGCGGGTTGCTCGGATCCAGCCGCGGCACGTCCTTGGGGTCGTTGCCGCGGACCTGCAATGCGGCCTGTTGCTGCGCATCGGGCAGGTGGAAGCCAAGCACGGGCAACCAGGCGAACACACGCACGCCGGCGCGGGTACGCAGCTGCCAGGCGACGCGCCCGAACAGGTCCGCGCGCATCGGCAGATGCCGGTTGGGGAAATACAGCGCATCGGCGGCGCCATCGCCATCCGGGTCGGCGAAGGCCTGCAGGAACACATGACTCGGCCCGATGTCCTTGACGCGCTGGACCAGGATGTCGAGATTGCGCGCCAGCTGTGCGGGGTCCGGGTCGTAGACGTAGTCCAGATCGATCTGCATGGCGCGCAGGCCATCGCGCGACAGGTCGCGGCGCAACTCGCCGGCTAGGTCGCGCACATCGGGGTTGTTGAACAGCAACAAGCGCCCGAGGCTGGCCAGCGACTGGCCATCCACGCGGTCACGCCCCTGCTGGCCGATATCGGCTTCGTGCGAGCGGCCTTCCAGGTCGAAACTGAGCGTCATGCCCAACTGCGCGGCAATGGCGTTGCTGGCGCGGTTATAGGCGGCATACGGCCACACCATCGCGCGCGGCGGCTTGCCCAGATGCGCCACGATGGCATCGCGGCTATGGCGCAGGTCGGTCTCGATGCGCCGGCGATAGTCGGCTTCGTTTTCATAGCCGCTGTCTGCATGCCACTCGCGCGTCACCGCAGCAGGCGTCTGATTGCCGAACGGGTTGCCGGCGATGCCCTTGTGCAGGTCATCGCTATGCGAGCCGATTTCGACCAGGCCGCTATCCTGCATTTCGCGCAGTTGCGCCCAGGTCACGAAATCGTCGCCGGTGAAATCGCGTGGGCCGTAGGGCACGACCTTGCCTGCAGGCAGTTCGACCCAACTGGTCACCGGCGCAACGAGCGCGGGGTAGCCGTAGGCCTGCAACAACGGAAACACGCGGGTGTAGACGCTGCGCAAGCCATCGTCGAAGGTGAGCAACACCGGCCGCGACGGCAATGCGCGACGGCCGGCACGTGCGTCCAGCACCTGCTGCACGCTCACCGGGTGATATGCGTGCGAGCGCAGCCAGTCCAGATGCGCGGCAAAGTTGCTGGTGGACACCGCGTAGCGATCCGGGTCGCCCTTGGCCGCGACGTCGTCGCGAATATCGTGGTAGCTGAGCACCAGCAGACCCGCGTGTGCCGACGACGCAAACGTCATCAGCAGCAACGCGAGCAGCAATAGCGGCAGGCGGATCAAGGCGTACCTCCCCATCGGAAATCCAGGTCCAATCCAAGTTGGTGTTCGCGCCGGCCGTCGTAGACCGGGCGCGACCAGCTCACGCCATAGGTCAGTGCGCTGCCATCGCCCAGCGACCACAGATGCCGGTACGCCACGGCAGGAACCCATTGGCTGCCGAAGCCGGACTGGTAGGTCGGGCCGGCGGTCACGTCCAGGCGTTGCCGGAAGGCTGCGTCGTAGCGGCGCCAGCCGATCTGTTCGACGCGCACCCCTGCGGCCACGCTCGTGCTGCGACGCGGGTTGAAGTAGTCGACCACGCGGTCGTCGTGCGCACGCCCGGCCGAGGCGGCAAACAGCCCGTCGACCAGCACATGCGGGCTGGCCCACAGGCGTTGACTGCCCGAAAGATCGAGCTGATCGCGCCGGTTGCCGTCGCTGTAGCGCAGCTGGCGCGCCTGCAGCTCCCAGCGTGTTTCATCGCTTGGCGTCCAGCGCAACGTGGCGCCGATGCTGTCGCCGGTGATGCCCAGGCGACGGGCCTGCAACGAGGCGTCCGGATCGCGTGTCCGCCAGGCCACGCTGCCGTACCACGCATCGGAAAAGCGCCAACCCGCGTCCAGCGCCCAGGCGGTGCCACCGCGATCGAAATCGTCCAGCGCCCGGCCGCCGTACGCGCTGAGGTCCAGGCGGTCGTAGCGGTAATGCGTGCCGAGCCAGAAACTTCGGTAGCGCACACGGGTGTCCTGAAAGTCGGCCCAGTCGTCGCGCGCGCGCAGGCCCACTCGCCAGCGCTCGCCGAGCAGGGGCGATTCGGCTTCCAGCAGCGAACTGCCGAAATGGTTGCCGAGCGGCGAGATTGCCGTGGCGCTGTTGTCGTTATCGCTGCGTCCCCAGGCATGGCTCAGATGGACCTGCCACCCGCGCTGACGTTCCAGCGATGCCCCCAGCCGCTGCAGGCCGACATCGTCGGGATACTCGACGCGCAAGGCGGTGAACTGGGCATCGGCCAGGTCCAGGCGATCGAGGTCGCGCTGGTTTTCGACAATGCCACCGCGTGCCTGCTTTTGATGCGGGTCCAGCGTCAACGCTATCTGATTGCGTTGCAGCGCCTGCGTAGTATGGCCGCGGCGCGATTCGATGGATGCCAGCGCGGCCTGCAGTTCGGCGTTGTCCGGCCCGATGGCCACGCGTTCGCCCAGCAGCTGCTCCGCGCCGCGATTGTCGTTGGCTGCCGAGCGCGCGGTCGCCAGCGCAACGTCGGCGCTGAAGCGGTCCCAGTTTTCATAGCCGCTGGACGCACCGGCACGCCGTGGCCACGGCGCCTGGCTGGCCGCCAATCGTTCGAACAGCGGCATCGCCTGATCGAAGCGTTCCTGCTCCAGCAATGCATACCCCAGCAACACCTGCGTGCCGACGTCGTCGGGCGTGTGCTCAAGTGCTTCGCGCAGTATGCTCTCTGCCTCGGCGGGGCGGCGCAAGCCCATCAGCGAGTCGCCCACGGTAGGCCGCACGTAGCTCGGGACATCGACGCCGTCTGCGCGCAGCGCCTGGTAGTTCGCAACCACATCGCGATGGCGCTGACGCTGGTTGAGGGCGACCAGGCTGTCCACGCGCAGGCGCGTGGCTTCCCAGGCGACCTGCGGTGGCGCATCGCGTTGAATACGCGCCACATTGGCCAGCGCCTGGTCGGTCTCCGCGTAGCGGTGCGCGGCATCGACCGGCTCGGCACTGGCCCAACCAATCATGCGCGCCACGCGATCATTGTCGAGGCGCTCGCGCTCCTGCGGCGAAAACCAGTCCGGATGACGCCACACCGCTTCGGCAGCCAGCTGCGCGCTGCCCAGATCGCCAAGGGTGAGCGCACGCATCGTGTACGCCCCCCGGTCGCGCGGGTCGTTGCGCAGCACGCGTTCGTAGATGGCCAACGCGTCCGCATAGCGCTGCTGGCCGCGCAGTTGCTCGGCCTGCTGCATGGGTGTAAGGGCGGTGGAGGCGTCAGTCACGGCTGCCGGCCGCACTTCTCCGCTGCGCGCCAGAGGCACACATGCGGCAAACAGAGCGAGGCTGAGCAGGGGAGTGAGTGCGCCTGTGCGGTCAGGACGACCGCGCTGCACGTGTCGGTGCAAACAGGGAAAGGGGGGAATTCACAAGCAGTCCAGGCTATGAAGAGCGGCGATACTGCGTATGCCTATGTAAAGCGAGCGTCATCACGATGTTGATGGGATGTTCATCTGATGAGTTCGCTTGGTGCAAATGCGCAATCAGGCACAATTGTTTAGATGACACAACGTTGCTTTCTTACGCATCGCACGGCGTATTGCCGGTCACATCTTCGTGGTGACTGATTTGCTAAGTCAGACGTCAGAAAGGGGTTGTGTGCGCGTGGCAGGTAGCGGTTATGTCTGTTCGCGCTTTAACGATGGCAAGCGGTACATGGCTACTGCCATTTCGCCCCCCAATAGGAAATCGATAAGCAGGTGACCATGACGCGGCAAAAGTGGAAAAAATCTCAATGGTTTGGACTATTGGGCTGGCTGGCGCTGTGTTACGCCGTCGCCGGCTTGGGTGCTTTGGCGTCGATCCAGGCCGCCAGCTTCTATGCCGAGTTGCAGCGTCCAGCATGGGCGCCGCCGGGGTGGTTGTTCGGGCCGGTATGGACTGCGCTGTACGGGATGATGGCGGTGGCGGTCTGGTTGGTATGGCGGCGCGGGGGCTGGGCCGGGGCGCGCTTGGCTTTGCGCATGTTCATCTTGCAGCTGGCGCTCAACGGACTGTGGAGCTGGTTGTTCTTTGCGTGGCACATGGGTGCCTGGGCCTTCGCCGACATCGTGGTGCTGTGGCTGGCACTTGCGGCAACGATCGGCGTGTTTGCGAAGCGGAACTCGGTGGCCGCGTGGTTGTTGGTGCCCTATCTGGCATGGGTGAGCTTTGCGGCCGCGCTCAACTTTTCGGTCTGGCAACTCAATCCCCAGGTGCTTGGCTGAGCTCTGCGCTGGCCATGCTGATTTGCACCGATCGACGCAGCAATGGCCACGGTCTGTCACTTGATGCGAAGTGACCTGTTGCGAGACGCGCACCGGCACCGGCAGCGATCGCGATGCAATCGCGCGTAAGCGATCCGTCAGCTGCATCGCATTGGCCGGGTCGCACGACGACCCCATCCATGTTCGAAACCTGCGCAGCGCCACCTTCTGAGGTGGCTCGAAAAGTTTCCATAGCAATCAATTGCTTGCGTGCGCGCTGCTTAAATATTTGAGCCGCAAGGTTTTCTGCCCAGGGCTGTGGCAGCAGGCGCACGCCAATCCACGCACCGCTTGACAGGCCTCGGCCCGCTGATGTCTTTTGCAGGCATGGGTAACGCCTCCGCCACCGTTTCGCTTCTCTGCCAGCCGCTGTTGTGGGCAGGCACGGGCGTGGCCGGTATTACCACCACCATTACCACCGTCACTATTTGCCCGGTGCGGTCCGTCGTCTTCGCGTAACTTCCGAAAACAACGGCCCCGCACCCGGATCAGGATGCGGGGGCCTCCCTCTCACCTGAAGCGGACGGGGCCTCCCTAACGAGGTCTGTCGATGTCATCGCTTGCTGTTTCGCTCGACCCTGCCGCCGCGCCGGCGCCATCCCACCGCACCGTGGTGCACAAGTTCGGCGGCACGTCCGTCGCCGACGCCGAGCGGTATCGGCATGTTGCGCAGTTGTTGCTCGCCCGCGACGAGACGATGCAGGTCACCGTGGTGTCGGCGATGAAGGGCGTCACCGATGCCTTGATCGAACTGGCCGAACTGGCCGCAAGAGATCGCCCGGAGTGGCGCGAGCGCTGGCATGAAACCCGCGCGCGCCATCGCGGTGCGGCGGTGGCGTTGCTCGGCGAGCATTCCGGGCCAACGGTGGAATGGCTGGACGAGCGCTTCGAGCATCTGTCGCAGATCCTGGGTGCATTGGCGGTGATCGGCGAGTTGCCGCGTGAGGTACTGGACCGCGTGCAAGGTCTGGGCGAGGTGTATTCGGCGCAACTGCTGGGCGACCACTTCCGCGCCATCGGCGAAGACTGTGCGGTGCTGGACGCGCGCGACGTGCTGGTGGTCAATCGCGGTGAACTTGGTGTGGATGTGGATTGGGACGTCAGTGCGCAGCGCCTTGCCACGTGGCGGCAGGCGCATCCGCAAACGCGCGTGGTGGTGACGGGGTTTGTGGCGCGCGATCGTGCCGACCGCATCACCACGCTGGGGCGCAACGGCAGCGATTACTCGGGTGCGATCTTTGCGGCGCTGTTCAATGCGGACGAGCTGCATATCTGGACCGACGTAGATGGCGTGCTGTCCGCTGATCCGCGCGTGGTGCCCGAAGCGGTGCAACTGGAAACGCTGAGCTACGACGAGGCCTGCGAGCTGGCCTATTTCGGTGCGAAGGTGGTGCACCCGCAGACGATGTCGCCGGCCATCGAGCGTGGCTTGCCGATCATCATCCGCAACACCTTCCAGCCCGAACATCCGGGCACGCGCATCACCGCCAGCAGCGCGGTGAGCGGGCCGATCAAGGGGCTGACGCTGAGCCCGGATCTGGCGGTGCTCAATCTGGAAGGCACCGGCCTGATCGGTGTGCCGGGCACGGCCGAGCGCGTGTTTGCCGCGCTGCGCACGGCGCAGGTCTCGGTGGTGATGATCTCGCAGGGCTCGTCGGAGCATTCGATCTGTTGCGTGGTCAAGCAGCATGAGTCCGAGCGTGCGCGCAATGCGCTGTTGCAGGCGTTTGCACATGAACTCACGGTCGGCCAGGTGCAGCGCGTGCAGCTCACCACCGGCATCAGCGTGCTGGCGGCGGTGGGCGATGGCATGGCCGGGCAGCCGGGCGTTGCGGCGCGCCTGTTCGAGTCGCTGGGGCGCGCGCAGGTCAATATCCTGGCGATTGCGCAGGGCTCATCAGAGCGCAACATCTCGGTGGCCATCGATGCGGCGCATGCGACCAAGGCCTTGCGCGCGGCGCACGCCGGTTTCTGGTTGTCGCCTCAGACGTTCTCGGTGGGCGTGATCGGGCCGGGCAATGTGGGCGCTGCGTTGCTGGATCAACTGCGTATCGCGCAACCGCAATTGCTGGGCAAGGCCAACCTGGATCTGCGCCTGCGTGCCGTGGTCTCGCGCGGGCGCATGCTGCTGGATGAGCGCGGCCTGGTCGGCGACTGGCGCGATGCGTTTGCATCAGCCGCTACGCCGACCGACCTGGAGCGCTTCACCACGCATCTGCTGTCCGCGCATCTGCCGCACACGGTGATCATCGATTGCAGCGGCAGCGCCGAAGTGGCCGACCGCTACGCCGGCTGGCTGGCGGCCGGCATCCATGTGGTGACGCCGAACAAACAGGCCGGTTCCGGCCCGTTGGCGCGCTACGAGGCCATTCGCGCAGCGGCCGATGCCAGCGGCGCGCGCTTCCGTTACGAGGCAACCGTGGGGGCGGGCCTGCCGGTGATCACCACGCTGCGCGATCTGGTCGACACCGGCGATGCGGTGACCTCGATCGAAGGCATCTTCTCCGGCACGCTGGCCTGGCTGTTCAACAAATACGACGGCAGCGTGCCGTTCGCCGAACTGGTGACGCAGGCGCGCGGCATGGGCTATACCGAACCAGACCCGCGCGATGATCTGTCCGGCGTGGATGTGGCACGCAAGCTGGTGATCCTGGCGCGCGAAGCAGGGCGTGCGATAAGCCTCGAAGACGTGCAGGTCGAAAGCTTGGTGCCGGAAGCATTGCGCCAGGCCAGTGTGGACGACTTCATCGCGCGCCTGCCCGAGGTGGATGCGGCCTTCGCGCAGCGTCTGGCCGATGCGCGTGCACGCGGCAACGTGCTGCGCTACGTGGCGCAGCTGCCGCCCGACCGCGCGCCCAGCGTGGGCCTGGTCGAGCTGCCGGCCGATCACGCATTCGCCAACCTGCGTCTGACCGACAACGTGGTGCAGTTCACCACGCGCCGCTATTGCGAGAACCCGTTGGTGGTGCAGGGGCCGGGTGCCGGGCCGGAAGTGACCGCAGCCGGCGTGTTCGCCGATCTGCTGCGCGTGGCGGCGGGCGAGGGCGCGCGGCTGTGATGCAGGCAGTTGTCGGCCAGACCGGCCTGAGCCAAGCAACGTCGGCGCGTGCGCACAATAGTGATGGCGCTTCTGTCGGCAACCACGGGTTGCACGAAGCGCGCGCCTTCGCGCCGGCATCGGTTGCGAACGTGGCGGTGGGATTCGACCTGCTCGGTTACCCGATCGATGGCGTCGGCGACACCGTCACCGTGCGCCGCATCGAAGAGCCGACAGTGCGCATCGCGGCGATTCGCGGCACGACCGTGGCGCTACCACTGGATGCCGAACGCAATACCGCAGGCGCTGCGTTGATGTCGCTGCGCGCCGCCTTACAGCTGCCTTACGGGTTTGAAATCGAGATCGACAAGGGCATTGCGCTGAGCTCGGGCATGGGGGGCTCTGCTGCCTCGTGCGTGGCGGCGTTGGTGGCGGCAAACGCGCTGCTGGCCTCGCCGCTGGACCACCACCAGCTCTACCAGCACGCGCTCGATGGCGAAGCGGTGGCCAGCGGCAGCCGGCATGGCGATAACCTGGGGCCGCTGTTTTTGGGCGGACTGGTGTTGTGCACGCTGGAACGTCTGGTACCGATCGCGGTACCGGCCGCCTGGCATAGCTTGCTGGTGCATCCTGATGCAGCGCTGGAAACGCGGCGCGCGCGCGAGGCCCTGGCCGGGGCGTATCAGCTGCGCGAGTTTGTCGCGCAGAGCACCAACCTGGCCCTGGTGCTGGCCGGTTGCCATGCCGGCGACGCGAGTCTGGTACGCGCCGGCCTGCGCGATGTGCTGATCGAGCCGCGTCGTGCACCATTGATTGCCGGCTTCGCGCAGGCCAAGCAGGCAGCGCTGGAGCACGACGCGCTGGGTGCCAGCATTTCCGGCGCCGGGCCAAGCGTGTTTGCCTGGTTCGAATCGCGCGCCGCTGCAGACGCTGCAGCACCGGCAGTGCAGGCCAGTTTTGCTGCCGCCGGTTTCGATAGCCAGGCGTGGGTATCGCCCATCGCCAGTCCTGCGGCGCGGTTGCTCGGATGACGCTCCCTGCCTGCCTGCCGCTTGCACTGGCTGTGCGCTGTCGCGCCAGGCGTTACGGCGCTGCGCTTGCCTTACGCGACCACCACTTCGCTGATCTGCGTCACCGGCGTGAGGTCGGTGTAGTTGGCGATATCGCCGAGGATCTCGGCCGCGTGCGGGCCAAAGCTCGCGTTGAAGGCCTCCACCGAATCGCAATAGATGTGGCACATGCCGATGAAGGCCGGGGGGCTGCCGGCTTCGCCACCGCTGATGCCTTTGTCCACGGTGTATTTCAGACAGGCCGCGCCCATGCGCGCGCTCACCAGCGGCATGTGCTGGTCGCGGTAGTAGGCGTGGTCGAAGCGCGCGCCTTCGCGGTAGGGGTACATCACGCTGACCTTGATCATCTGCCGGCTCCACGGAAAGGTGCGCGCAGCATAGCGCCGCGCCCGCGGTGGCGGATGACGCGCAGGACACGCACCCGCACTGCGCCACTCCCGTGTCTTTCCTCATCTCTGTTATCGCCGGGCAGCGCCCGGTCTCCCTTTTGCCTGGAGTCACGCTGATGTTCATTTCCACCCGTGGCGGCGCGCCTGCCGCAAGCCTGAGCCAGGCCATCGCTGCCGGGCTGGCGCCCGATGGCGGCCTGTATGTGCCGCAGTCGCTGCCGCCAGCGCGCACGCTGACGGCTGGCGTCGAGCTGGCGACCACTGCCAGCGCGCTGCTGCAACCGTTTTTTGAAGGCGATGCACTGGCGGCGGAACTGCCGGCCATCTGCGCCGAGGCGTTCGATTTCCTTGCGCCGTTGGTGCCGTTGGCCACGCCCGGCGATTACGCGCTGGAGCTGTTCCATGGGCCGACCGCCGCGTTCAAGGATTTCGGGGCACGCTTTCTGGCCGCCTGCCTGACCCGCCTGCGCCGGCACGAAGATCGTCCGCTCACCATCCTGGTGGCCACCTCCGGCGATACCGGCGCGGCGGTGGCGGCGGCCTTTCATCGGCAGCCGGGCCTGCGCGTGGTGGTGCTGTACCCGGATGGCCGGGTGTCGCCGCGGCAGGCGCATCAGCTGGGGTGCTTTGGCGACAACATCCAGGCCCTGCGCGTGGCCGGCTCGTTCGACGACTGCCAGGCGATGGTCAAGCAGGCCTTGAACGATGCGTCGCTGCAGGCGCAGGTGCCGCTGAGTTCGGCCAACAGCATCAGCCTGGGGCGGCTGCTGCCGCAGATGAGCTACTACGCGCATGCGGCCCTGCAGCACCATGCGGCCTCTGGTAGCGCGCTGAACCTGGTGGTGCCCACCGGCAACCTGGGCAACGGGCTGGCCGCGATCCTGGCGCGTGCGCTGGGGGTACCGTTGGGCACGATCGCGCTGGCGTCCAACGCCAACCACGTGCTGCCGGACTACTTCGCCGGCGACGACTACGCTCCGCAGCCCAGCGTGGCGACCCTGGCCAATGCCATGGACGTGGGAGCGCCGAGCAACTTCGAGCGCCTGCGCTGGCTGTATCGCGGCGACGACGCCGCGCTACGCGAGGCGTTCCGTGCCTTGTCGGTGGACGATGCGGCCATCCGCCATACCATCCAGCAACGCTACGCGCGCTATGGCGAGGTGCATTGCCCGCATACCGCCACCGCGGTGCATGTGCTGGAGCAATTGCGCGCGGAGGGCGCCGAGGGCGTGACGGGTGACTGGGCCGTGGCTGCCACGGCGCACCCGGCCAAGTTCGAGGCCGTGGTGGAGCCGCTGATCGGTCGCGGGGTCGAGGTGCCGCCGGCGCTGGCGGCGCTGCTGCAACGCCCGGCGCATGCCGAGGCGCTGCCGCCGGACTACGCGGCGTTCCGGCAGCGCCTGCTTGCGGACGTGGCCTGAGCCGAACGCGTTCAGCCGGCCGGGGTTGGAAAGTGCCGCGCTTGGGGCTATTTGTAGCGGGTGCGGCCCCGGCGTGGTGCCGCGTCTGATGTGGGTTGCTGCATGTCTTATCGAGTGATTGCCGTTGCCGCCGCGCTCTGCGGGTGGGCAACGGCTGGGACGGCCATGGCGGCCGATGCCATGTCTGGCTCTGCGGTGCCGCCGTTGGGCGCACTGCGTGCCGGCCTGATCGATGCCCTGGCGCGTCAGGCGCCATCGCTGGACCGCCAGGTGCTGGCGCTGGCCACCGAGGCCTTGCAGTGCGCGCGGCAGCGCCAGCAGGTGGGCGCCGAGCGGGTGCTCAGCGTCATCGATTACAGCCGGCCCTCGACCGAACGCCGCTTATGGGTGTTCGATCTGGACCGGCAACGCTTGTTGTTCCAGGAGTGGGTGGCGCACGGGCGCAACACGGGCGAGAACCTGGCGGCGAAGTTTTCCAATGCCGACGGCAGTTTCCAGTCCAGCCTGGGTGCATTTACCGCACAGGAGTCGTATACCGGCCACAACGGCTACTCGCTGCGGCTCAAGGGCCTGGAGCCGGGCTTCAACGACCATGCGCGCGACCGCGCCATCGTCATCCACGGCGCGCCCTACGTCAGCGAAGCCATCATCCGCAGCCAGGGCCGGCTGGGCCGGAGCCTGGGCTGCCCGGCCGTGCGGCCGGCGGTGGCCCGGCAACTGATCGATACCTTGCGCGAGGGTGCCTTCGTGTTTGCCTACTACCCGGACCGCGCTTGGTTGCGTCAATCGCAACTGCTGAGCAGCGGTTGCGGCGGGTCGGTGGCGGGGACGGTGGCCGGGCGCTGACTGACGGCGTGCGGGGTGGCAGCGGCAGGCAGCTTGCGATCAGCGTGAGGCGCAGCGGCGCTGTCGGTCCGCCCTCACACCGTATCGCCGGCCAGGCTGCGCAACGCGGCGTAATCCAGAATCTGCACCAGGTGCAGCTGCGGTAGCGCGATCAGCTGCTGCTGCCGCAGCTTGGTGAAGGTGCGGCTCACCGTTTCCATGGTCAGCCCGAGATGGTCGGCGATGTCGCCGCGGCTCATCGGCAGCGCCACGGTGTCGCCGCTGGCGCCTGGCTGGCTGGAGCGTGCGGCCAGGCGGAGCAGAAAGTGCGCCAGCCGTTCGCTGGGCTGCAGGCGTGCCAGTAGCAGGCCGGTGTCCTGTGCGGCGGCCAGTTCCATGCTGGCGCGTTGCAGCAGCTTGCGCTCCAGCTGCGGGTAGCGATCGCGCAACTGCCGCATCTGCGCCAGCGGCGTGCGGCATACGCGGCTCTCGACGATGGCCTCGATGTCGTGGCGGTGCTGCGGGGTTTCGGTCAGCCCCACGTAGTCGCCGGGCAGCACGAAGCCGGTGATCTGGCGGCGCCCGTCGGCCAGGGTGCGCACCATGCGCAGGGCGCCGGAGGTGACGGTGTAGACGTGGTGGCGTGCCTCGCCGGCGCGCACCAGGGTGCTGCCCGGGGAATAGCCCGAGGCGCTGGTGACTTGCTCGAGTGCGTCCATTTCCTGTGCCGACAAGGCCGCGCAGACCGCGCGGCCGCGCACCGCACAGAGCGTGCAATCGGAATGACGTGCGTCGCTGCCGGCCGCCGCGCTTGGGGTCGGGCAGGTCACGCTGAGGTCTGAAAGCTGCCGGTACATGGGTCACGCACTGCCTGGGACGCGTGTGAATGATACGCCATGCGGTCAGCGCGGCCGCCCAACCGGTAGAATTGCCGGCTCGCCCCCAGTCGTCATGCAGGAGTTTCGCTCGTGATCAAGCCCCGTACGCCGCCCGGCATCATGGAATTGCTGCCACGCGAGCAGATCGCGTTCCAGCGCATGCTGGACGTCATCCGCCGCAATTACGAGCGGTTCGGGTTCCTGCCGGTCGAAACGCCGGTGTTCGAGCTGTCCGATGTGTTGCTGACCAAATCCGGCGGCGAGACCGAGCGCCAGGTGTACTTCGTGCAGTCCACCGGTGCGCTGGCCAATGCCGCCGCTGCGGCCGACGAAGGCGGCGAGGGCGGGCTGCCTGAGCTGGCGCTGCGTTTCGACCTGACCGTGCCGCTGGCGCGGTACGTGGCCGAGCACGAGCACGACTTGAGCTTCCCGTTCCGTCGCTACCAGATGCAGCGCGTGTATCGCGGCGAGCGTGCGCAGCGCGGGCGTTTCCGCGAGTTCTACCAGTGCGACATCGACGTCATCGGCAAGGACGCGTTGAGCATCCGCTACGACGCCGAGGTGCTGGCGGTGATCCACGCGGTGTTCGCCGAGCTGGGCATCGGCGACTTCAAGGTGCAGTTGAACAACCGCAAGCTGCTGCGCGGCTTCTTCGAAAGCCTGGGCGTGGCCGAGGGCGAGCTGCAGCTGGCGGTGCTGCGCGAGGTCGACAAGATCGACAAGCGGGGCGCCGATTACGTGCGCGACACGCTGACGGGCGAGGGCTTCGGCATTGCCGCCGAGCAGGTTGCCAAGATTCTCGCCTTCGTGGCGGTGCGCTCGAACGGGCACGCCGATGCGCTGGCGCGGCTGCAGGCGCTGGAAGCCTCGGTCGACGCCAGTGCCACGCTGGGCGAGGGCATTGCCGAATTGCGCGAAGTGCTGGAGCTGGTCAAGGCGTTGGGCGTGCCGGAGAGCGCGTACTGCCTGAATTTCTCCATCGCGCGCGGGCTGGACTACTACACCGGCACCGTGTACGAGACCACGCTCACCGACCACCCGCAGATCGGCTCGATCTGCTCGGGCGGCCGTTACGACAGCCTGGCCAGCCATTACACCAAGTCCAAGTTGCCGGGCGTGGGCATCTCGATCGGCCTGACCCGCCTGTTCTGGCAGCTGCGCGAGGCCGGCCTGATCCAGGGCATCGCCGAAAGCAGCGTGCAGGCCATGGTGGCGCTGATGGACGAAACCCGCCTGGACGACGCGCTGGATATCGCGCGCCGGCTGCGTATCGGTGGCATCAACACCGAAGTGCAGATGGAGCCGAAGAAGGTCGGCAAGCAATTCCAATACGCCGCCCGTGCCGGCATCCGCTTCGTGGTGCTGGCCGGCGACGACGAGCTGGCACGCGGCGTGGTGGCAGTGAAGGACCTGGTACGCGAGCAGCAGTTCGACGTCGCCCGCGACGAACTGGCGAGCACCTTGCAGGTGGAGCTGGAGCAGGCCAAGGTGATGCCGTAAGGCAGGGTAGTCGTCGCTGGTTTTTCAGTGGCCGGCGCACGCAATTCAGCCTGTGAACTGTGGGCGGTGCTGCACAGGTCTCGCCCCCATCCGCCCTACGGGCACCTTCCCCCGCAGGCGGGAGAAGGGCAGCGGGTCTTCGCCGCGGTCTAGACGGCTTGCGTTGCTCCCTTCTCCGATGGACGGGAGAAAGGCAGCGGGTGTCCTCGGCACCCGAGACGCAGTGCTTTGCTCCCTTCTCCCGTTGACGGGAGAAGGTGGCGCGCAGCGCCGGATGAGGGGGCTTTAGGGCTTTCCTGCAACTTAGCTGAGAGGCCGGGACGCAACGCCTCACCCAGGCAGCAGCTCGGGCACCTTCCCCGCAGGCGGGGCAGGGCGGCTTGTTCGGCCATCCTTGCAGCAACGCGAGAGCAGGCGAGCGCAACGCCGCATGACGGCACACCAACCGAACCGTCCCACTGTCACCACCGCAGCAGGTGACAAGCGCCACTGTTTGCGTTAATGTACTAGCACGCTATTACATTAACGCGATGAAACAACGACCAGCCCCCCGCGAAAGTACCGACGTGGCCGCCTCCCTCAAGATGCTGGCCGACGCACTGGCCTGCCTGACCGCGCCCGGTGCGGTCGAAGCCTTCCTGCGCGATCTGTGCACACCCGCCGAACTGGAAGCCATGGGCGACCGCTGGCGGGTGGTGCCCTTGCTGGTCAAGGGCGTGCCGTATCGCGAGATCCACGAGCTGACCCAGGTCAGCGTGACCACCATCGGGCGCGTTGCGCGCACGCTGGAACATGGCGCCGGCGGCTACGCCGAGGCCCTGCGCGAGCAATCGTCGCGCCCTGTCGAATCCCACTGAGAGAACCACATGAGTGCTTCCACGGCAGCACCGGCACGTGACCGGTTGCGTATCGCCATCCAGAAGAGCGGCCGTCTGGCCGAGCCCGCGCGCAGCCTGCTGGCCGCCTGCGGGCTGAGCTGGCGGCAGAGCCGCGACAAGTTGTTCTGCTACGGCGAATCGCTGCCGGTGGACTTGCTGCTGGTACGCGACGACGACATCCCCGGCCTGATCGCCGATGGCGTCTGCGACCTGGGGATCGTCGGCCAGAACGAGCTGGACGAGCAGGCCTCGGCGCGTCGTCGCGCTGGGTTGCCAGCCGCCTATCACGCGGTGCGCGGGGTCGGTTTCGGCCAGTGCCGGTTGATGCTGGCAGTGCCGGAAGACTGGGAGTGGCAGGGCGTGGCGCAACTGGCGGGCAAGCGCATCGCCACCAGCTACCCGGCGATCCTGGCCGACTGGCTGGAGCGGCAGGGCATCGATGCGGCCGTGGTGGAGTTGTCCGGCTCGGTGGAAATCGCTCCGCGGCTGGGTACCGCCGATCTGATCTGCGATCTGGTCTCCAGTGGCGCCACCCTGGCCGCCAACCAGCTCAAGCCGGTGGAGCTGGTGATGGAAAGTGAGGCGGTACTGGCTGGCGCCGTGCGCGAGCCGGCGGACGCACGCGCGGCGCTGCTGGCGATGCTGCTGCGGCGCATGGACGGCGTGCTCAAGTTGCGCGATAGCAAGTTGCTGATGTTCCGCGCCGAGCAGACCCATGTGGATGCGTTGCGCCGGTTGCTGCCCGACGCCGACCCGCTGGTGCAGTTGCCCGACGACGGCAACGGCGCATTGCGGCTGCAGACCATGTGCCACGGCGCGGTGACCTGGCAACGGTTGGAAGAGCTCGAACGCGCAGGTGCGCAAGGCTTGATGGTGTTGACGGTGGAGCGCTCGCTGGCATGAACATTCTCGATTGGTCCCAACTCGACAGCGCCGCGCGCACCGACGCATTGACGCGCCCGGTGCAGACCGTGGCCACACAGACGCGCGACGCAGTGGCTGCACTGATTGCCGACGTGCGCGCACGTGGCGATGCCGCATTGCGTGAGATCACCGCACGCTTCGATGGCGTGTCGCTGCAGAGTTTTATCGTCAGCGAGGCCGAATTCGCCGCTGCCGAGGCCGCGGTTTCCCCCGAACTGCGCCAGGCCATGCAGGACGCGGTGGCGCGGATCGACACCTTCCACCGCGCCGGCATGAGCGCCGGCTATGCCGTGGAAACTGCGCCGGGCGTGGTCTGCGAAAAGATCGTGCGCCCGATCGGGCGGGTCGGGTTGTATGTGCCGGCAGGCAGCGCACCGTTGCCGTCGACCGCGCTGATGCTGGGCGTTCCCGCACGGCTGGCCGGTTGCCGCGAGGTCGTGCTGTGCACGCCGCCGCGCAAGGACGGCAGCGTGGACCCGGCGGTGCTGGTGGCCGCGCAGCTCACCGGCGTGCGCCGCGTGTTCAAGCTGGGCGGTGCGCAGGCGATCGCGGCGATGGCGTATGGCACCGAGTCGGTGCCGAGCTGCGACAAACTGTTCGGCCCGGGCAACAGCTTTGTCACCGAAGCCAAGCAGCAGGTGGCCCAATCCGGCGCAGCCGCGATCGACATGCCGGCCGGTCCCTCCGAAGTGCTGGTGATTGCCGATGCCGGCGCGCAGGCGGCGTTCGTTGCGGCCGACCTGCTGTCGCAGGCAGAGCACGGCCCGGACTCGCAGGTGTTGCTGCTGTCCGACAGCGACGCCTTGATCGATGCGGTGCAGGTGCAGCTGGACGCGCAACTGGCCCAGCTCTCGCGTGCCGACATCGCACGCCAGGCCTTGGCGCAGTCGCGGCTGATCAAGGTGCAGACGCTGGACGACGCCTTTGCGATCAGCAACCGCTATGCACCCGAGCATCTGATCCTCGCGCTACGCGAACCGCGCGCATGGCTGGCGCAGGTCGAAGCGGCCGGCTCGGTCTTTCTCGGCGATTACACGCCGGAAGCACTCGGCGACTATTGCAGCGGCACCAACCATGTCCTGCCGACCAGCGGCGCGGCGCGCGCGTACAGCGGTGTCAGCGTTGCCAGCTTCCAGAACATGGTGAGCGTGCAGGCCGCGAGCAAGGCCGGTATCGACGGCATCGGTGAGTGCGCATTGATTCTTGCGCGCGCCGAAGGCCTGGATGCCCATGCCAATGCGGTGGCCCTGCGCATGGGAGTGGCAGCATGAGCACGTCCTCGATTCTGGATCTGGTGCGCGAGGACCTGCGCGCATTTGCCGGGTATTCGTCGGCGCGCACAAGTACGCTGCAGGGCGATGTCTGGCTCAATGCCAATGAATCGGCCTGGGAGAACCCGGCCGATCCCGGAGGCAGCACGCGACGCTATCCCGACCCGCAGCCCAAGGGCCTGCGTGGCGCGCTGGCCGCGCTGTACGGCTGCGCGCCCGAGCAGCTGCTGATTGGCCGTGGCAGCGACGAAGCGATCGATCTGCTGGTGCGCGGCCTGTGCGTGCCAGAGCGCGATGCGGTGGTGGTGACGCCGCCGGTGTTCGGCATGTATGCCGTGTGCGCACGGCTGCAGAACGCGCCGCTGGTTGACGTGCCGCTGGTCGATGGGCCCGACGGGTTCCACGCCGATATCCCGGCAATCATCGAGGCAACGTTGGCCGCGCGTGCCAAGTTGGTGTTCCTGTGTTCGCCTTCGAATCCGGCCGGCTCGGCGATCAGCCTCGAAGAGATCGAAACCGCCTTGCAGGCATTGCAAGGCAAGGCGCTGGTGGTGGTCGACGAAGCCTACGGCGAGTTCTCCGATGTGCCGTCCGCAGTGAGCCTGCTTGCGCGCTACGACAATCTCGCTGTGCTGCGTACGCTCTCCAAGGCGCACGCGTTGGCGGCGGCGCGTATCGGTACGCTGATCGCCAATGCCGAGTTGATTGCCTTGCTACGCCGCTGCCAGGCGCCGTATCCGGTGCCGACGCCCTGTGCCGCGATGGCCGAGCAGGGCTTGTCTGCACCGGCGCTGGAGGTCACACGTCGACGCATCGCGGAGGTTCGTACTGAACGCGAGCGCATGCACAAGGCGCTTGCGCAGCTCGCCGGCGTGCGCCAGGTGTACCCCTCGCAGGGCAACTTCCTGCTGGTGCGCTTCGACGATGCCCAAACCGCATTCCAGGCGCTGCTGGAGGCGGGCGTGGTGGTGCGCGATCAACGCGCAGTGCCGCAGTTGCACGATGCACTGCGCATTACCCTGGGCACGCCGGAACAGAACGTGCGCGTGCTGACGGCACTGCATACCGCACAGGAGGCTGCCGCATGACCCCGATTCTTTTTGTCGACCGCGACGGCACGCTGATCACCGAGCCGGCCGACTACCAGATCGACGCCTACGAAAAGTTGCGCTTTGTCGATAACGTGATTCCGGCCATGCTCAAGTTGCGCGACGCCGGCTATCAGTTTGTCATCGTCACCAATCAGGACGGCCTGGGCAGCGAAAGCTACCCGCGTGCGTCCTTCGACGGCCCGAACAACCTGATGCTGCAGATCTTCGCCAGCCAGGGCATCGAGTTCCGTGACGTGTTGATCGACTGCAGCTGGCCGGCCGACAACGCCCCCACGCGCAAGCCCGGCATCGGCCTGATGGTGCCGTATCTGCAGGACCGCACGATCGACTGGGCACGCTCGGCGATGGTCGGCGACCGCATCACCGACATCCAGTTCGCGCAGAACCTCAATATCCGCGGTTTTCAGCTGCGTACCGACGAATTCGGCGGCGAATGGGACTGGCCCGGCATCGCCCATGAGCTGGCCGATGCGCCGCGGCGCGCGGTGGTTCAGCGCAACACCAAGGAAACCAAAATCCGCGTCGAGCTTGACCTGGACCGCGTCGCCGAACCGCACACCGCCACCGGCCTGCCGTTCTTCGACCACATGCTGGAGCAGATCGGCAAGCATGGCGGCTTTGCGCTGGATATCCGCGCCGACGGCGACCTGCATATCGACGAGCACCACACCATCGAAGACACCGGCCTGGCATTGGGTCAGGCGCTGCGCGAGGCGCTGGGCAACAAGCGCGGGATCGGCCGGTATGGGTTCGATCCGGTCGAAAGCCCCTGGCTTGCAGCAGGGCCGGGCGCGCAGCATGGCTTCACGCTGCCCATGGACGAAACCATCGCCAGCGCCGCGCTCGACTTCAGTGGCCGGCCGTATTTCGTGTTCGAAGGCGACTTCAAGCGCGAGCGCGTGGGCGACATGCCCACCGAGCTGGTACCGCATTTCTTCCGCTCCATCTGCGATGCCTCGGGCTTGAATCTGCATCTGAGCGTGCGTGGCGAGAACGATCACCACAAGGTGGAAGCTTGTTTCAAGGCACTTGCACGCGCATTGCGTCAGGCGATCCGCCGCGAAGGCAACGCGCTGCCGTCCACCAAGGGTGCGCTATGACCGATGTCGCATTGATCGATGCCGGTGGTGCCAATCTGGGTTCGGTGCGTTATGCGCTGGAGCGGCTGGGCGTGGAGGCGCGGCTGGTGCGCGATGCGGCGGGCCTGCAAGGCGCCGAGCGGGTCATCCTGCCGGGCGTGGGCGCCGCACCGGAAGCCATGAAGCGCCTGCGCGCACAAGGCTTGGTCGAGCCATTGCGGCAGCTGCAGGTGCCCTTGATCGGTATCTGCCTGGGCATGCAGTTGCTGTTCGAGCGCTCCGAAGAAGGCAATGTGGAGTGCCTTGGGCTGGTGCCGGGCATCGTGCGCCATATGACTCCGGCACTGGGCATCCGTGTCCCGCACATGGGCTGGAACCAGCTGGTGCCAATGCGCGACTCGGCGCTGCTTGCCGGCCTGCCGGAGCGCGCCAGCGCCTATTTCGTGCATGGCTACGCCGCGCCGGTGACGGCCGATACCGTGGCCGCCTGCGATCACGGAGGCCTGTTTACCGCCGTCGTGCAGCAAGGCTTGCGGTGCGGCGCGCAGTTCCATCCCGAGCGCTCGGCCGACACCGGTGCACGCATCCTGCGTAATTTTCTTGAGATGAGTTTCCCATGAGTTTTACCGTCTATCCGGCGCTGGATATCCGCAACGGCCGCGTGGTGCGCCTGCTGCAGGGCGATTACGCACGCGAAACGCAGTACGGCGACGACGTGTTGCCGCGCGCGCAGGCGTTTGCCGATGCCGGCGCGCAGTGGATGCATCTGGTCGATCTGGATGCCGCCAAGGCCGGCGGCTACACCCTGGCAGCAACCCTGGGCGAGATCGCACGCCAGACCGGCCTGCAGGTGCAGACCGGTGGCGGCGTCCGTTCACGTGACGATGTGGCACGCATCCTCGATGCCGGCGCGGCGCGCGTGGTCATCGGCTCGCTGGCGGTGCGCGAGAGCGACACCGTGATCGGCTGGCTGCAGGAGTTCGGCGCCGACCGCTTGACCATTGCGCTGGATACGCGTCAGGACGCGCATGGCGTGTGGCAACTGCCGGTACATGGCTGGACCGAAGCGGCCGACGCCACGCTGGATCACCTGGCGGTGCGTTACGCGCAGGCCGGCCTGCAGCACCTGCTGTGCACCGACATCGCGCGCGACGGCATGTTGTCCGGCCCCAACATGACGCTGTACGCGCACCTGCGCGGGCTGGTACCGCAGCTGCAGGTGCAGGTGTCCGGCGGTGCACGCGACCTGGCCGACGTGGTCGCTGCAAAGGCTTCCGGGTGCGCCGGCATCGTGCTGGGCAAGGCCTTGCTTGAAGGACACCTGGATCTCAACGAGGCATTGGCATGCTGAGCCGCCGCATCATTCCATGCCTGGACGTGCGCGATGGCCGCGTGGTCAAGGGCGTCAAGTTCCGCGACCATATCGACATGGGCGACATCGTCGAGCTGGCCTTGCGCTACCGCGCACAGGGCGCCGATGAGCTGGTGTTCTACGACATCGGTGCCAGCCCGGAAGGCCGCTCGGTCGACTACACCTGGGTCGAGCGCGTGGCCCGGCTGATCGATATCCCGTTCTGCGTTGCTGGCGGCATTGGTGATGTGGAAACGGCGCGTGCGGTGCTGCACGCCGGTGCCGACAAGATTTCCATCAACTCGCCGGCACTCGGGCGCCCGCAGCTGATCTCCGAACTGGCCGACGCCTTTGGCGTGCAGTGCGTGGTGGTGGGCATCGACTCCATTCGCGAGGACGACGGCCAATGGCGGGTGCGTCGCTATACCGGCGACCCGAGCAAGACGCAGGCCTTGCCCATGCGCACGCTGGACTGGGTTGCCGAAGCGCAGCGCCTGGGTGCCGGTGAGATCGTGCTCAACTGCATGGACAACGACGGCGTGCGCCGCGGCTACGACCTTGCCCAGCTGCGTCAGGTGCGTGCGCTCTGCCGGGTGCCGTTGATCGCCTCCGGCGGCGCCGGCGAGATGCAGCATTTTGCCGACGTCTTCGACCAGGCCGATGTGGACGGCGCGCTGGCCGCCAGCGTGTTTCATAGCGGGGCCATTCCCATTCCGGAGCTCAAGCAGTTCCTGCGCGCGCAACAGATCGAGGTACGTGATGGACAGTGACACCGTGGCAACCGGCGACGCCTTGCAGGCGCTGGACTGGAGCAAGGGCGACGGGCTGTTGCCGGTCGTCGTGCAGGACGCCGACACCCTGCGTGTGCTGATGCTGGGCTACATGAATGCCGAAGCGCTGGCGGTGACGCAGCAGCGTGGCGAAGTGACCTTTTTCAGCCGCAGCAAGCAGCAACTGTGGACCAAGGGCGAGAGCTCGGGAAATGTGCTGCGCGTGGTGGCCATCGAAGCCGATTGCGACGCCGACACCTTGCTGGTGCTGGCCCATCCGCACGGGCCGACCTGTCACCTGGGCCGTACCAGCTGCTTTCCGAATGCGCCGGGGCAATTCCTGGGCAGCCTGGATGCGCTGATTGCCACGCGCGAGCACGAGCGCCCGCATGGCAGTTACACCACCAAGCTGTTCGAGCAGGGTATTCGCCGCATCGCGCAGAAGGTGGGCGAGGAGGGTGTGGAAACCGCATTGGCAGGCGTGGTGCAGGGCGATGCCGAACTGCTCGGCGAATCGGCCGACTTGCTGTATCACCTGATCGTGCTGCTCCGCGCGCGTGGGCTGGGCCTGAGCGACGCGGTAGCACTGCTGGAGTCGCGGCACAACTAACACAGCGCCGTAGGAGCGCACCTGGGCGCGACAGGGCTTTACCAGCAAGGCTCGTCGCGCCCCGGTGCGCTCCTACGGTGCGGTGCGGGACACGTAATTTCCCGGGCCTGCACCGCGCGGCAGGCCGGCGGGTACAATTTCCGCCGGTCTTGCCGCGGTACACCACATGCAGCTTCGCTTCGCTCTATTGGCCCTGGGGTTGCTTGGGGGCAGCGCGTACGCACGCGACGTTATGGTCGATGGCACCGTCTACGAAGAGCGCGACGGGCGTGCCGGCCGCAGTGCGGATGAGCCGGGTCTTGCCGGTATTGCGGTGTCCAACGGTGAGCAGATCGTGCGCACCGATGCACAGGGGCGCTACCGCCTGCCGGTGCGCGATGGCCAGACGGTGTTCGTGATCAAGCCGGGCGATCGCCGCTTTGTCCCTGCCGCCGACGGGCTGCCCGGGTTCTGGCGCCACTATGCGCCGCGCGGTTCGGTGACCCACAAGTATCAGGGCATTGCATCCACCGGCCGCACCACGCAGGGCTGGGATTTCGCACTGACGCCGCGTGCGGACGCTGGCGGCAACGGTTTCGACATGCTGGTGTTCGCCGACAGCCAGACCGCCAGCCTCACCGATGTGGGCTATTACCAGCGCGATATCGTGGCACCGCTGGTCGGCAAGACGTCCGCGCGCCTGGGGACCACGCTCGGCGACATCGTCAACGACGATCTGAGCCTGTATCCGGCCCTGAACAAGGTCACGACCCAACTGGGCGTGCCCTGGTTCCACGTGCCCGGCAATCACGACCTCAACATCGATGCCGGCGACGATCTGCAGTCGCTGGACAGCTGGCGCGCGGTCTATGGCCCGGACACGTATGCGGTGGAAGAAGCCAATGCGAGCTTCGTGTTTCTGGACGACGTGATCTACACCCCCGGCGGCAAGCCGGCGTATGTCGGCGGCCTGCGCGAGGACCAGTTCGTATTCCTGCAGCACTACCTGGCGCAGGTGCCGCGCGAGCGGCTGCTGGTGCTCGGTATGCATATTCCGCTGTTCGATGCGGCGCCGGGGCAGGAGACCTTCCGGCATGCCGATCGCAGCCGTCTGTTCGCGCTGCTGAAGGATTTCCCGCATGTGCTGGTGCTCAGTGCGCACAGCCACACGCAGCGGCACGTCGATCACGGCGCCGACGAAGGCTGGCACGGCGCACGCCCGCTGCACGAATACAACGTGGGTGCGGCCTGCGGTGCGTTCTGGTCGGGGGTCAAGGACGCCGACGGCATCCCCGATGCGACCATGAGCGACGGCACGCCCAACGGCTACGCGGTGCTGAACGTGGCGCCGGATGGCGACTACAGCCTGGCCTACCACGCGGCACGCGCAGCCGACGACGCGCAACTGCTGCTGCATGCGCCCAAGGTGCTGCGACAGGGCGCGTATCCGGCCTGGGGCATCTACGCCAATGTGTTCATGGGGCAGGACGATACCCGCGTGGAGATGCGCATCGACAACGGCGCATGGCAACCGATGAAACGACAGGAGCGCGCCGACCCGCGGCTGCTGGCGGAAAACGTGCGCGACGATAGCGCTGACCGGCTACGTGGGTACGACCGCTCACCGGAAGCGACGCCCTCCACACATCTGTGGCGCGGCGTGTTGCCGACCACCTTGGAGGTGGGCGAGCACCGCGTGGACGTGCGCGCGCACCTGCCCACCGGGCAGTACGGTGCCCACACGGTCTATCGCCTGCAACGCGCCGATCCGTAGATGCCGGTGTGACGGCCTGGCGCACGGAGGTGCGTTGGTTCGTGGCCACGCGTGCTTATGCACGCGTGCTTATGATCGAGGGCCCGCACGTGGCACCGTAAGGTCGGGTGCGTGCGTGGCATTGTGCGAATCGGTCAGACAGTGCGGTGAGGCCTGTGTTGCCGGCCGCGCTAGCGCGCGACGCAGTGCTCCGTTGGCCGCCCGCCTCGCGCCGAGGCTGCTGGCCGCGCGCATGCGCGTGTGCAGCCAACGGGCAGGCAGCACCCCGATGGCACAAACACAAACGCCTCCACAAGGGAGGCGTCTCAGGACCCGGGCTGGCAGGCGTCGGCGCGCTGGCGGGGATCTGTGCTGGCTGGCATAAGCTGGCTGGCCCGGCGAGTGTAGCGAGGCCATCGAATTGCCGACGAAATGAGAATTAGTCTCAGCCTTTCGTGGCCGAAGGTGGCGATCGGGCCGTTGGAGCAGACGTCGGCGGGGTCGTCCCCTTGCCGACGTTGCTGCTGGCGTCCGGGCTGCTGCCGCTGCCCGGGTCACCGTCGTTGGCCGGCTCGGCGTCGGCATCCGGATCTACGTCGACCGGCGGATACGGATAGGCGAGGGCAGGCCCAAGCCGCAACCCTGCGCGCCAGCGCTCCAACATCGGTGCGATGCGCTTGCCGAGCGATTGCTGCGGCAACGAGGGCAATTCGCCGTCCTGCTTTTCGCGCGCGGTGATGGCAGCCCTGGCCATATCGAAGGCCGCAAGCGGGTCGTCGCTGCGGTTCATCGCATCGATCAGCCAGGCCTGGCCAAAGTAGGTGGCGTTGGACGTATTGCCGCAGCCGAAGGACGGCCGATCCGCGCGCGCGGCGGTCAGGATCACGGTGTCCGGCGAACGCAGCGCCGGGATGAATCCGCCCGAATAACAGGCTGACAGCACGATGATGCGGTTGCCGACGCCGGCATCGTCCAGCGCGGTGCGCAGATCCTGCGGGCTGATGAAGTCTTCTTCGTTCTGGTCCACCTGCACGTACAGCGTGTGGTCTTCGGTGCCGTGCGTGGTCACGAACAGCAGCAGCGCATCTTCCTTGCGGTCCATGCGCTTGCCGATGGCGGCCAGCGTGTCGTAGAGATTGTCGTAGGTCGCCAGTGGCGCGTACGGATGCTCGCCCAGGTTGTCCGGGTTGTTGACCAGCGTGACCACGCGGCCGCGTGCGTCGAAGCGTTGCTCGAACAGTTGCTTGAGGTAGAGCGTTTCGTTGCGGAAGACATCGTCGCTGGCATCGCCGGCAAAGCCGACTACATACAGATCGGTCACGCCCGGGCGCTGCGGCTGCACCGCCGTCAGCGCCTTGGCAAGTGCGGCCTGGTCGATCGGGTCCGCCTCGGCCGCCGCGTTCGCGGCCGCGGCCGGCAAGGCCGCGCCGGCATCGGGGTGGCACCCGGCCACCAGGACGGCCATGGCCAGCAGTGCCAAGATCCGACGAGGCAAGCGGTGCGCCGGCGGCAGGGAATGGACTCTCAAAAACAACGCCGATGCCTCTCGAAGACGGATGGA
>NZ_JSZE01000250.1 GCF_000802365.1 Xanthomonas cannabis pv. cannabis
CATGAGCGGAATCGGGATCGATGTGTGCAAGAAGTCCCTGGATGCGGCTGTCTTTCAAGGTGAGGCCCGCCAGTTCAGTAACACGGCAAGCGGGCACTGCAAGCTCGTCTACTGGCTGAGGACACTGCCAGTTAGGCAGGTGGTGCTGGAGGCGACCGGTGGCTACGAGCTGGCCGCGCTGGACGCGCTGCATCAGGCGGGAGTCCCGGTGGCACGCGCCAATGCGTCTCGG
>NZ_JSZE01000251.1 GCF_000802365.1 Xanthomonas cannabis pv. cannabis
GTCCCGGTGATTGGGCAGATCATGCACAACAGCGCTATTGCACGTTTCGCACGCACAACTGCAGTGACATTTAAGGCTGGTGTTCCACTGGTGGAAGCACTGGGATCGTAGCGGGCGCTACAGGTAACATGGTGTACGAAGAGGCCGTCTTCAGGATGCGGGACGATGTGTCAGTCGGCTACCCGGTCAACATGGCGATGAAACAA
>NZ_JSZE01000252.1 GCF_000802365.1 Xanthomonas cannabis pv. cannabis
GGAAATGCTGTATCCGAACAAGGTGCTGCCGATGCTGCTCAACATCGTCGGCGCCACCTGCCTGCTGGTGTGGACGATTTCGCTGGTGTCGCAACTGATCCTGCGCGCGCGCGCCGATCGCGACGGCATCGCGTTGCCGTTCCGCATGCGCGGCTATCCGGCTCTGACGGTGCTGGCCCTGGTGATTCTGGCCGTGCTCTTCGTGCTGCTGGCCAGCTCGC
>NZ_JSZE01000253.1 GCF_000802365.1 Xanthomonas cannabis pv. cannabis
CATCATGCCCAGCGAATCGGCGGTCATCCGCCCGGTTTCGCGGATCGCCGCCGGCACCGCGGCAAACAGGCCGTACTGCTGGCGGCTGTCGTACTCCGGGGCGGGCGCGGCGGCCGGGCGGATACCGATCATCCACTGGCCCTGCGGCGACTTGCGCGGGGCAATCTCCAGCGCCAGGCGGTCTTCGCCCTGTTCGCCCTTGCGCGCCACCTCGATCATGCCCGGGCCGCCGTGCTCGCCCAGCGCCTGCACCTGCGGAATGATGTCCTCGCCCGAGCGGATCGGCTGGCCGTCGATGGCCACGATGCGGTCGCCCGGCTTGAGCAGGCCGTCGGCGAC
>NZ_JSZE01000254.1 GCF_000802365.1 Xanthomonas cannabis pv. cannabis
GCGATCACGATGCGCACAGCGCATGGGTCTCAACCTGATTGTTCACTACGGCCAGATCAGGCGGAGAGCTGATCATCCGGGCCGTCGCTGCAGGGCCCTTGCCCGCCCACCATCGCGTGACACGCTGCAAGTACGTCCATGTAGCTCCGTGGCGGCGTCCATGCCGCCAAGGGTCCCGCGATGGTGGGCGGGCAAGGACCAGTCGCGATAGTCGGTACGCAGCGTTTTGACAAGCAATCGACAAGTGGCGTGACGCGGTGCCTTCGCCGGGGAGCTGATCTCATCCTCTGGACAAG
>NZ_JSZE01000255.1 GCF_000802365.1 Xanthomonas cannabis pv. cannabis
ACGCCGGCGATCTTGGTCTGCGGCGCGCCGTGCGGCATCACCGTGATGGCCTGCACACCCAGCCGATAGGCCGACCACGCGACACCTTGCGCGTGATTGCCGGCCGAGGCACAGGTCACCGGGCGCTCGTCGCCGCGTTCCAGACCGGCCAGCAAGGCATTCAAGGCGCCGCGCACCTTGTAGGAGCCGGTGCGCTGCAGGTTTTCCAGCTTCAACCACACGCCGAAGCG
>NZ_JSZE01000256.1 GCF_000802365.1 Xanthomonas cannabis pv. cannabis
ATGGCACGAGCACGCTCACGCTCGATGGCGCCAACAGCTACGCCGGTGGCACGGTGTTGAACGCCGGCACGCTGGCGGTTGGCAGCAACACGGCGTTGGGCAGCGGCAGCCTGTCGGTGCTGGGCAATGCCAGCTTGAGCAACGCGATCGCCCTGGCGCTGGGCAACAGCATCAACCTGGGCGCGGACCTGAGCATTGCCAATGCAGCCGATCTGGCGTTGACCGGCGCGCTCAGTGGCAC
>NZ_JSZE01000257.1 GCF_000802365.1 Xanthomonas cannabis pv. cannabis
GCGAAGACGCGGTGCAGGGCCGGTTGCCAGACCTGCAGCCAGGGCTTGCCGATGATGTGCCGGCGCGCCTCGCCCAATTCTTCCAGCACGCCGTCGGCCAGCGCCAGCGCCAGCGCCTCCACGGTGCCGGGACCTTCGTCGCCGTCGCGCAGGATCGCCATGGTCAGATGGTGCTGCCACGGCTGGCGCAGGAAGTCTTCCAGTGCCT
>NZ_JSZE01000026.1 GCF_000802365.1 Xanthomonas cannabis pv. cannabis
TCCTTCTCCCGCGCGCGGGAGAAGGTGCCCCGTAGGGGCGGATGAGGGGCGCCTGGTGACGTTGTTGCGGCCGGCGCTGTGGAACGCGTCGCCAGGCGCTTTGGAGATGAGGCACCAAGTGGCTTCGCCCCGTACCCTCACCCCAACCCCTCTCCCGCAGGAGAGGGGCTTGCTCTGTTGCTATTTCTTGGCGAGCGGCGAGCCGGCGCCTAGCTGTCGCGCAACGACCGCGCGCGTGTCACGCAACGACCGCGCACTGCCTTGCGTCACGCATCTGCCGCAACAAATCCGCCGGTCTGGCGCGCCCACAGCCGTGCATATAGCCCGCCATGCGCGATCAGCTCGGCATGCGTGCCGGTTTCGACGATGCGGCCGGCATCCATGACCACCAGCCGGTCCATGCGCGCGATGGTCGACAGCCGGTGCGCAATCGCGATGACGGTTTTGTCGCCCATGAGCGCATCCAGGCTGTCCTGGATCGCCGCTTCCACTTCCGAATCCAGCGCCGAGGTCGCTTCGTCCAGAACCAGGATCGGCGCGTCCTTCAACAGCACCCGCGCGATCGCGATGCGCTGGCGCTGACCGCCGGAGAGCTTGACGCCGCGCTCGCCCACATGCGCATCGAAGCCGCGACGGCCTTCGCCGTCGATCAGCGTGTCGATGAAACCTTCCGCGCGCGCCTTGCGCACCGCATCCAGGATCTGCGCGTCGCTGGCCTGCGGCCGGCCGTACAGCAGATTGTCGCGGATCGAGCGATGCAGCAGCGAGGTGTCCTGGGTCACCAACCCGATCTGCCCGCGCAGGCTGTCCTGCGTGACCTGCGCAATGTCCTGCCCATCGATGAGGATGCGCCCCTGCTCCAGGTCGTACAGCCGCAACAGCACATTGACCAACGTCGATTTGCCGGCGCCCGAGGGCCCCACCAGGCCGATCTTTTCGCCGGCGCGCACCTGCAGATCCAGCCCGGCAATCACGCCACCGCACTTGCCGTAATGGAAATGGATGTGCTCGAACCGCACCTGGCCTTGCGTCACCTGCAACGGCACCGCAGTCGGCACATCCTGCACCTGCACCGGCTGCGAGATGGTCTGCATGCCGTCCTGCACGGTGCCGATATCTTCAAAAATACCGTTGACCGTCCACATGATCCAGCCGGACATATTGTGGATGCGAATCACCAGCCCGGTCGCCAGGGTGATGGCGCCAACGCTGATCTGCCCGCGGCTCCACAGCCATAGCGCCAGCCCGCACGTCCCGACGATGAGGAACCCGTTGGCCACTGCGATGGCCGTGTCCATTGAGGTCGTCACACGCGTCTGCCCGCGATGCTTGACCGCCAGCTCGTCGATCGCCTCGCGCACATAGGCTTCCTCGCGGCCGGCGTGGGCGAACAGCTTGAGCGTGGAAATATTGGTGTAGCCGTCGACGATGCGCCCGGTGGCCTTGGAGCGCGCGTCCGACGCGATCCAGGCGCGCGCCTTCATGCGCGGCACGAAGAACGCCATCAGCGCGACATACACCACCAGCCAGATCAACAGCGGCGCCATCAGCCACGGATCGGCCTGAGCGAACAGCCACAACGCGCTGCCGGTATAGACCACGATGTACCACAGCGCATCGACCATCTGCACCGCCGATTCGCGCAGCGACGTGCCGGTCTGCATGACGCGGTTCGCAATGCGGCCGGCGAAATCGTTATTGAAAAACCCCAGGCTCTGCCGCACCACATAGTTGTGCATCAGCCAGCGCGAGCGGTTGCTCAACCCCGGCACGATCGCCTGGTTGACCAGCAGGTTGTGCAGGCCGGTGAAGAACGGCCGCGCGATCAGGGTGATCCCCGCCATCCACGCCAGTTCGCTGGCGTGGCGGCGGAAGAAGTCGGGCCCTGGCCGCTCATTCAACATGTCCACGATGCGGCCGAGGAAGTCGAACATCGCCACTTCCACCAAGGCCAGCAACAAGCCCGCGATCAGCGTGGCCAGCAGTATCGGCCACAGTGGCCGCAGGTAGTGCAGATAGAACCGCCACACGCTGCGTGGCGGCATCTCCCGCTCGATGGGCGGAAAGATGTCGATCAGGGAT
Organism: Xanthomonas cannabis pv. cannabis; assembly: GCF_000802365.1. Taxonomy (GTDB): domain Bacteria; phylum Pseudomonadota; class Gammaproteobacteria; order Xanthomonadales; family Xanthomonadaceae; genus Xanthomonas; species Xanthomonas cannabis. The sequence continues at coordinate 2,083 of NZ_JSZE01000026.1, forward strand.
TCGAACCAGCGGAACATTGCATATACTTCGCTAACACCGGGCCGTCAGGCTAGCCGATCGGGCGTCAAGCCGCAGTGCGTCGATCCGGCGGCCTGGCCTACCGCGGTGGCAGCGTCCGGGCGTGGGTGCCCATGTTGCTGCACCTGCACGCCACGGCACTGTCGGTATCTGGATCTACTCGCGAATCCGCGCCAGCAGCCGGTTGACCTCGGCCAGATCGAAATGGGCTGGATCCAGACGCCCACCGAGCGTGGCCAGCTCCTGCACATGCTGCGGGTGGTCCGTGTCGGCGATGATCTGCAAGAGCGCCTGGTAGGCGTCGATCCCGCCACTGCGTTCCGGCGGGCAGGCATTGGTGCCCTCGATGCAGCGCGCGATGCGCAGGCCCGCGTCCGGCGGCAGCACGGCCTCGACCTGCAGCGTGTGCGTCCAGCCAGCGCCGGCACCATAGAAATAGGCGAATTCGCCAAGCTCGCCCACCGCGCTTTCCAGCGTGACCCGGGCGGCATGCTTGAGCCGCGAGCGCTCCGGCACATCCAGCCCGGCCTCGCCATAGCGGCCACCGCCGAAGTCGAATTCGTACGGGTGTGCGCCGCTCCAGCCCATCACAGCCTGCAGCACGCGGTGCACGGTCGCCAGACGGAGCGACCCCGCAATCACCATCCGCCGCCACACCAGCGGCGCACTGCCCGCCAGCGCGATCTGCAATTGATAGATCGGCGCCGGTGCCTGCACCGCCTGCTGCGCGGCCTTCTTTCTTGCCTTGGTCATGACGACTCGATTGCGGATATCCGATGCCAGTATGGCGTAGCCAGCCCAGAACCGGATGAGGTCCACTCGCCCATGCAGCGGCGTCGCCATCGACGCCGCTGCCAATGCTCAGCGCTGCTGCAGACTCGGCACCGCATCGCTCACGTTGGCGTGGCGCCGCATGATCCAGTTGAACAGCGGCGTCGCCATCAGCGTGGACAGGATCGCCATCAGCACCAGTACCGAGAACAGGCCCTGCTCGATCACACCGGCCTGCAGGCCGATGTTGATGATGATCAGCTCCATCAGGCCGCGCGCATTCATCAGCGAGCCGATCGCCATCGCGTCGCGGTTGTTTTCACCGGTAACGCGCGCCGCGGCCCAGCAGGCCACACCCTTGCCAACGAACGATGCGGCCAGGATCGCGACACCGGCCAGCATGATCTGCGGCTGCAACAGCACGCTGAGCTGGGTCTTCAGGCCCGAATAGGTAAAGAACAACGGCAGCAGCAAGACCACCACGAACGGCTGCATCATCTCGCGCAGTTTTTCCGTCAACGGCCCCTTGGGCAGGCAGACACCCAGCAGAAAGCCACCGAACACCGCGTGGATGCCGATCGCATCCATCGCCCACGCGCTCACGCAGAACAGCATCAGCACGATCGCCAGCACGCTGTTGCTGAGCGGCTGATCCGGCACCACGTGATCGGCCAGGCGACGCAACAGATGCCGTCCGACGAAAATCATGAACACCGCGTAGCCCACGCCGCCACCGATGGCCAGATAGGCGCTGCCCCAGCTGCCGCCGAAGCTGGCCAGCACCACCGCCAGGATGCACCACGCCGCGGCGTCGTCGAACGCGCCAGCCGTCAACGCCAGCGTTCCCAGCGGGCTCTTGGTCAGGCCGCGTTCGTGGATGATGCGCGCCAGCATCGGGAAGGCAGTGATGGCGATGGCTGCGCCCAGAAACAGCGACGCTTCCGTCAGCTTGGCCTTCTCGGAGAACAGGCCATCGACGGTGAGCAGCCATGGGCACATCGCAAATGCCAGCGCGAACGGCACCGCGATGCCGGCCAGCGACACGCTCATCGCGCTGCGGTAGCGCGCGCGGAAGTGATCGCCGCGGAAGTCGGTCCCGACCAGAAACATGTACAGGCCCACGCCGAACTGCGCGAACACGTACAACACATCCATCGTCTGTTTGGGGAACAACGCCGCCTGAGCGCCCGGCGCCAGCAGGCCGAACAACGATGGCCCCAGCATCACCCCGGCAATCATCTCGCCGACCACCTGCGGCTGCCCCAGGCGCTTGGCCAGCAGCCCGACCAACCGGCACACCAACAGGATGGCTGCAGCCTGCAGAAAGAAATACACCGACATCTGTGGGGTGGTCATGCGTGCGGCGACATCCTTGAGAAGTGCGCGGATCATAACCACACGCGCCGCCCGGCGGTAGCGACGCGGCGGCGGTCGCTGCAACGCTGCACGCGCCGGGCGCCATGACCACTTCAGCGTGCAGAGCTGCGCTGCGGTGGCCGCCGGCCGCAACCGACTCCGGCCAGCAGCGCACTGCAGGACAGCGAGCGCCCGGCAACCGAGCGCCGCTTCACTTCGGCGCAGCGGCCTGCGTCTGCACGGGCGTCAGCAGCAGATCCTGAAAATCGAAGCTGAAATCGGTCAGCGGCGAAATCGCCTGCATGCGCATCTCGCGCACCGCACCGTCCGGGGTCAACGCGAAGTTGACGAAGGCATCCGCGTTCAAGGAACGGTCGTCCCAGCGCACGATGAAGCTGTCGTGCTGCCAATGCTCCAGCGTGCCCACCAATTGGGCGGTCTTGGTGAACTGCAGGCGCAGCCGCTTGCCGTCCTGGCGGATCACCACATCGCCATACCAGGGGTCGCGATAGGTCGCCGCATAGCCGCGCAGCGGCAACGACGGCGTGGAGCGTGCCGCGCGTGCGTCCTGATGCGCCTTCCAACTGGTATCGGCCTCGCTGCCGGCCTTGGCCACGGCCTTGGCGTACGCCCCGGTCCAATCGGTGGGTGGCACCTGCAGGAATGCGTCCAGCACCTGCAGCGTCACCGCATTGAACGCCGCGCCGACTTCCTGATTGGTCAGCACCACCACGCCCAGCTTCTGGTCGGGCACCAGCGTCAGCCGCGATACCATGCCGGGCCAGCCGCCGGTATGCCACACCAGACGATGGCCGCGATAGTCGCTCAGGCTCCAGCCTTCGCCATAGCCGGCAAAATTGGGCTGCGCGCCGGCCAGTTCGGGCACTGCCGGAGCGGCGACGGCGATCGGCGTGATCATCGACCACATCTCCTGCTGCCGCTTTGCACTGAACAGCGGTGTGCCGTCCGGCAATACGCCGCCGGCCAGTTGCACCTTCATCCACAACGCCATGTCGTGCGCACTGGAGTAGATGCCGCCGGCACCGGAATTGTTGGACCAGGTCAATGGCGCCACCGTGCGCAACTCGGTGAAGTCGTACTTAGCATGGCCCACCGCCGCGGTGTCGCCGGGTTGCAGATGATCGGCGTTGAAGCGCGTACCGCGCATGCCCACCGGCGCAAAGATGCGCTGCTGCAGAAACGCAGCGTAGGGTTGCCCGGAGACCTGCTCGATCACCTTCTGCGCCACGGCGTACAGGATATTGTCGTATGCATAGCGATCGCGGAAACCGCCTTTCAATGGCACCTTGGCCAGCCGCTGCACGACCTCTTCGGTGCTGTAGCTGGTGGTTGGCCAGAACAACAGGTCGCCTGCGCCCAGGCTCAGGCCGCTGCGATGCGCCAGCAAGTCGCGGATGCGCATTTGGTCGCTGACATACGGGTCGGACATGCGGAACCACGGCAGGTGGTCGATGACCTTGTCGTCGAGCGAGAGCCTGCCTTCGTCGGCCAGAATCGACAGCGAGGCAGCGGTGAACGCCTTGGTGTTGGAGGCGATCGCAAACAGCGTATCGGCCTGCACCGGATCGGGCTTGCCGATCTCGCGGACGCCGTAGCCACGCTCCAGCACCACCTGGCCATCCTTGACGATGGCCACGGCGATGCCGGGCACGTCGAACTGGGTACGCACGCGTTCCATCTGCGCGTCGAACTGCTGCATGCCGGCCGGCAGGTCGGCCGCATGCGTCGTTGTCACCAGGGTTGCCAGCATCAGCACGCCTCCCGTCAGCCATCGGTTCACGATCACCACCACGTCCTCCTGTTGTCGATCAGGGTGTGCTACCGGCACTGTCCAGCGACAGCGGCAGCGGCGTCACCAGCACGCCGTTGGCGTCGGCGTAGAGCCAGTGCCCGGGCACGAACGGGACGCCGGCAAAATTCACCGGCACCTCCGCATCGCCCAGGTCGCGCCGTTCGGTACGGCGTGGGCAGGCAGCCAAGGCCAGCACACCCAGCGGCAGCGTGCCCAGGATCTCGACATCGCGCACGCAGCCATGGATCACCACCCCGGCCCAGCCATTGGCCACCGCCTGCGCTGCGATCTGGTCGCCCAGCAGCGCATGCTTCAACGAGCCCTGCCCGTCCACCACCAGCACCCGCCCGTCGCCCGGCATGGAGGCCAGTTCGCGCACGCGCGAGTTGTCTTCAACACAGCGCACCGTTGCGATCGGTCCGCAGAAGGCGGTGCGCCCGCCGAAGTGGCGGAACAATGGCTCGGCAACGCTCACCTCGGGAAAGCGGTCACACAGATCGGGAGTGGTCCAGGTCATCGAGACGGTCTCATGCGGCGATGCAGGCATGGTAGCCGGCTGCGCTGGCGTGCGGGCGCTGGCTGCCGTATGTCGCGGTGGGGCCAGGCTGGCAGGCGTGCGATGGCGTGGCTGACGGTTGCACCATCGATATGCTTGCGTCCGCTGCAGTCCGTCGCACCGCGCACGGCCGTCGCCGCCGCAACGCCGCCGTTCTCACGCCCCATCCAGTCCGGATGCGCCAGGCTATGCGCCGCGGTCGCTGCCGGATTCGCGCAGCACGCGCCGCAACCGTGCCCTACTGCCAGCGAGTACTCCTGCGATGACTGATCTGTTCGCTTCCGCCCCGCCCTCCCTGGATGGCATCCACGTCGGCATCGGCGGTTGGGTGTACGCGCCTTGGCGTGCGGGCATGTTCTATCCGGAAGGACTGGTGCAGCGCCGCGAGCTGGAATACGCCAGCCGCCACGTCACCGCCATCGAAATCAACGGCACCTATTACGGCGCGCAGAAGCCGGCAACCTATGCAAAGTGGCGCGACGAGGTGCCGCCCGGGTTCGTGTTCTCGGCCAAGGCGCCGCGACGTATTACCCAGTCGCGCAGACTGGCGGGCACCAGGGCCCAGGTGGAGGACTTCGTCGGCGGCATTGTCGAGCTCGGCGACACGCTTGGCCCGCTGGTGTGGCAGTTCGAACACGGGCATCGCCTGCAGGCCGACGACCTGGACGACTTCCTGGCACTGCTGCCCAGGCACACGGGCGGCCGCACGCTGCGCCACGTGCTGGAAATCCGCGATCCGGATGCGGTGGATGCGTCGTTGCTGGCGCTGGTGCGCCGCCATGGCGTCTCGACGGTATTCACCGATTCGGACGAACACCCCTCCTTCGCCGACCTCTCCACCGACGTTATCTACGCGCGGCTGATGCGAAGCCAGGCGCGCCTGCATGCGGGCTACCCCGCGCCTGCGCTGGCACGCTGGGCCGAACGCATCCAGGCATGGCGCCGCGGCGAAGACCCGGACGATCTGCCGCACATCGAAGATCCGTCGAAAACGCCTGCTGCGCCGCGCGAGGTGTTCGTGTTCTTCATCAGTGCGGCAAAGGAACGCAATCCGGCGGCGGCGATGGCGTTGTTGAAGGCATTGTCGGCAGGTTAGCTGCCTCGCCGACGTTGCACGCCGTTGTGCGTGCGGCAGTTTTTTACGGTGGCACGTGGCAGACAAGTGGCGATGTGCGACGACCTCACATCTGCTGCCCGGCCATGATCGCCATGATCGTTTCGCACCGATCATGCGAATGGTCTTACGCGCTCACCGTGGCGTTGGGCCCCCAGCGACACCGTGCATGGTGCAGCAGTCATGGGCAATGGGTAAGCCGTACCCTCGCGTCTCTCCAGGGGGAGAGGGACTTGGTACTTGGTACTCGGTACCCGCTGCAGCCGGGAGCGGGACTGCCATCGCCAGCCAAGCTGCCGTCGCCGCCCGACGTCGGCACGCAACTTTTCGGCGACAATGGCGCATGCCCACGACCGACCTGCGCAAGGCGCAACTGCAAATTCATTTCTGCGTGCTGCTCTGGGGCATCACCGCGATCCTGGGCAAATTGATCACCCTGCAGGCCTTGCCGCTGGTGTGGTGGCGGATGTTGATCGTGGTGGTGGCGCTGGCCTTGTGGCCACGCGTGTGGCGCGGGCTGCGCGGGCTGTCCGGGCGCGTGGTGCTGGGCTATTGCGGCATCGGCGCGCTGGTGGCGTTGCACTGGCTCACCTTCTACGGCGCGATCAAGCTGGCCAATGCCTCGGTGGCGGCGACCTGCATCGCCCTGGCGCCGGTGTTCACCGCGGTGATCGAGCCGTGGGTCACGCAGCGGCCGTTCCGTTCGCGCGAGTTGCTGTTCGGTCTGGCGGTGCTGCCGGGGGTGGCGCTGGTGGTTGGCGGCGTGCCCGATGGCATGCGTGCCGGCGTGGTGGTCGGCGCGATCTCGGCGGTCTTCGTCGGCCTGTTCGGCTCGCTCAACAAGCGCATGGTCGCGCATGCAGACCCGCTGACCGTTACCGCACTGGAGTTGGGTGCCGGCACCTTGACCCTGACCGTGCTGGCGCCGGCCATGCCGCTGTTGCTGCCATCGCTGCATGGCAGCCTGCTGGTCCTGCCCAGCCTGCACGACGGTGTGCTGCTGCTCGCCCTGTCACTGGCCTGCACGTTGCTGCCGTTTGCGCTGGCGCTGATGGCGCTGCGTCATCTGAGCGCGTATTCGGTGCAACTGGTGACCAACCTGGAACCGGTCTACGCCATCGTGCTGGCCATCGCCCTGCTCGGCGAGCAGCGCGAGCTGACCCTGCAGTTCTATCTGGGCGTGGCGATCATTCTTGGCGCCGTGTTCCTGCATCCGGTGCTGGAACGCCGGCGCAAGGTGGTGCATCCGGAACTGCTCGGCACCGCCGAGGCGAAGAACATCATCGATTGATCCGATCGTCACGCGGGTGCGCCAGCGACATCCGCACTGGCCGGCCGTACAGCTGCAGCACCGTCGCGGCGCTGCACACACGCGTCCTGCGCTGTCCCGGCCACGAAGCTCCACCCGGCAAGCCACGCGCTACTCCAGCGCCACCACCTGATCGCGGCCGCCGCGCTTGGCCGCGTACAAGGCCTGGTCGGCACGCTTGATCACCGCCTCCACGCTCTCGTGCGGGTACAGCATGGCCACGCCGATGCTCACCGTCACCGGCAGCGCGAGCGTCATCGTCGCCACGCTCTGGCGCAGGTATTCGCACTGCACACGCGCCTGCTGCAGGTCCACGTTGGGCAGCAGCAATACGAACTCTTCGCCACCGTAGCGCGCAATCGTGCCCGCGCCGGCCGCATGCGCACGCAACAGCGCCGACAGCTCGCGCAGCACCAGATCGCCCTGGTCATGCCCATGGACATCGTTCACCACCTTGAAGTGGTCCACGTCCAGCAAGGCCACCGATAGCGGTTGATTGGCCACGCGCGTCTGCTGCGTGGCGGCGGCGAGCGCAGCGGTGAACGCGCGACGATTGGGCAGGCCGGTCAGCGGGTCGGTGCGGGTCTGCTCGACCAGATCGGCATTGACCGCCTCCATCGCCGCGTAATACTGCGCCATCTGCTGCTCGTACCAGTCGCGCTCGCGCAGTTGCTGCCGCAGCTGCTTGCCTGCCAAACGCAGTTCCAGCAGATGCGAGGCCTGCCGCGACAATGCCTGCAGCGCGGCGCGTTGGGCGTCGCGCAGATGCGCCGGCGCCTGATCGAACACGCACAACGAACCCAGCGGCATGCCGTCGCTGGTGACCAGCGGCGCCCCGGCATAGAAGCGCACCGCGCCTTCCCCGGTCACCATCGGATTGTCGAAAAAGCGCGGGTCCAGCAAGGTGTCTTCGACCGTCATCACCTCGTCCGGGCGCAGGATGGCATGTGCGCAGAACGAGATATCGCGCGGGGCTTCGCTACGCGGCACGCCATGGGCCGCCTTGAACCACTGCCGATGCGCATCCACCAGCACCACGGCCGCCATCTGCGTCTCGCACACGGTGGACGCCACCAGCGTGAGGTCGTCGAAGGCGCGTTCGGGTGGCGAATCCAGCAGCTCGTACTGACGCAGGGCGATCAGCCGTTCGGCTTCGTTCCCTGGCAATTGCGGTTTGATCACGCGGTCAGCCCCCTGCTGAGTCGTTAGCGTCGGAAGTATGCCGGAGCCCCGTCGGGCGAGCGCTCTGCGCAGGCGACGGCTGGCCGTTCGCGCAGTCTGCGGTTCATCCGGCGCGCCGGCTCACCAGTCGGTGCGCTGCGGCAGCAATCCGCGCAGTTCCGCATCGCTGAGGTTGCGCCATTGCCCCGGCTTGAGCGCCGCCAGCTTGATGTTGTCGATGCGCACCCGCCGCAACTGCGTCACCCGATAGCCGAACTCGGCGGCCATCAGCCGGATCTGCCGGTTCAGGCCCTGCTCCAGCACGATGCGAAAGCCGAACTTGGCGATGCGCGCGGTACGGCACGGCAACGTGGTCTCGTTATGGATGCGCACGCCACGTGCCATGCCGCGCAGAAATTCGTCGGTGACCGCCTTGTTGACCGCCACCAGGTACTCTTTCTGGTGGCGGTTTTCCGCACGCAGGATTTCATTGACGATGTTGCCGTTGCTGGTCAGCAGGATCAGCCCCTCGGACTCCTTGTCCAGCCGCCCGATCGGAAAGATGCGCTGCTCGTGGCCGACGAAGTCGACGATGTTGCCCTTGACCGAACTCTCGGTGGTGCAGGTGATGCCCACCGGCTTGTTGAGCGCGATATAGACATGTTTGCGCCCGCCCGGCTTCTTGGCTTCGCGCGCGCGCAGCGGTTGGCCATCCACCAGCACGGTGTCCTGCTCGCCCACCACCGCCCCGGTGCCGGCCACCACGCCATTGACGGTGACACGGCGCTCGCCGATCAGCCGATCGGCCTCGCGGCGTGAGCAGAAGCCGGTATCGGCGATGTGTTTGTTGAGTCGGATCGTCATCGTTGGATTATCGGCGATTTGGCGCCGGCAACGCACTCTCGCATCGCCGTGCGCCGCTACCGCGACGCCTGCCCGCAGGCCTCATCCGGTGCTTGCCAGCAGCGGCTGCGGCGCGACCAGGTCTTCCAGCGGGCATGGGCGGTGCAGGCTGAAGCCCTGAACCTGGCCGACGCCAGCCTCGCGCAGGCCGGGAATATCGGCTTCGGACTCGACCCCTTCGGCCACCACCTCGATCCCCAGGGCCAGGCCGACCTGGGCGATCGAATGCACCGCCGCGCGGTCCACCGCATCGTGCGCGTAATTGCGCACGAACCCGCAATCGATCTTCAGCACATCCACGGTGAACTGCTTGAGGTAGCCGAACGAGGCCAGCCCGCTGCCGAAGTCGTCCAGCGCCACGTGGCAGCCGCGTGCGCGCACGCTCTGCACGAAACGCTGCGCGTGCTCCAGATCGCCGATCACCGCGGTCTCGGTGATTTCCATGCACAGCTTGGGCACCAAGGTGGGGTAGCGCTCGAACAGGGCGCAGACAAAATCCAGAAAATCCGGCTGCGCGATCGACTGCGCTGACAAATTGACGTGGCACAAGTCCAGCGTGGCCACATGCATCGGGTTGTCGGCCAGGTGCGCGCACAGGGTCTCCAGCACGTAGGCATCGACCATGCGCCCGAGCCCGTAGCGCTCCACCGCCGGCAGAAACTCGCCGGGGCTCAGCACGCGCCCGTCGCGCGCGCGCATGCGCACCAGCACTTCGTACTGCACCCGCCCCGGGTCGCTGAGCACCTGGATCTTCTGCGCATACAGCAGCAACCGGCTTTCGGCGATGGCCTGCTGCACCGCGCTGATCCAGCCACCGTCATGGCGGCGGCGCGCCAATGCCAGATCATTTTCGCTGAAGCAGCGAATCCGGTTGCGGCCTTCTTCCTTGGCCGCATAGCAGGCCAGATCGGCCGCGGTCATCAGTGCGTTGACATCGCTGGCGCCGTGGCAGACTTCCACCACGCCGAAGCTGCAGCTCGGCGTCAGCGGCTTGCCATCCTGATGGCTCCACGGCTGCCCGAGCACCCCGTGCATGCGCTCCAGCAGGGCCTGCGCCTGCGCCAGATCGGTATTGGCCAGCAGGATCGCGAATTCGTCGCCGCCCAGCCGCCCCAGCCAGTCGCCCGGACGCAGCTGCATGGTGATGACATCGGCGAAGTGGCACAGGAACTTGTCGCCGACCGCATGCCCGAAGGTGTCGTTGACCAGCTTGAAATGATCCAGGTCCACGAAGCACAGCGCATGGCACAACTGTGGCGATTGCGGCAGCTCGATCAGCTTCAGCAACCGGCGTTCGATCTCGCGGCGGTTGATCAAGCCGGTCAAGGCATCGTGGCGCGCGTGGTAGGCGACTTCGTCGGCCAGCTCGTGCGCGTGCGAGACATCTTCGATCACCGCCAGCACCAGTGTGGGTTCTTCCGGGCCAGGCTCCACCAGCGACGCGCTCCAGCGCCCCCACATCACCCCGCCATCGGCGCGCAGGAAGCGCAGCTCGCCCGATTGCAGCAGGCGTGGCCAGTCGATCATGCCGCGGCTGTCCAGCACGATGTCGTCCGGGTGCATCACCTGCGCCAGTGTGCAGGCCTGCAGTTCCTCCGGGCGATAGCGCAGGATGTTGGCCATCGAGGCGTTGGCGTCCAGCACGTGGCCGCGCAGATCGAACTTGACCATGCCCAGCGCCGCCTGCTGAAACGCGGTGCGGAAGCGGCCTTCGTGCGACAGCAGGTAATCGCGGATACGGCGCATGGCCAGCACGCAGGTGGTCAGCACCAGCAGCAAGGTGGCCAGGCTGCAGACCACCATTACATCGTGCAACAGCCGCGCACAGCGGGTCAGCAACACCAGAAATTCCGCCGCGATGCGGCGCATGCGTGCGTCCAGCAGGTGCAGCTCATCGCGCAGCGCCTGCACGGTGCGCGGGTCGGGCGTGGCGGTGGCCTGCGCGGACGCGGCCCGGTCGGCCAGCGCATTCAATTGCAGGATGTCGCTGTCGGTCTGTTTCCACAGCGCGATCGCCTCGCCCAGATGCGGTACCCGCTGGCCATAGCGATACAGCCGCACCATCTGCGACATGTCCTCACGGGCATTGCGGCCGGCAGCCAGCCCGGCGTAGACCGTGTCCCAGTCGATCACCGGCTGCTCGACCGCGATGCGCGCCGAGCGATCGCCCAGCGGCACCTCCAGCGCCCGGCAGGCCGCCTGCAGATCGGCGGGGTCGCCGCTTCCCAGATAGCGCTCCAGCCAGTAGACCGACTCCTGCTGGGCCTTGGACCAGTGGCTCTCGCCGACGATCCAGGCGGTGGCTCCGGACTGGATCTCGATCACCAGCGCCGAGATCACCGCCATTGCCACCGCCATGCCGATCAGGAGCGCCAAAGGAAGCGTCATCCAGCCGCGCACCAGATGCAGGGTCTGCCCACCACTCTTGCCGCGTGCCGCCTGCCCCATTGCCATCCGTCCTTCGCCGCCCCGATGCGATTCAGGCGCCCAGTGGGCGCCTGAAGGCAGTAACGGCCGCAATGGCCCAGTCTGTATGGCAGGGTTCGCGTGCCGGACGGCCGGTCGGGCCGGCTGCAGGCGGCGGGACGGCGTCAAGGGCGGCGCTGGAACGGGCCCGGCAACGAGACCGGGCTGGCTATGCGCTTATAGGCATATCAAAATCAACCACTTGCAGCACTTGCCGATGGCCGCCGGCCCCGGCCGCGCTTACTCGCCGCGCGGCTTGGGCGGGCCCTTGCGATGCGGCGCGCCGGCGCGATCCATCGGGCGGCCCGGGCCGTTCGGGCGACCGGACGGCTTGCCGCCTCGCGGGAAGCGTGGCTTGGCCGCCGACGCTGCGGCTTCGCCGTCTTCCAGCTTGCGCATGTTGAGCTGCTGACCGGACACCCAGACCTTCTTCAGGTGCGTGAGCAACTCGCGCGGCATGTCGGCCGGCAGGTCCAGGATCGAGTAATCGTCCTGAATGTCGATACGGCCGATGTAGCGGCTTTCCAGGCCGGCCTCGTTGGCGATGGCACCGACGATATTGGCCGGCTTCACGCCGTGGGTGTGGCCCACTTCGATGCGATAGCTTTCCATGCCGAACTCCGGCTCGCCGCGTGGGGCCGGCTCGCGACGCGGGCGCTCGCCGCCGGCATCGTCGCCGCGCGGCGGACGCGGTGCGCGCTCGCCGTCGTGGGCACGCGGACCACGCTCGAACTTCGGCTCGAAGCGCGGACGCTCGCCACGGTCGGCACGGTCGTTGCGCTCGCGCGGTGCGAACTCTTCGCGCGCACCACGCACCGGCGGGGTCAGCAGGAACGGCGCGTCGCCCTGCAGCAACTTGGCCAGCGCGGCAGCGATATCGATCGCCGGCACGTTGTTTTCGGCCTCGTAGCGCTGCAGCAGATCGCGGTACATGTCGATCTGACCACCGGCCAGGGTCTCGGTGATGCGGGTCATGAAACGCGCCACGCGGGTGTCGTTGACCGCATCCACGCTCGGCAGCTGCATTTCTTCGATCGGCTGACGGGTAGCGCGTTCGATCGAGCGCAGCATGCCCTTCTCGCGCGGGGTCACGAACAGGATCGCGTCGCCGGTGCGCCCGGCACGGCCGGTACGGCCGATGCGGTGCACGTAGCTTTCGGTGTCGTAGGGAATGTCGTAATTGAGCACGTGGCTGATGCGTTCCACGTCCAGACCGCGGGCGGCCACGTCGGTGGCGACCAGGATGTCCAGCTTGCCGTCCTTGAGCTGGGCGATGGTCTTCTCACGCGCGGCCTGCTGCATGTCGCCGTTGATGGCGGCCGCAGCCATGCCGCGTGCCTGCAGCTTCTGCGCCAGTTCTTCGGTGGCGGCCTTGGTGCGCGCGAAGATGATCATGCCGTCGAACGGCTCGACCTCGAGGATGCGGGTCAGCGCATCCAGCTTGTGCAGCCCGCTCACCCACCAGTAGCGCTGGCGGATGTTGGCCGAGGTGGTGGTCTTGGCCGCGATGGTGACTTCGGCCGGATCCTTCAGATAGGTCTGCGCGATGCGGCGGATGGCCGGCGGCATGGTGGCCGAGAACAAAGCCACCTGGCGCTGCTCCGGCAGCTTCTTGAGCACGGCTTCGACGTCGTCGATAAAGCCCATGCGCAGCATTTCGTCGGCTTCGTCCAGCACCAGGGTCTTGAGCTGCGACAGGTCCAGCGTGCCGCGGTCCAGATGGTCGATCACCCGGCCCGGGGTGCCCACCACCACATGCACGCCGCGCTTGAGCGCGCTCAGCTGCTGGGCATAGGGCTGGCCGCCGTACACCGGCAGCACGCGGAAGCCGGGAATGGCCTCGGCATATTTCTGAAACGCCTCGGCGACCTGGATAGCCAGCTCGCGGGTGGGCGCCAGCACCAGGGCTTGCGGCTTGACCTGGTGGAGGTCGGCGTTGGACAGCACCGGCAGCGCGAACGCGGCGGTCTTGCCGGTACCGGTCTGCGCCTGGCCGAGCACGTCGCGGCCTGCCAGCAGCGCGGGAATGGTGGCGGCCTGGATCGGCGACGGCGACTCGTAGCCAACGTTGGCGACGGCTTTCATCACAGCGTCCGAGAGGCCGAGGTCTGCAAACAGCAGCGGCGCGGAAGATTCTTGGGTCATGGGTAACTCCGGAGGCGCCGCACGGAGCCGGCAGGCGCAAAGCAGCATAGTGTGCGCCCTTAGACCCCCTCCTGTCGAAGGGCCGTGACGTTCCGTTCAGGTTGTGACGTATTGCCCGCGTCGGCGAATCATCCCTGCGAGCCCCTTCCCCCACCCAACGCCCCCGGAGTCATTCCCCTGGGCACAGACCTGCAAACCCGCTTCAGCGCCTTACTGCTGCAGCACCGCGGCATCGTGGTGAAGGTGGCCGCATCTGCGCCGCTGGCGGACACGCGTGGCGCCGTGGCTAAGCCTGTCCTTCTGGGCGCTATGGGTGGCGGTGGCCGACGCCGCGTGGCGCAGCCTCACCAGCGCCAGCCCGCGCGGGCCTGGCTACTGCTCAATGCGCTGGTCGGCGTGCTCGGCGGCGTCGGCACCTAGTGCGGCTATCGGCGGCTGGAGCGCCCGCAGCACCCGTGGCTGGACCGCATCGACACCGCACACGCCGGACGTAGCCTGAGCCGTGCCGAGACACTGCTGCAGGACATCGCGCGCTTGCGTCGCCAGTGAACGCGGGGCGCTTGCCGGGAAACACCATCGGCGACGGCGCACCGCCCATGCATGTGCCACTGCAGCGCAGCGCCGTGCGGCGCGCTACTGCAGTGGTGCTGCCGGCAACATCGGGCGGATAATCGCCGTCTTCCTGTCATCGAGCGCAGCATGCAATTCCTGGAATTCGACCTGGACGGCGAGTACATCGAACTCAATCAACTGCTCAAGCTGGCCGGCATCGCCGACAGCGGCGGCCAGGGCAAGGCGATCGTCGCCAGCGGTGCCGTCAGCGTCGATGGCGTGCAGGAACTGCGCAAGACCGCGAAGATTCGTCCGGGCCAGCTGGTGCAGCTGGAAGAGGTGGAGATTCGTGTGCTGGCGATGGACCCGGATGCCGACCACCCTGCATGACGCGCGTTGAGCGGCCAGCGCAACATCGCGCCGTTCCCGGATGATCAGGCGCATGGCTGCAACACGGGCGGACCGCCTGCATCGGGCGGCCATCGTGCAGCACAGCCTGACGCTTGTGACCACGCCATCCGACCGCGATGTGGTGACGATCAACTTGGGACGGTCTTCTCGACGCGTCAGCTGCGCTGGGTCAAATGTGCCGCAATCGTCCGCCGGAAAGGAGCGATCGCATGCGCCGCACGCAGCGCGCCGCCTCGTAACAGGCGCGCCGGCAGGCGGTCATCGGTGTAGAGCGCAGCCAGGGCATTGGTCGCCTCGAACAAGGGCCGCGTGGCAAGGCGGTGCACGCGTTGGTAGTCATGCAACAGGCCGCCGCTGCCGATGTCGCGCCCGGCAGCGGCGGCGGCACGCACGCGCTCGGCCAGGCGCGCCTGGCTCTGCAATCCAAAATTGAACCCGTGCGCGGTGACCGGATGCATGCCCACCGCCGCATCGCCGATCAAGGCCGCGCGCTCGGCCACGAACCGGTGCGCGTAGGCGGCAACCAGCGGATAGGCATGCCGGCTGCCGTCCTGGTGCATGCGGCCGAGGCGATGCTCGAATGCGTCACTGACGGCGGCGCCGAACTGGTCTTCATCCAGCGCAAGCAGTGCGTTGACCTGTCGCGGCGGCAGGGTGAGCACGGCGCCGGCGCGGTGACCGTGCAACGGCAACAGCGCCAGCGTCTTGCCGTAGCCAAACCACTCCCACGCCGCATGCTGATGCGGCAGCGCGTGGCGCATCCGGCACACCAGCATGGTCTTGCCGAAATCGCGCAACTGCGCCCCGATGCCGAGCAGCCGCCGGGTTGTGGAAAACCGGCTGTCGGCCGCAACCAGCAGGCGCGACGACAGCCGCTGCCCGTCGGAGAGTTGCAGCTCCACCCGCCCGGCACCGTGGTGCAGCGCGTGCACGCTGCAACCGCAGTGGATCTGCAGTCCATCCTGCGTCTGCACCGCCTGCCAGGCGGCGCGACGGATCAGATGATTGGGTACCAGCCAGCCCAGCGCCCCGGCAGCTGGCGCAGCCGCGGCAAAGGTCAGCGCAAAGGACGAATGCCCATCCATGACGCGCGCATCGCGCAGTGGCGAGATTGCCGTTACGGGGAACTGCTGCCAGATGCCCAATTGCTCCAGCACGCTACGCGAGGCGTGCGTGAGCGCAATCTCGCGTCCATCGAAGGCCGGTTCGGCAAGCGACTCACGCGGCTGTTGGTCGATCAGCGCGACCGACAGGCCGCTGCCGGCCAGGGCACGTGCAAAACCGAGCCCGACCGGCCCGGCGCCAATGATCGCGATATCCACCGATTGCATGCTGCGCACCCGCCACTGCCGATGCGCCCAGTCTAGACGCTATCCCTGGCCTGCCCCTTGATCAGGATCAGGCGCGCATCCACGCGTCACCAGCCCAGCAGCGCGCGCAGCAGCTTGACGATGCCCCAGAACGACACCACCCAGATCGCGCTGCGCACGTAGGGAATGCCGGCCGCATAGGCCGGCACATAGGCCACGCGCGCCCACAGATACAGCTGCACACCCAGCGCGGTGTCTGCGCTGGTGCGCCCGGCCACGCTCACCGCCAGCACGGCGGCGGCGAAGATCGGAAAGGTCTCCAGATAGTTGCGGAACGCGCGGTCCAGACGCGCCGCAACGCCGGTCAGCGGCTTGGCCTCGCCGTCGCGGGCGCTGGCGTTCCACTTGGTGCCACGCTGGGCCGTCATGCTGCCGGAGGCGGCCAACAGCTGTACCAGGCCAAGCACCATGGCCCAGCCGAGCATCTGCAGTTCGATGGTCAGTTGCATGCAAGGCTCCCGGGAAGCGGCACCATCACTTGGCCGCCGTGCGCAGGCTGTAGCCGGCAACGCGCCAGGTCTTGTCTTCGTCCAGACGGAACGAAACCAGTTCACGCACCGGCTGCGGCGCATTGGCAAACCGGGTCGGGAAACTGACGTTGACGTACAGTCCCTCGGGCACCTGCGCACCGGGGCCGTACTTCACCCGCGTTACCGAGCTCTGGCCGCGCCCGACCACCGCACCCAGGCGCGCGCGCTCGCCAGCCAGCTGGGCGACGAAGGCGTCGCGCTTGACCGCAGTCTTGGCGACAGCGGACGCACCGTCCCACAACGAAGCGGCTTTATTGGCATCGACCATCTGCGCCACGCGCAGGGCGGCCTGGGTCATTTCGATGTCCTGCTTGGCCACCTGGGCCTGCTGGGCGGCGCTCGGGGCGGGAGCCGGCTGCGCCGCAGACGGCCGCTGCGTGGACGGCGCTGCCTGCGTGGCGGTGGCCGGGCGGCTGGACGGCTGTGGCTGTTGGGCAAACGCCAGCGCGGGAGCCAGCACAAACGCGACAAGCAAACGAGGACGGAGCATGGGACAGGGACCTTGTACGGATCGGATGGAAGAAACGGCCGCAGCATGCGGTGCGCTGCGCAGTCTATGGCGCGACCTGCGCAACACAAGTGCAGCTGCGGATGTCGCAATGGAATCGCCGGAAAATGTCTGGTCGGTGCCGCGCGGGCGCACTGCGCAGGTCTGCCTGATGGGGATGAGGTGGGCAGCCCATCGCGCGCGCCGCATCCGAAGGCGAGAACAGTGCCTGTCGAGCGCAGCGCCTACACCTCACCGCCTGGTGCGGGCGGCACCGTCGCCACGCTACGTGGTCGCCACAGGCGCCAGCTGACCCAGAACGCGCGCGCGATGGCCGCAATCAAGGCCGCCAGGCTCAGCCACATCGCCAGGGTGGCTGGCCACTGCTCGCGCAGTGCGGCAGCGGCCACACGCAGCAGTTCGGCCACGCCAAAGCCCACCAGCACCAGCAGGGCGGACGGCAGATATGCCAGCAAAACGCCTTTGGTCTTTCCTCGCATACTGCCCCCCCGGCTCGGTTGTGTTCCGGCGACGATAGGCAGCGCCCAGTGCGATACGCGTGAAACCTGCGGCCGGCCTCAACCGTCGGCCTGGGCGGCTGACGGCAGCGCGGACTCGGCGGCCGGCTGGGCGTCCGGTGCGGCCGGTGCCTGCTCGGCGGGGGCGGCATCGCGCTGCGCGTCGGCCGCCGGGGTGGTCGGCAGGGCCGCCGCGTCGGTTTCCGCCAGCGGGCTTTCTTCCGGGCAGGCCGCATCCGGAAAGCCGAAGCGTTGCTTCAAGGCCAGGCCGCAGGCGTTGACCGCATCCAGGTCCGCGCCCTCGCCCTTGCACTTCTGGTCGAAGGCGACCAGAAACGCATCCTTGCGGCGCACGAACGCATCGCCGCACTTGCGCATCTGGCGGATTCGCTCCAGGTCGTCCTGCACGGCATTGGTGCCGTCCAGCCCGTATTCGCGCAGCTCTTCCATGGTGAGCAGGCGCAGGCTGCGGTTGGGCACCGTCATCATCAGGTCGGCCACCGCCACTGCCACGCCGTTGCGCTCCAGGTAATCCTTGACGTTGCCGTAGACCTCGCGCAACTCGCGATTGAGCTCGGCCCGCGAAGTGGCCTTGGAGCTGATCCGCATCATCCGGTGAATGCCGACCTTGCCGGCGACCAGACGGTTGTCGCCGGCGGCAAGCACGAACACGCAGGCACTGTGGCAGATCGAGCCTTCGCGCACCCAGATGGTCCAGTTGGATTCGCCGATGATGTCGCCGGCGCGGATCGCGGCCTCCACCTGCCCGCCGCTGGAGTCCAGATCCAGGATGCGATGCGGCAGACGCCACTGCTCGGCCACTGCCGCCAGCCGCCACACCAGCGCGGCAAAGCCGGCGTTGATCTTGCCGGCGTAGCGCACCCGCAGCAGCCCGGTGTCGCGGCACGGCGCCAGCGCCGCTTCCACGCTGGCCCGATCCAGCGCCGGCAGCAGCGTGCCGTCGCCGGCCTCCTTTCCGTAATCGGTGGCGCAGCTGATCCAGGCCTGGCCGGCGTCAAGCTCGGCCTGCGGCCAACCCGCCTCGCCGGCCTGGGTACGCGGGCGCGGGGGCGGCACCGGCTCGGGCGTATCCACCGACACCATATGGTCGCCGTCGCCGGCCTGCGCGCCGCCGTTCTGCTGCGCCATCGCGGCATCGGCGGAGGTGCCGGTGCGATCGCACGCCGCCAGCAGAAGCAGACACGCAAGGGACAGGCAAAGCGGTTTCAACATCGGGTGCGGGCCATCGAGGGCGTGAGCGGGCTCCCAGTCTAGGGCGGACGCGCCGCATGCCCCGAACCCGACCTTAACCTGGCACCTGTCAGGCCAGCTGCCGGCACGCGTGCGTAGCATCCGGTGGCATCGCACTCCGGCACAGCGACGCTGAAGTCGCGGCGGTTGCACATCGTCGCGTCGGACAAGGCGGCGTCACGCTGAGCACAGTGCTGTCCGAAAACGGCCAGCCGGGGCGATGGGCAGCGCATAGACTGGCGCCATGCAATCGCTCACGCCCGACCGGACCCAATGCGACCGCGCCCGCCTGGCGCGCGATGCGCGCTTCGACGGGCTGTTCTTTACCGCCGTGCGCAGCACCGGCATTTATTGCCGCCCGGTGTGCCCGGCGCCGGCGCCCAAGCCAGGCAACGTCAGCTACTACCCGAGCGCGGCGGCGGCCAGTGCAGCCGGCTACCGGCCATGCCTGCGCTGCCGGCCGGAGCT
Organism: Xanthomonas cannabis pv. cannabis; assembly: GCF_000802365.1. GTDB lineage: Bacteria > Pseudomonadota > Gammaproteobacteria > Xanthomonadales > Xanthomonadaceae > Xanthomonas > Xanthomonas cannabis. Next base: position 21,282 of record NZ_JSZE01000026.1, read on the forward strand.
GTCGCCGCAGGCGCAGCAGCATCTGGGCGACGAGAGCGTGCAGCGTGCCCTGGCGATGATCGCCGACGGGGTGTTGCAGGAGCAGCCGGTGCAGACCCTGGCCAATGCGGTCGGCGTGAGTGCGCGGCAGTTGCAGCGGCAGTTCGTGCAGCAGCTCGGCGCCACGCCGATCCAGGTGCATGGCACGCGTCGGCTGCTGCTGGCCAAGCAACTGCTCACCGAAACCGCACTGCCGGTGACCGAGGTCGCGCTGGCCGCGGGTTTCAACAGCCTGCGCCGTTTCAATGCGGCCTTCGTGCAGGGCTGCGGGATGCCGCCGTCGGCCTTGCGCAAGCAGCGCGCCGAAGTCTCCGGCGGCGAACTCACGCTGCGCCTGGGCTATCGGCCGCCGCTGGACTGGCCGGCGATGCTGGCATTTTTGCGGCGGCGCGCGATCCCGGGGATCGAGCAGATCGATGCCGGCAGCTACCGGCGCGTGATCGGCACGCCCGGCAACGCCAGCGTGATCGAGGTCGCACCGGCGCCGCAGCGCGCCGAGCTGCTGCTGCGCATCGGCGCCACCGACCCACGCCGGATCCCGCAGATCGTGCGCCGCGTGCGCCGGCTGTTCGACCTGGACGCGGACCTGCAGGCCGTGCACGCCACGCTTGCCCGGGAGCCGCTGCTGGCCGAGGCGATTGCCCGCCGGCCCGGCCTGCGCGTGCCGGGGGGATGGGACGGGTTCGAAGTGGCCGTGCGTGCGGTGTTGGGCCAGCAGATCAGCGTGGCCGGTGCCACGACGCTGGCGGCGCGCCTGGTCGACCGCCACGGCGGCCAGCATGCCGACATGCCGCCAGGCCTGGACCGCAGTTTTCCAACCCCCGCGCAACTGGCCGACGCACCGCTGGAACAGCTGGGCCTGCCACGCGCCCGCGCCGCCACCTTGCGGGCGCTGGGCGGCACCTGTGCGCAGGGCCGGCTGCAGTTCGGTGCCGGCCAGCGGCTGGTCGATTTCGTCGCGGCCTGTACTGCCCTGCCCGGCATCGGGCCGTGGACCGCGCACTACATCGCCATGCGCGCGCTGTCGCATCCGGACGCGTTTCCGGCCGGCGATCTGATCCTGCAGCAGGTGCTTGGCGCGCCGGAGCGGCTGAGCGAGCGCGCCACCGAGGCGCGCTCGCAGGCCTGGCGGCCATGGCGCGCGTATGCGGTGCTGCACCTGTGGCATCTGGCCGTCGATCACAAGGAACCCCGCCCATGAGCGCAGTGCGTTACGACACTTTCCCGTCGCCGATCGGCGCGCTGACCGTGGCCGCCGACCACGCTGGCGTGCGCCACATCCTGTTCGCGCAGAACCGTTACGACGCGGCCGGGCGGGCGCGCTGGGTGCACGATCCGGAGGCCGCACTGGTGCGCGAGGCGCGCGAGCAACTGCTGGACTATCTGCACGGCGGGCGACGCCGTTTCGACCTGCCGTTGGCGCCGGCCGGTACGCCGTTTCAACTGGAGGTCTGGCACACGCTGGCGCAGATTCCGTTCGGCCAGACCTGGAGTTACGTGCAACTGGCGCAGGCGGTGGGGCGGCCTGCCGCCAGCCGTGCGGTGGGCGCTGCCAACGGCCGCAACCCGCTGCCGATCGTGTTGCCGTGCCACCGCGTGATCGGCGCCAACGGGGCGTTGACCGGCTTCGGCGGCGGCCTGCCGACCAAGCAGGCGTTGTTGCAGTTGGAGGGCTGGTCGTCACGCCAGCGTGCACGCGCCGACGATCTGTTCGCCCACGCACACCCGCCCCACACGCCCTGACTTCGCGGCGTCATCGACGCGCCTTACACTCGCGTGCATGATCGACCGACGTCTTGTGTTCGCCGCAATGGTCAGCGTGCTGCTCGCGGCCTGTACTCCCCAAGCTTCCGTCCGTGGCGCTGCGCCACCCTCGCCCGCTGCCGCGTCGCCCGCACAGGACGCGGCAGCCGATGCCAGCGCGCACACCTTGCTGCTGATCTCCATCGACGGGCTGCGTGCGGACATGCTCGACCGCGGCATTACCCCGCACCTGTCGCAGCTGGCGCGCGAGGGCGTGCGTGCGCGCTGGATGACGCCGTCGTATCCGTCGCTGACCTTTCCCAACCATTACACGCTGGTCACCGGGCTGCGCCCGGACCACCACGGCATCGTGCACAACAGCATGCGCGACCCAGCGCTGGGCAGTTTCTGGCTGAGCAAGCCCGAGGCCGTAGGCGATGCGCGCTGGTGGGGTGGCCAGCCGTTGTGGGTAGGCGCAGAAAACGCCGGCCTGCATGCGGCGACATGGTCGTGGCCGGGCAGCGAAGCGGCGATCCAGGGCGTGCGGCCCACCCAGTGGCGCCATTACGAAGAAGGCGTCAGCCTGGACGCACGCGTGGACACCGTGCTCGGCTGGCTGAACGACTCCGGCGCCGCGCGCAAGCGATTGGTCACGCTGTACTTCGAACACGTGGACGAAGCCGGCCATGACCACGGCCCGGAGTCGCGCGAATACGCCGACAGCGTGCGCGCGGTGGATGCCGCTATCGGCCGGCTGCTGGCCGGCATGCAGCGCGACGGCACCCGCGCGCGCACCAACATCATCGTGGTGTCCGACCACGGTATGGCCGAGGTGGCGCCGGGCCATGCGATCAGCGTGGAAGACATCGCGCCGGCCACGGTGGCCACCGCGCTCACCGACGGGCAGGTGATCGGGTTTGCGCCAATGCCCGGGCAACAGGCCGCCGCCGAAGCCGCCCTGCTCGGCATGCATGCGCAGTACGACTGCTGGCGCAAGGAAGAATTGCCGACGCACTGGCATTACGGCAGCAACCCGCGCATTCCACCGATCGTGTGCCAGATGCATGAGGGCTGGGACGCATTGTTCCCGGACAAACTGGCCAGGCGCCCGCAGCAGGGCGTGCGCGGCTCGCACGGCTTCGACCCGGCGCTGCCATCGATGCGTGCAGTGTTCGTGGCGCAAGGCCCGGACCTGGCACAGGGCAAGACCTTGCCCGGCTTCGACAACGTCGATGTGTATGCCTTGATGACGCGCCTGCTGGGCATTGCGGCTGCGCCGAACGATGGCAACCCGGCCACCTTGCTGCCGGCACTGCGCGTGCCGCCGGACGTCACACACTGATGCACTGAGCACACTGTTCACCGGCGACGGCCGGTGGGTGCGACAATACTGCGATGTCCGTTCCCGATCCGTCGCCGCATCGTCTGCGGCCGTTGTTGTCCAGCGCAGGCTGGCGTCGCCGCGCAGCACTGTGGGGTGGTGCGATCGCGGTGGCCCTGGTGGCGATCGTGTTCGCCAAGGCCAGCGATGCGGCCTTCCACCTGTTCCAGCGCATCACCGCGCACTCGATCTGGTGGGCACTGCTGCTGACGCCGGGCATCTTCGCCCTGCTTGCCTGGCTCACCGCCGGCGCCCTGCGTCCTACCCGTGGCAGCGGCATTCCGCAGGTCATCGCCGCGCTGGAGCATCCGGACCCGGCGTTTCGCGAGACCAACCTGTCGCTGCGCGTGTCGATCGGCAAGCTTGCCTTGACCACGTTGTCGTTGCTGGGTGGCGCCTCGGTCGGGCGCGAAGGCCCCACCGTGCATGTCGGCGCCAGCCTGATGCATGTGTTCGGGCGCTGGTTCGGCTTTCATGATCCACGCGAGCTCTCGCACTTTGTGCTGGCCGGCGGCGCCGCCGGCATTGCCGCGGCGTTCAACACGCCGCTGGCGGGGGTGGTGTTTGCGATCGAGGAATTGAGCGGGCGCTTCGAGCACCGCTTTTCCGGCACCCTGCTCACCGCGGTGATCGTGGGCGGCGTGGTGTCGCTGGGCGTGCTGGGCAACTACACGTATTTCGGCAAGGTGGCGGTGGCCTTGCCACTGGGCCAGGCCTGGCTGGCGATTGCGCTGTGCGGCAGCGTGGCCGGGCTGCTGGGCGGGATCTTTGCGCGTCTGGTGCTGGCCAGCGTCAGTGGCAAGCCGCGCTGGCTGGGCAGCCTGCGCCGGCGCCACCCGGTGCTGTTGGCGGCGTTGTGCGGCGTAGCCCTGGTCGGGTTGGCGCTGGTGTTCGGGCAAGGCGCCTTCGGGACCGGCTACGAGCAGGCACGCAGCCTGGTGCAGGGGCAGGCGGTGGTGGGGCACGAATTCGGGCTGATGAAGCTCATCGCCAATCTGGTGTCGTATCTGGCGGGCATTCCAGGTGGCCTGTTTTCACCGGCGCTGGCGGTCGGTGCCGGCATCGGCCACAACCTGTCGGTGCTGATGCCGGGCGTGGACCCGCGCACCTTCGTGCTGCTGGGCATGTGCGCCTATCTCACCGGCGTGACCCAGGCACCGCTGACCTCGGCGGTGATCTCGCTGGAGCTCACCGACACCAGCCAGATGCTGCTGCCGATCCTGGCCACCGTGTTGATTGCACGCGCGGTGTCGGGGCTGGTGTGCAAAACGCCGATTTATCGTGGGCTGGCCGAGCAGTTGCTGACCCCAGCGGCGAAGAACACCGCACCGGCGGCGGACACAGCGCACTAGAGACGTTGCACCATCGAGGCGCGCAGGCTGTCTCCGATCCATCACGGACAGCCCCGGTGAATGCCATTGCGCAAGCCACTCTTGAGTGTCTTGCCTTGATTTGCAGCGGCTACCGACGGCGGTGATGCGCCGCATGGTCCACGTGGTCCAGCGTCGGTCCATGCACGCCAACAGGCAGACGAACAGCATGGTGCGCTGATGTCGGGCATAAAAAAAACGCGGCGCAAGCGCCGCGTTTCGATGTCGCGAAGTGGCTGGAATCAACCGGCCTTGGCAACGGTCTTCTTGGCAACGGCCTTCTTGGCCGGCGCCTTGACCACACCCTTCTTGGCAACCGGGGCAGCTGCACCCACGACAACCTTGCTCACCGCGTGCGAACGCGAATTGCCGTAGCTGGCGTTGTAGCGCTTGCCCTTGGCGGTCTTACGGTCACCCTTACCCATTTCGTCGACTCCTGAATGTGAATACAAATTCCCGTGCTGGCACGGGTCTGGCGAGGTTTGCACCGGCGGCGCCCTCGCGCAAGGCCGGCAAGCCTATCACGTCGGCCGCAAGGCGCGCAGCCCGACGGTAGAGCCGCCCAACGCTGGCGCCGGGCAGGCGGCCCGCCCGTGCAGCGCGCCGGTGCCTGGTCGGTAGCGGATACCCATCATGGCGATCAGGTGCCTGCGACAGCTCAAGGCGTCGCCGGGCGCACCCTGCCGACCGCCGAACGACTCAGCCGATCTCAGTGCGCGCAGCTGGCATCGTGGACATGCCCGTGCCCGTGGTTGAGACGCAGATTGACCAGATGGGCGATGCCTACCAGGGTGCCGCCCAAGGTCATCACCACCGCATGCGGCACCACCGAGTGATGCAGCGGGTCGTACAGCAGGCCCAGCCACAACAACGCCAGGCCCGGCAGCAGCAATGCCAGCGCATGCAGCGCCTTGTGCCGGCGATAGCCCAGGACCAGGCTGAACAATCCCAGCAAGGTCACAAACACCACGATGGCCAGTTCCACGCCGTCCCCCAGCCAGAAAGAAAGGCCCAGCGAAGGCGCCAGGGCCAGGACCAGCGGCAGCACCGCGCAGTGCACGGCGCACAGCAGCGACCCGGTCGCACCGAAGCGGTCGAGCAGATGGCGAAGCGTGGGTAGGGGCATGACTTCCAGCAGGTACTCGCGGCGACGTGGAATAATATAACATCTTCCGTGTTCCAGCCCCGCATCACTGCATCGCGCAGGGCGGGTCTTGCCCGTCGGCGCAGCAGGCAAGCTGCGCCATCCTATTGATATACAGTAACAATTCTGAGAGTCCGGTCGATATGTCCCCCTCCCTCGTTCCCTCGCTGCGCCGCTCCGCCCTCTCGCTGGCATTGGCCGGCCTGCTGTCCCCCGCCCTGGCCATGGCAGACGACGCGTCGGCCGCTGGCGATCCGCAGACGCCACCGTCCTCGGACACCCGGCACGACGCCACGCCCTCCAGCGGCCGCCATATCAAGGATCTGGACAAGGTCGTCGTCACCGCCAGCCCACTGCGCGATGCCGCCGGTGAGCTGAGCCGCCCGGTCGAGGTGCTGGCCGGCGAACGCCTGGACGAAGTGCGCAGCTCCAGCCTGGGCGAGACGGTGGCCAGCCTGCCGGGCGTGCAGAGTTCCAACTTCGGCCCCGGCGTGGGCCGGCCGATCATCCGCGGCCTGGACGGCCCGCGCGTGGCGGTGCTGCGCGATGGCCTGTCCACCCAGGACGTTTCCACGGTCAGCCAGGACCACTCGCCGGCGATCGAGCCGTTCCTGGCCAACCAGATCGAGGTGCTCAAGGGGCCCTCCACTCTGCTGTATGGCTCCGGCGCGATTGGCGGCGTGGTCAACGTGGTCGATGGCCGCATTGCCGAAACGCCGGTGGACGGCTTCAGCGGGCGCGCCGAAGTGCGCTTCGACGGCGGCGACAAGGACGGCAACACCGACATGTTCCGCGTCGACGCCGGCAATGGCAGCGGTCTGTCGGTTCATGCCGATGGCGTGTACCGCAACCAGAACGATTACGACACCCCGCAGGGCCGCCAGCTCAACAGCTGGATCGATTCCAAGGTGGGCTCGATCGGCGCATCGCTGTCCGGAGACTGGGGCTTCGTGGGCCTGTCGGCATCGCGGTTCCGCGACAACTACGGCAACCCCGGCGAGCCAGGCGACCCGTCCATCGGCGAGCGCGGCGTCTCGTTGAAGCTGCAGCAGGACCGCTACGACCTCAAGGGCGGGCTGACCGATCCGTGGGGCGAAGGCAGCGCGCTGCGCTACAGCTTCGGCCATACCGATTACGCGCATACCGAGTTCGAAGGCGACGAAGTGGGCACCGTGTTCACCAAGCGCGCCAACGAAGGCCGCGTGGAAGCATCCTTCACCTTCGGCGGCGGCTGGCAGACTGCGTTCGGCCTGCAGGGCAGCGACACCACCTTCCAGGCGATCGGCGAAGAATCCTTCGTGCCCAAGACCGATACCCGCTCGCTTGGCGCCTTCGCCGTGGCGCGCAACAGCTGGGAACGGGTGACCGCCGAGGTCGGTGCGCGCGTGGACAAGGTCAAGTACAAGACCGACATCGGTGTGGACCGCGATTTCACCCCGACCAGCTTCTCGGCCAGCGGTGGCTTCCGCTTCAACGAACAGTGGCGACTGACCGCCAACCTCGACCACGCCGAGCGCGCACCGGCCGAGGAAGAGCTGTTCGCCAACGGCCCGCACATCGCCACGCTCGCCTTCGAGATCGGCGATGCCGATCTGAAGACCGAAAAGGCCAACCAGGCCGAGCTGGGCCTGAACTTCCAGAACGAGTGGGTGGATGCCAAGGTGGCGGCGTACTACAACCGCTACAACGACTTCGTCTACATCGTCGATACCGGCGGCCAGTGGTTCAACGAAGAAGACAACGACTTCCTGCCGATCCGCCAGTGGACCCAGGCCGACGCGATCTTCCACGGTTTCGAAGGCGAAGCCACCTTCCACCTGGCCAACAACGACACCGGTGCGTGGGACCTGCGCGTATTCGGCGACACCGTGCGTGCGCGCCTGAAGGACGGCGGCAACCTGCCGCGTATCGCGCCTGGCCGTTTCGGTGCGCAGATGCGCTGGAACGCCGACCAGTGGCGCGCCTCGCTCGGCGCCACGCGCACGCTGAAGCAGGACAAGGTGGCGGTGAACGAGACCCCGACCGACGGCTACACCTTCGTCGACGCGCATCTGGCGTATCACGTGGACCACGGCAGCAACGCGTGGGAAGTTTTCCTGGACGGCAACAACCTGACCAACCAGGACGCGCGCGTGCATACCTCCTTCCTCAAGGACGACGTGATGCTTCCCGGCCGCAGCGCCTCGTTCGGCGTGCGGATGTTCTTCTGACAGCGGTCTCTCTCCCCCGCTGACTGGAAGCGAGGCCGCCTTCGGGCGGCCTCTTTTATGCGCGGTATCGACGTACCGGCGCGCGGCGCATTGGCACTGCACTGACGCAGGCAGTTGCGTCCGTCACTGCATGCGACGCGTGGGACGCAGGATGTGATGGTCGCCACAGCGCAGGCACACCCTGCCATGCGGGCAGCGACACACCGAGGCCGTAGCTGCTGCGTCGCACAACAGGCTGCGGCGCATCTGGGGTTAAAACTTCATTGCACTGCGCTGACAGGGGGCGCCCAGCGACGCGACAGCGCGGGCGCGCGCATGCACTGCCTGCCGTTGCATGCGCGCCACTGCGTGGGCACGGCAGCGTTCTTGCACCGAGACCAAGGAACCATGCGCATGCGTTTTTCCTCACCCCGCTACACCCTCTCGCTTGCCATCGCCGCCGTGCTGCTGGCACCGGATGGCCACACGCAGACCGCCGCGCCCGCCGCGGGATCCCAGGACGCCACCACGCTGGATGCAGTGATCGTCAGCGGTACCGCGCGCTTCAAGGGCCTGGCCAAACGCGATGCCAGTTTTTCGATCACCACCGCCAGCCCGGAGCAGATCCAGCAGGCGGTGCCGCAAAGCACCGCCGACCTGCTCAAGATCGTGCCCGGCGTGTGGGCCGAGCCGAGCGGCGGCGGCACCGGCGCCAACATCTTCGTGCGCGGCATGCCGTCCGAGGGCGATGCGCCGTTCGTGACCATGCAACTGGATGGCTCGCCGTTGTTCCCGCCGCCGACCCTGTCGTTCCTGGAAAATTCCACGCTGTTCCGCGTCGACGATACGGTCGAGCGCATGGAAGTGTTGCGTGGCGGCTCCAGCCCGATCTTCTCCAATGGCCAGCCTGGCCTCACCGTCAATTTCATCCAGAAAAAAGGCCAGGACGAACCCGAAGGGAGCGTGCGCCTGACCGGCGGCAACAACGCACTGCGTCGCATCGACGTCTTCAACAGCGGGCCGATGGGCAACGGCTGGTACTACAGCGTAGGCGGCTTTTTCCGCGAAACCGACGGCGTGCGCGACCCGCAGTTCGCTGCCGACAAGGGCGGCCAGTTCAGCGCCACCCTGGGCAAACGCTGGGACAGCGGCGAGCTGTCGTTCTATGCGCGGCATACCGACGACAACAACGCGTTCTACACCGCCATTCCATTGCTCTCGCGCAACAACGGCAACGATCTGTCCAGCTTTCCCGGCCTGAATGCGCAGACCGGCACCCTGCTCGGCCGCGACTTCCGCAACGTCGATCTGCTGGTCGGGCCCAATGGCCAGACGCTGCGGCGCGACCTGGCCGACGGGCGCGGCGTCAATATCGATGTATTCGGCGGCGAATGGAACTGGGAAAGCGGCGGCTGGACCGTTGCCGACCGCTTCAATGTGATGAGTGGCAGCGCACCGACCTATGCGCTGTTCACCGGCGACGCACCGCAGCGCTTGAGCGATTTCATTGCAAGCTACGGCAGCGGCGGTAGCGCCAGCTACACCAATGGCGGCGGTGCAGTGGATGCAGATCAACAGGTGCTCGAAGCCGGCTGGTGGTCGGTGGACAAGCGTCTGAACTCCTTCACCAACGACCTGCGCCTGAGCCGCGAGTTGTTTGCCGGCAATACGCTCACCGTGGGCGCGTATTACGCCAAGTATTCGTCGGCCGACACATGGTACCTGGGCAATACCATGCTGCTCACGGCCCAGAACAATGCGCGCCGCATCGACGTGGCGCTGGACGACGGGCGCCAAGCCACCCGCCAGGGATTTACCAGCACGGCCTTCTTCAATTTGCGCGCGAAGTACGATGGTGAAAATATCGCCGCCTTCGTTGCCGACGAGTGGGAACTCAACGAGCGCCTACGCCTGGACCTGGGGGCGCGCTATGAGCGCCAGAGTGTCACCGGCGATGTGCACGACACCGCAACCGTCGACCTGGACGGCAACCCCGCCACGCTTTACGACAACGCCACCTCGTTGGCACTGGCCACCACACGGCGCATCGATCAAGACGATGAAGCGTTTTCGTGGACAGCCGGCCTGAACTTCACGCTCGACCAGAACAACAGCCTGTTTGCGCGGGTCAACTCGGGGGTGAAGTTCCCCGGCTTCGACAATCTGCGCGATGGACAGAACCGCGTGCAGGAAGTGGATCAATACGAGTTGGGGTTGAAGTCGGGCGCCAGCAGCTACGACCTGTATCTCACCGCGTTCTACAACACGTTCAAGAATTCGCCGTTTCAGGCATTCCTGTCCAATGGCCAGAACTTCACCGCTGTCGGCGATTCGCGCGCGCGCGGCCTGGAAGTGGAAGGCGCCATCCGCCCGTTCGGCGGCTTCGAGCTGGCCGGTACCGGGGTGTGGCTGGATGCGAACTATCGCAACTATCGCGAGTTCACCGGCAACCAGGTGATGCGCCAACCCAAGCGGCAATTCCGGCTCACGCCGAGCTATTACTGGATGCTGCCGTTCGGCGACCTCAAGCTGTTTGCCACCTATTCGTACATCGGCGAGCGCTTTGCGGACCTGGCCAACAGCCAGCGCCTGCCGTCTTACGACATGGTCGATATCGGCGCCAATCTGCATGTGGGCGATCACTGGGAAGTGACCGCCAGCGGCAGCAACGTCACCGACACGCTGGGGCTCACCGAAGGCAATGTGCGCGTGCCCGGCGCTGCCACCGGCGGGGTGTTCATGGGCCGGCCGATCGCCGGGCGGCAATACCAGATGTCGGTGGCCTACCGCTGGTGACCGGCCGCAGGTGATCCACGGCGGCAGCCGTCCCGCGTGCTGGCGCCCGGCCATCACGCGGGCCGTGCCTGGGCAACGAGACCATCTGCAAGGTCGGTACGCCCGGCGCTTGCACGACTGCTTCAGCGCTGGCGCGGCCTGCTCGCGGGCCGGCTACGACTTGGTAGCAACTGCAATGGGCAACTGCAGGCAGTTGCAGGGCACTGAGGGTGTGGAGCGATCAGGCCCGAGGTGATTCCACGCGCGGCCCGGCCGTTGTGAGACGACTGCGATGCAGCGCGCCACGCTGTCGCCGCCCCCATGCAGCGTGGCGCAATGGTGCAGCCCGCGTCACACCGGCAACGGGCTGCGTTCGGCGAAGTGTCCGCGCCAGTAGGGGTAATACGGATACGGCGGCTCTACTGCGCTGGCCGCATCCAGACGGGCGCATTGCGCGTCGGTCAGCGACCAGCCCACTGCGCCGAGGTTTTCGCGCAGTTGCGCTTCGTCGCGGGCGCCGATCAGTACCGTGCTCACGGTGGGCCGCTGCAGCAGCCAGTTGATGGCGATCTGCGGCACGCTGCGGCCGGTCTCGGCGGCAATGGCGTCCAGCGCGTCGACGATGTCGAACAAGCGCGCATCGTCGATGGCGGGCCCGGCCGCAGCGGTGGCATGCAGGCGGCTGTGTTGCGGCAGCGGCTGGCCACGCCGCAGCTTGCCAGTGAGCCGCCCCCAGCCGAGCGGGCTCCACACCACCGCGCCGATGCCCTGGTCGATGCCCAGCGGCATCAGTTCCCACTCGTAATCGCGCCCGGCCAGCGAGTAATAGGTCTGATTGGCAACGAAGCGGCTCCAGCCGTGCGCGTCGGCCACGGCCTGCGATTTCATCAGCTGCCAACCGGCGTAATTGGACGCACCCAGATAACGCACCTTGCCCGCGCGCACCAAACCGTCGAGCGTGGACAGGGTTTCTTCCATCGGCGTCAACGCGTCGAAGGCATGCAGCTGCAGCAGATCGATGTAGTCGGTGCGCAAACGCCGCAATGACGCCTCCACCGCACGCAACAACCGGAAGCGTGAAGCACCGGCATCGTTGGGGCCTTCGCCCAGACGCAGGCCGGTCTTGGTGGAAACGATCACCTGATCGCGGCGGCCCTGCAGCGCCTGGCCGAGAATGTCTTCCGAAGCGCCGTCGGAATACACATCGGCGGAATCGAACAGGTTGAGCCCCGCGTCCAGGCACACGTCGATCATGCGCCGCGCCTGCGCCACATCGGTGTCGCCCCACGCCGAAAACAGCGGCCCCTTGCCGCCGAATGTTCCCGCACCCAGGCCGAGCACCGGAACCTTGAAGCCGGAGCGACCGAGAAAACGTGTCTCCATTGCAGAACTCCTTGGGTTGGAAGAAGACGCGATGCCGGTCAGCGCCGGCGCATCGCCAAGTCACTGGCAAGACAGCGCACCCCGCCACCACCTGCGCGCAGCACCAGGCCTGCGGCACGCGGAGCGTGATCGCCGCGCAGCGTCAGCGTGCCTGCAGACAACCGGCCGACCCGAGAGCGCGCCGACGTTGCAGGTGCACGCTCCACAGCGCGATGGCCAGGCCAATGGCCGTCAGCAGCGCGGCGACCCACGGGGTGGCCACCAGCCCGGCCCGTGTGGCGATCACCACCCCGCCCAGCCACGCACCCAACGCATTGCCGAGATTGAACGCGGCGATGTTCAGGCTGGAGGCCAGGTTCTGGCCGGCGCCGCGCGCGTGTTCGAGCACGCGCAGCTGCAACGGCGCCACCGTGGCGAACGCGGCCACGCCCAGCAGACCGACAAAGACCACCATCGCGGTCTTGCTGTGCAGGACCAATCCCATTGCCGCGAGCACCAGCACCAGGGCACCCAGGCTGCCCAGCAACGCGGCGGTGGGGCGACGGTCGGCCAGCCGGCCACCGAGCAGGTTGCCCACGATCATGCCCACCCCGAACACCAGCAGGACCGGCGACACCGCCGCCTGCGCGAACCCGGTGACCTGCACCAGCATCGGCTGGATGTAGGTGAACACCGCAAAGACCCCGGCATAGCCCACCACCGTCATTGCCAGCGCCAGCAGCACCTGGCCGCGTGCCAGCACCGCCACTTCCTGCCGCCACGGCACCGGCGCCGCCGCGCCTGCGGCCGCCGGCACCCACAGCGCCACCGCCGCAGTGGCGAGCACGCCGATGACCGCCACCGCCCAGAACGTGGCCCGCCAGCCCAGTTGCAGGCCCAGCCAGGCACCCGCCGGCACCCCGAGCAGGGTGGCCACGGTGAGCCCGGCGAACATCAGCGAAATGGCCGACGCGCGCCGCTCCGGCGGCACCAGCGAGGTCGCCACCACCGCGCCCACGCCGAAGAAGGTGCCGTGCGCGAGCGAGGTCAGCATGCGCGCCACCATCAGGGTGGTGTAGTCCGGCGCCAGCGCGCAGGCCACGTTGCCGACGGTGAAGATCAGCATCAACCCGACCAGCACCGCCTTGCGCGGCAGGCGGGCGCTGGCCAGCGTCAGCACCGGCGCGCCAACGAACACACCCAGCGCATAGCCGCTGATCAGCAGGCCGGCGGCGCTGAGCGACACGCCCAGATCGCCGGCCACCTGCTGCAGCAGGCCCATGATCACGAATTCGGTGGTGCCGATGCCGAAGGCACCGATGGTCAATGCCAGCAGTGCTGGCGGGAAACGGGAAGACGCTACAGCGGACATGGGCGTTGGCCAGCAAGGATTGCCGACAGCCTGCGCCGCGCTGTCCTGTGCAAACAGCCCTGTTATCCTGATTCACTTTCAACAAATGGTTGAGAATTGCATGGACCGGCTCGGCGACATCGCCTTGTTCCTGCGCGTGCTGGACCTGGGGTCGATCACGGCCGCCGCGCACAGCCTGGACCTGTCGGTGGCAGTGGCCAGCCAACGCCTGAAGCGGCTGGAACGCGAGCTCGGCGTGCGCCTGCTGCACCGGACCACGCGGCGCCTGCATCCGACGGCCGAAGGCCAGCAGCTGGCCGACCGCGGGCGGGTGCTGGTGGACGATCTGGAGGCGCTGGCCGACGATCTGCGTGAGAGCGCACACGATGTCGGCGGCGTCCTGCGCATGACCTTGTCGGCCACCTTCGGACGGCAGTTCGTGTCGCCGCTGCTCACCGAATTCCAGGCGCGCCACCCGCGCCTGCGCATCAGCGCGCATCTGAGCGACGACGTGGTGGACCTGGTCAGGCAGGGCTTCGACCTGGCAATCCGCATCGGCCCGCTGGACGACTCCGGGCTGGTGGCCCGGCGCATCGCCGACAACCGCCGCACCCTCGCCGCCTCGCCCGACTATCTCCATCGCCACGGCACGCCGCGCACCCCGGACGAACTTGCGCAGCACGCCGGCGTGCTGTTGATGGGCCGCGACGGCCGCCAGGATGTGTGGACCCTGCAGACGCCCGACGGCGGGCTGGTGCGCGTGCGCATGCAGAGCCGCTTCGAGAGCAACCTGGGCGAACTGGTGCGCGATGCGGTGGTGGCCGGCCAGGGCATCGCCGTGCATTCGTACTGGCATATCGCCGACGAACTGCGCAGCGGTCGCCTGGTCGCGGTCATGCCCGACTACCCGCCGCCCGCCTCGCAGATCAGCGCAGTGATGCCGGCGCGCCGGCTGCAACCACCACGGGTACGCGCGTTCGTGGACTTCCTGCTGGAGCGGTTGGGCACGCGGCCGCCGTGGGAGTGACGCACCTTGCGCGGGAGTGAGCGCCTGCGCCTGGTTTGCGCCGCGTGACCAGGCGCGTGACACCAGCGCTGTTGAATGCAACGGCGCTGCAATGGGTTGAGCAGCCGTATGCACGCGCAGCACTGACGCACCGCAGAAACCGATCAGGCCGCTTGCCGCAGGACATGGCTGCTGCTCGACAGCTCATCCCTCAGCGAGTCACTCCATGCCCATGCCACTCCCCTGCCGCCTTGCCTGCGGCCTTGCCGCTGAAACCGGAAAAGACCGCCACCACCGAACCGGGCTTCCGCCACACCGGTGCCTCCGTGCAGAGCGCCATCACCGCCTACCACGTGCAGTCCCGCAATCGCCTGCTGGCCTCATCGATCAGCGCGGCGGTGGTGGGCAACCAGACCGTGCTGCAGAACGTCGGCGGCGTCACCTTGCAGGGAGTGGAGCTGGCGGCCAGCTGGAATCTCCTGCCGCACTGGTCGCTTTGCGGCAGCAGCTCCTCGAACGACGCCCACGACGACGATGACGTGGCCGGCAGCGCCGTGGTGGCCATTCGCGACAAGCAGGTGGTGGGCCCGGCTCGAACGCTGGCCAATCTCCAGCTCGGCTACGACGATGGCGCCGCGTGGGCGCAACTGTCGGCGCACTACACCGGCAAGCGCTATTACAGCGACCTGATCGCGCCGGTCGTCTGCATCCCGGCTCACGCTGCCGCAGTCCACGGCGCGGCGCCTGGCCTCAGGCGCCCGGCGGCACACGCTCAACGCCCGCCGCGTCGCAGGCGCTTGTGCAGACTGCGGCGCTGCGCATCGCTCAACAGGTGCCCATGCGTGCTCAACAGCCCCAGGATCTGCTGATGCGCCTGTGCGGTTCGCCGTGCGAGCTCTGCGCTGGCTGCAGCTTCGAGGCGTTTCCACTCGGCAGGGGTGGTTGGCGTCGGCAGGGACAAGGGCTTGGCAGGCATGGGTGGCGCAGGCACGGGAGCGGGCCGCCATGATACGGCGCGCACGTGAGCGCGCTATCAGCGCCTGCCGCGCCGCCGGCAGGCCGTCGCGACGGTAACCACGCGCGCGAGCGCGTGCACGCGGCTGCGTTCGCCAACCCCGTTGCCGGCCGCATGACCTGCGGTCTTGTACGATCGGCCCGTCGCGGCCGGGCCGCCCTGCACCATCGACGAGTTACGCATGTCTTCGCCGATCGAGTTGAGCACCCTGTTACTACGGCATGCGCCCGCCGACGGCCTGCATGCCACCGCGATTGCCGGGCTGCAGATCATGCGCAGCTCCACGCAAACGCTGTCCATCCCGACCATCTACACGCCGATGCTGTGCCTGGTGGCGCAGGGCCGCAAGCGCGCGATGCTGGGCGCGCAGGCCTACGACTATCACCCGGACATGTATCTGGTGGCCTCGGTGGATCTGCCCATCGTCGGCTCGGTCACCCAGGCCAGCGCCGCGCAACCGTACCTGTGCTTCTGCCTGGATCTGGACACCGCGGTACTCAGCGAGCTGGCCATCCATCACCCCGAACTGGCCGAGCCGCAACGCGACGCTGCGGCAACCGGCCTGCTGCTCAACCACAGCACGCCGCCGCTGCACGACACCGCCGTGCGGCTGGCACGCCTGCTCGACCGACCCCAGGAAATCGCCGCGCTGGCACCGCTGGTGACCCGCGAGCTGCTGTACCGCCTGATGGCCGATCCCGCCAACGCGGTGGTGCGCCAGATGGCCATCGCCGACAGCCGGCTCAACCAGATCTCCAAGGCCATCGTCTGGTTGCGCGAGCACTATGCGCAGCGTTTCAGCATCGAGCAGATCGCGGACCTGTCGGCCATGAGCCGCTCCACCTTCCATGCGCATTTCAAGACGGTGACCTCGATGACGCCACTGGAATACCGCTCGCACCTGCGCGTGCACGAGGCGCGCCGGCTGATGGTGGCCGAGGCACTCACCGCCGCCGACGCCGGCTTCCGGGTCGGCTACGAAAGCGCCTCGCAGTTCAGCCGCGACTACGCGCGCATCCTGGGCGCCCCCCCGGCGCGCGATGCACAGCGGCTGCGCACCAGCGCCCCGGATGCGACCGAAGCGGCATGAGGCTGCCGCGCAGAACAGCGCGAGCGACCGGTGGAGGCAACGTCTGCGCACCGATCCAGCGCAAGCAATCCGTCCCTGTAGGAGCGCCCCGGGCGATGAGGACTTCCCGGACGCGTAATCCGAAATGCTGTACGCGCAGCAGAACGTATTCACGGGCAGCGGAGTACCGCGTGTGTCTATTGCCGCCGACTAGATAAAATCGCCTGTTTCCCAGGCGATCGTCACTCCGCCACCGCGCACTTGGCGCACAGGCCGTGCACTTCCAGCGTCTGCGCCTGCGGCTGGAAGCCCAGCGCCTTGGCGCGCGCTTCCAGTTGCGCCACCACCTCGCGGTCTTCCAGTTCCACCGCGCTATGGCAGCGGTCGCAGATCAGGAACGGCACCGAGTGCTGGGCGCTATTGGGGTGGTGGCAGGCGACGAAGGCGTTGACCGACTCGAGCTTGTGCACGAAGCCGTTGGCCATCAGGAAATCCAGCGCGCGGTACACCGTGGGCGGAGCGTCGGCGCCAACGCCCTTGCCCTCGCGCACCCAGTCCAGCAGTTCGTAGGCCTTGACCGGCTTGCCGGCGTCGGCGATCAGCCGCAGCACATTGGCGCGGATCGGCGTCAGCCGCAGGCCGCGCTCGCTGCAGGCGCGCTCCACCGCGCGCACGAAGCCGTTGGCGTCGTCGACATGGTGATGCGGTGCAGTGCAGGCGTGTTCGTTGGTTTTCATCACAGGCTCCGGCGGTCAGCCCGCCCCTATCTTGATGAGTGCCGCATCGATGCGTTTCAAGGCGCCCTCGCGTCCGGCCAGGTACACCGTCTGCGAAATGTCCGGGCTGACCTGGGTGCCGGTGATGGCCACGCGCAGCGGCTGGGCCACCTTGCCCATGCCCAGCTCCAGCGCGGCGGCCGCGTCGTGCAACGCGGCCGAGACGGTCTCCACGCTCCATTCGCTCTGTGCCGCCAGCAGTTCGCGCGCCTTGCCCAGCGGCACTTCTGCGCCCAGCTTGAGGTGCTTCATCACCGCCGCTTCGTCGTAGGTTTCCAGCGGCTGGTACCAGACCACGGCTTTTTCGGCCATTTCCTTCAAGGTCTGCACGCGTTCGCGCAGCGCCACCACCACATCGGCGGCGGCCGGGCCGGCGGCGACATCGATGCCCAGCCTGGCGAGCTGGTATTCCAGCTGCGGAGCGATGCTGGCCGGGTCGTCGGTCTTGAGGTAGTGCTGGTTGACCCAGCCCAGCTTGGCCATGTCCAGGCGCGCGGCCTTGGAATTGACGTCCTTGACGTCGAACAGGTCCAGCAGTTCCTGCGGGGTGAACAGCTCCTGGTCGCCATGCGACCAGCCCAGGCGCGCCAGGTAATTGATCAACGCATGCGGCAGATAGCCGGCGTCCTTGTACTGCATGACGTCGGCCGCGCCGGTGCGCTTGGACAGCTTGGCGCCCTGTTCGTCAAGGATCATCGGCATGTGCGCGAACCTGGGCACCGGTGCGCCCAGCGCTTCATAGATGTTGATCTGGCGCGGGGTGTTGTTGATGTGGTCGTCGCCGCGGATCACCTCGGTGATGCCCATGTCCCAGTCGTCCACCACCACCGCGAAGTTGTAGGTGGGGAAGCCGTCCGGGCGGAAGATCACCATGTCGTCGAGCTCGCTGTTGGCGATCTCGATGCGGCCCTTGATCAGGTCCTCGAACACCACGCTGCCGCCGATGGGATTCTTGAAGCGGATGACGCGATTGGGGTCGTCGCGGTACGGCAGGTTCTGCTCGCGGGCGGCGCCGTTGTAGCGTGGCTTTTCCTGCCGGGCCATCGCCGCTTCGCGCATCGCGTCGAGCTCTTCGCGGGTCTCGTAGGCGTAATACGCCTTGCCCTGCGAGAGCAACTGCTCGGCGACCTCCTGATAGCGGGCCACGCGCTGGGTCTGGTAGATCGGGCCTTCGTCGTAGTGCAGGCCCAGCCAGTCCATCGCTTCCAGGATGGCGTCGATCGCTTCCTGGGTGCTGCGTTCGCGGTCGGTGTCCTCGATGCGCAGCACGAACTGCCCGCCACGGTGGCGTGCCTCCAGCCAGCAGTACAGGGCGGTGCGGGCGCCGCCGATGTGCAGGTAACCGGTGGGGCTGGGAGCGAAGCGGGTGCGGCAGGTCATGGAGCGCTCGGCGAAACGGGAGTGCGCCGATTTTACCTTGCGCAGCGGGCCCCTGCCCGGCCCGCCGGTTCAGCGGTTGCGCAGCAGGTCGCCGTACACCACGCAATCGCCGCCGCTGCGCGCCGGGCCGGGCGCGTCGTACAGCACCAGCCAGCTGGGCGTGGCGCCGGCCAGTTGCGGCGGCAGGTTGCAGATGGCTTCGGCGCGGTCGCTGTCGGTGCCATGCGGCAGCACCGCCGACGCCAGCAGCGCGTGCTGAAAGCGCACCGGCGCGCGATTGGCGGCCAGCGCGCTGCGCGCATCCGGCCACTTGAACAGGCGGATTTCGCCGTTCAACACCATCGTCGGCCCGGCCAGCAGGTACAGATCGTCGCCGGAGTAATGCAGGTCGCGGATGCCCAGCCCACCCAACTGCAGAAAGTGCTTGCGCAGCAGCGTGCCGTCCTCGTCCAGCGGTGCCAGGCGCAGGTGGTCGCCATGCGCCTCCACCGCAATCTCCAGCAGCGCCGACCAGCCGCGCAGCACCGGCCCGCGCAGGCCCAGCAGCAGGCGCTGGCCATCCACCACGATGCCTTCGATATCGAAGCCGTTGTCCTTGCCCGGGATCTTCAAAAACGGGCCGAAATGCGGGTCGTCGGCCAGCAGCTCGGTGAGCTGGTTATGCCTGGCGTCGCCCTTGAGCCGCAACGCGCGGCGACCGTCGGCGGCTTCGCGCACCAGTTGCGGCGTGCCGTCAGCATCGCGCTCGATCGGCAGGCAGGCCAGCAGGCGGCGGTTGGCATCGAGTTTGAGTTTGCTCAGGCGCTTGGCGTTGTCGGCATCGTCGCGACCGGGCTTGGCGTTCTTGCGCTTCAACCCGTGCGAGCCGACCACCCACAGATACCCGTCCGACAGGCCCATGCCTTCCAGGTCAGCTTCCTCGGCATCGCCGCCGGGCAGGTCCAGCAGCTCGGCCAGCGGAAAACTCTGCCCCTCGCCGAAGCGCAAGCTCTCGCGCTGGCCGGGCGGCAGCTTGCGCAGCCGGTCCACTGCACAGGCTTCGTCGCCGGCGACCCACAGCCAGTCGTCGGTGAACGCCGCGCCGGAAAGATTGCTGTGCACCAGTGCGCCAGGCGTGAACTCCAGCCGGACGCTATGCGGAATCAGGGTTTTCTTGGCCATTGAGCAGGTGGGCAACGGTGCGGAAGAAGACCGCCAGTACACCACGGCCGCCGCACCGGTGGGCGCCGTCGTCACAGAACGGACCGTGGCGAGGCGGTGCTAACGCGGCGCCGCGCCCAAGCCGCGGCCGCGATCACCGCACGCTCACTCCCACGGCGCCAGCCGGGCACGCGCCAGGCCGGCCGCCCACTGGCCGGGCCAATCGCGGTCGTTGGCCACCTGCGCCTGCGCGCGGCTGGCCTCCAAGGCAGCGACATCCAGCGCCGCGTACGCCCAGACCGCCTCGCCCCGGGTCTGCGCCACTACGCCGTCTTCCGGAAAGCCAACATCCATCGGCGCAAACACTGCCGCTTCGCCGGTGTTGACGTCCAGCGCCGGGCTCCATGGCGCCTCGCCCGCAGTCACCGATTGCGCGACGAACATGCGGTTTTCCAGCGCCCGCGCCAGGCAGCCGACCCGCACCCGGGTGGCGCCGGCGGCGGTGTCGGTGCAACTGGGCACGATCAGCAGGCGCGCGCCGGCCTCGTACTGCGCCCGCACCGGCAACGGGAATTCGCTGTCGTAGCAGATCGCAATCGCCGCGCGCACGCCGTCCAGGTCGAACACCTTGAGCGCATCGCCCGGCTCGATCAGCCCGGTGGCCTTTTCGAACCCGGTGAGCTGCAGCTTGTCCTGCCAACCGTGAGCACCGGCGGGCGTGAACCAGTCGCTGCGGTTACGGTAACGGCCCTGGCCCAGATCCAGCAGAAAACTTCCCGCGATCAGGTGCAGCCGATGTTGCCGCGCCAGGCCGGCAAACAGCTCCAGCCAGCGCCCCCGCAGCGCCTGGAGCGCAGCCAGCGATTCGGGCAGGCCGGCAGACACCTGCGTCCCGAACGTGGCGGCCAGCTCCAGCGACAGATATTCCGGCAGCACGGCCACGTGTGCACCGGCCGCGGCGGCCTCGCCGACCAGCGCCGCCATGCGCGCAGCGAAGGCGTCGACGTCCTTCGGCCGGCCGATCGGATACTTGGCAACGGCAATGGTGAGTGGCGCATTCATGGGCAAGAGTCCTGTCACGACAGTGGAAAGCAACGAGCACGCAACGGCGCGATCGCGTGCGCGCGCTCAAGGGTCCAGCGCGCGCGTCCAGACACGCAAGCTGTGGTCGACCGGGCCGCGTTGCAACTCCGCCCATTCCAGCCGCACCTGCATCCCCGCCCGCGGTGCGTAACCGCGCTTGCGCCAGAACGCATCGTTGGGGCGATAGTCCGCAGGTTTGCGCGGATCGTCCGATGCCCGCTCTACCGAGCAGAAGGCCGTGAGCGCAAACCGGCCCAGCGCGCGGGCATGCGCCTCGCGCTGGTCGAAGAAGGCGTGGCCGAGCCCCTGCCCGCGATATGCCGGCAGCAGCACCGATTCGCCGAAATAGAACACGCCGGCCGGCTCGATGCCGGCGGCGCGGAACGGCGCATGGAACGCATCGCTGTCGTCGAGCAGCGGCAGGCCGGTGGATGCACCGACCACCGCATCGCCGTCGCGCGCCAGCACGAACACGCTCTGCGGCGAGGCGGCATAGGCCGCCAGGTACTCGCGCTCGTAGCCGGCGTCGCCCTCGTACAGGTATGGCCATGCGGCGAACACTGCGATACGCAACTGCGCCAGCGCGTCCAGATACGGCAACACCGCAGCGCCACGCACGGTTTCAACGGTGAGGGAGGTCCTGGTCATGGCGCCATGGTAAGCGAGCCTGGCCGAGGCGATGCCGTGCCGCCGCGCATCAGCGCAGCCAGCCGCCATGCGCGCGGGCCGTGCTGGCGGGCTGCTGCCACAGCAACCACACCGCCGCTTCGTCCTGGGCCACCAGCACGCCGAGCAAGGCGTCGCTGCTGCGCACCCAGTAACTGCCGTTGCTCAGGCGTTGCCAGGGCCCATAGCCACGAACCGGCGTGCCGGTTGGCTTCGCCTGCCGCTGCAGGAACGCAGAGCCGTGCGTGCGCAACGCCTGCACGGTACGCGCATGCAGGCGCAACCCGATCACCCCACGGCGGCCCTCGCACGCCAGCGGCAGTGCCGACAGCGGCGAACAGTCCCACCAAGGTGGCGCTGCGGGAAGCAGCGCCACCGTGTCGATCCCGGCGGGCAGCAGACGCTGCGCCCGCCGCATCACCTGAGCATGTGCGCGCATGCCGACCTCAGCGCAGGCTGTTGCCAAGCTCGTACCAATCGAGCTTGCGGGTCACCCACATGATGCTGGCCAGGATGCCGAACAGCAGCAACGAGCCCATCAGCAGCGCGTTGTCTTCGGAGATCAACAGGCTGTACAGCACGCCATACAAGGCAGTGAGCATCAGCGAAAATCCCGCCGCGCGCGTCCAGCTGCGCAAGACGCCGGACAGATAGAAACACTGCAGCCCGATGCACGCCGTCGCCGACACCAGATATGCCTGCCAGAACGCGATGTGCTCGGAAAGGCTCAGCAGCAGCAGGAAAAAGATCGCCAGCGCCAGGCCGACCAGCAGGTATTGCAGCGGGTGGATCGGCAAGCGCTTGATCAGTTCGAACAGCACGAACGCCACGAAGGTCAGCACCACAAACAGAATGCCGTACTTGCTGGCGCGATCGGCCTGGGTATACACGTCCACCGGGTCGACCAGGCGCACTTCCAGCGTATCCAGCGACGACTGGCTGGATTGCAGCTGCGTCTGCGCGCCGGTAGCCAGGGACGACAACGACCAGCTGGCATCGAAGCCGCGATCGCTGATGGTGGGCGCATTCGGCAGGAAGCGCCCGCCGAAGGACGGGTGCTGCCAGGCCGAACGCAGGGCGATGTCGTTGTTGTCGGCGATCGGTGCGATGGCCAGCCGGCGGGTACCGTCCAGCACGAACTGCATGTCTACCACGTTGCCTTCCTGCAGCCGCCCGGCGAGCGGGTCGGCCAGGGGGCTCAGCTCGGCATGCACACCGGTCGATCGATCCGCCAGCGCGCCGGCACCGCTTTCCAGCGTCGCCGCACGGCCGTCCACCTGCAGACGCGGCGTGCCCACCAGCCCGCGCACATCGGAAATGCCCACCGCCAGATGCGGTTGGCCATACACGCGGGTCGGTGCGGCGGCATAGTCGAAGGGGGCGTATTCCGCGTGCAGGGTCGCCTTCCACGAATACACCTGCACGCGATACAGGCCCACCTCGCGCACCGAAGGCACCATCTCGCCGCTGAGCTTCAGGCTGCGCGGCGTCTGCAACAGCGCGCCCTCGCGCTTGCGCCACACCTGGCGCTGGCTGCCCTGCTCGTCCGGCTCGGTCACCTGCACGTCTTCGGTGTAGGGCAGCACGCGTACCGGCGCAATGAATTGCTGCTCGCCCGCCTTGCTCTGCGCCACCCGCTCCACCGCCTGGTCGCGGTAGCGCGCGCGGTCCTGCACCGCGCCACGGATCAGCAACAACGGAATCAACAGCAGCAGGATCAGTCCGCCGATGGTGGCGAACCGCAACAACAGTTTCAGGGATTTCATCGACCGTCCTCAGTCTGGGAGGTGGTCAGGCTGCGCCGCGTCGATGGTGGGGGTTTGAGGCGAAGTTGAAGCGAATGTGAAGTGGTGGTCGACCGGCAACAGGTCGTCCTGCCGCAATGGCTCAGGAGATCGGCAGACGCAGGATTGCCACCGCACCACCACCGTCGCGATTGCGCAAGCTCACCCCGCCGCCGTGCAGGCGGGCCACCTCGCGCACGAACGGCAGGCCCAGCCCGGAGCTGCGTTGTCCGGTCTGCGGGCGCGCCAGCGAATAGAACCGCTCGAAGACGCGTTCGATCGCGTAGTCCGGCACGCCACTGCCGCGGTCTTCGACCAGCAGGTGCAACTGGCCGTCCTGCGCCTGGGTATGCAGCCGCACGGTGCCACCCTCCGGCGAGAAGGCGATGGCGTTTTCCAGCAGATTGACCAACGCCTGACGCAACAGGTAGGCGTCGCCCTGCACGGCCTGCGTACTGGCCGTCACGCACGCCGCATCGCACTCCACCCGCACACCGACGCTGGCGGCACGCTGCCGCACGGCGTCCAGCGCCGCCTGCAGCAGGGTTGGCACGGCAATTGGCTCGCGCGTCTGCAGCCAGCCGTGCTGCTCCACTTCGGCCAACGCCAGCAGCTTGTCGATGGTTTCGGTCAGCCGCTGCTCCTGCGCGCGGATGCTGGCCACGAAGTGCTGGCGATCGGGCTCGGGCAACGGCTCGGTCAACAACTCCGATGCCCCGCGGATCGCCGCCAGCGGGCTCTTCATCTCATGCGTCAGCGACTGCACGTACTGCTCGACGTAAGCCTTGCCCTCCAGCTTGCGGCGCATGGTTTCCAGCGCCTGGCCCAGATCGCCGATCTCATCGCCGCGCGGCTTGGGCGGCGGCACCGGAATGCCGGCGCTCACCGCCTGCGCATAGCGGTTGAGCCGGCCGATGCCGCGCATCAGCCACCAGGTCATCGCGATGCCGATCAACGCAGAAATGCCGATCAACCAGGCACCCCGCTGCAGGATGTTGCGCTGGCTGGCTTCGATGAAGGGGTCGATGCTGCGATTGGGCTGGGCCAGGGTGAGCACGCCGATCAACGTGCCGGGCTGGTCGGGCGCGTAAATCGGCGCGGCCACATGCATGACCGTCGCACCGGGGTCGCCGTCGCTTTCCGGACTGGAACGCGCGCCGTATTCGCCGCGCAAAGTGCGGTAGACATCGTTCCAGCGCGAATTGTCGCGGCCTACGTCGCGGCCTTGCGAATCGAACACCACCACCCCGCGCGCGTCGGTCACGGTGACGCGGTAATCCACGTTGTTCTTGCGGAAACGCCACACCCAGGCCTTTGGGTCACGCTGCTGCGCCTGCGCCAGGTTGCGCGCAAAGCGGCCGTCGGCGATGTGGCCGGCCGCCAGGTCGCCGCTGGCCATCTCCGCCAGCACATTGGCCGCATCCACCAGGGTCGCTTCCATCGCCTGGCGCACGCCTGGCTTGACCTCGTTGACGAAGACCCGCATCACGAAGAACGCGGCCAGCCCGACGATCAGAAAGAAGCCCAGAAACAGCTTGAGGCCGAGCCGCATTTCAGTGCGCCACGCCGGTCAACGCCTGCGCGGGCCCACCCATCGCCTTACAGCTCCAGCGCATAGCCCAGACCACGGTGCGTGCGGATCGGGTCGGCCGGCACGCCGGCCAGGCGCAGCTTGCCGCGCAAGGTCTTGATGTGGGTGTCGACGGTGCGGTCGGCGCTGTCGGCGCTGGCGTCCCAGCCACGGTCCATCAACTGCGCACGGCTCAGGATCGCACCGGGGCGCTGCAGCAGCGCCGCCAGCACGGCGTATTCGTAACGGGTCAGCGGCAGCAAGGCATCGCCATACCGGATGCGGCTGCCTTCGCGGTCGATCGCAAATGCGCCGTGCGGCTGCCAGCCCGGCTCTGCCACTGCAGCCACCGTGCGGCGACGCAGGCGCGCCCGCACGCGCGCCACCAGCTCGCGCGGGGAGAACGGCTTGGCCATGTAGTCGTCGGCCCCCAGCTCCAGGCCGAGCACGCGGTCGATCTCGTCGTTGCGCGCGGTCAGGAAGATCACCGGCACCTCGCTGAAGCTGCGCAGGCTGCGGCACACCTCGAAGCCGTTGATATCCGGCAGCCCCACGTCCAGCACCACCACATCGGCCGGCTCGGCGCGCAGCCGCGCCAGCGCCTCGCGGCCCAGCAGGCAATGCTCGGGCGCATAGCCTTCGCTGCGCAGCGCGTACAGCACGGTATCGGCAATGGCGGCTTCGTCTTCGACGACGAGCACGCGGGCGGGAGATTCGGACATGCCGCGCAGCATAGCCGCATGCCGACGCGGCCTGTAGCGCCATCGCGGCACCGCAGGCGCTCCGCACAGGCGATGGTTGCAGGCACGGCGCGCAATGCGGCGCCCCTCGACAACACCGAGCGCCGACGCGACGGCTATGCACCCGGCGCACGGGGCGCCCATGCGCAGCATCCAGACCCGCAGGCCAGCGCAAACCAGCGCGCCCGCTTACACTGCCGCGATGAACTATCGCCACGCCTTCCATGCCGGCAACCATGCCGACGTGCTCAAGCACATCGCCCTGCTTGCCCTGATCGACACCCTCAAGCGCAAGGACACCCCGTTCTTCGTGCTCGACACCCACGCCGGGCGCGGGCGCTATCAACTCGGTGGCGAAGAAAGCCGCAAGACCAACGAAGCCGACGCCGGGGTCATGCGGCTGATGGCCGAGGCCACCTTGCCCGAGGTGGTCGAGCGCTACCTGCGCGCGGTGCAGGCCGACAACCAGGCCGTCGCCCGCCCGGCCACGCCCGGCCACAAGCCCACCCGCCCCACCGCAGGCATCCAGCTCAATTACTACCCCGGCTCGCCGCTGCTGGCCGCGCAGGCGCTGCGCGCGCAGGACCGCATGGCGTTCTGCGAACTGCAACCGGACGAAGCCGAGGCGCTCAAGGGCCTGTTCGCCAAGGACAACCGCGTGCGCGTGCATACCGGCGACGGCTATGCAGCCATCCGTGCATTTCTGCCGCCACGCGCCGGCGAGACCAAGATCGGTCGCGGGCTGGTGCTGATCGACCCGCCGTACGAATCGCAGGACGCCGAATACCAGCAGATCATCCACAGCGTGCGCGAGGCGCTGGCACGCTGGCCGCAGGCGATCTGCATGGTGTGGTACCCGATCAAGCTGCGCCGCAGCCTGCAGCCGTTCATGCGCAAGGCCGCCACGCTGCCGGCCAAGTCGGTGCTGGTGGCCGAGCTGCAGGTGCGCCCGGACGACTCGCCGCTGCGCCTGACCGGCAGCGGGCTGTTGATCGTCAACGCACCCTGGCAATTCGACAAGGTGCTGGCGCCGGCGCTGCCGGTGCTGAAGAAGCACCTGGGCGAGCTGGGTGCCTCCACCCGGCTGGAATGGCTGCGCCAGGACGCGTGATGCGGTGCGCTCCACCTGCACGGCTGTCGGGAGCTGCAGCCGAATAAGGCACTGCAGCGGGACGGTCGCACTGCAGTGGCGCATCCGCGCGTGCTCCTGGGCGCTGCAGATGTGTGCCACTGGCAGGCCACGCCCTCCGCGCCGCGTGGTGGCTGCGCGTGTGGCGTCACGAGCGCAATCGCCTGCGCATGCACTGGCTCGGCACATCCGGCAGCCGCCGCAGCCGGGCGCCAAGCTCACGACCGGCTCACGGCTCGGCTCGTTACAGTCCAGTGGGAAGCACTGCCACCCCTCTGTTGGCCCCCGACGACGCACCGGATTCATTCACGGTAGCGCGCCGGGCTGGTGCCAGAATCTTCCGATCTTCAAGGAACACCGGTCATGGCCATTCGCAATCGCATGCCTCCCTGGCATGAAAACTTCAGCCTGCCCAATGGCCGCACCCTTCTGCTCCGCCCGATCCGTCCCGAGGACGGTCCGCCGCTGCAAGGGGCTTTCAGCCTGTTGGGCCCGGAGGAAATCCGCGCGCGTTTCGTGCGCTCCTCCGCCGAAATCACCCCGGAGATGGTGCAACGCCTGACCCATCCCAACCCCAAGAGCGAGATCGTGCTGGTCGCCGCCGAACAGCTGCCGCCCGGCGAGGCGCTGGTGGGTGCGGTCGCCCGCGCCGCGTTGGTGCCGGGCACCCGCCAGGCCGAATACACCATCCTGGTCAGCAGTTTCGTCGCCGGCCAGGGCCTGGGCCGGCAATTGATGCGCAAGCTGGTGAAGTGGGCGCGCCGCAAGTACCTGGATTGCCTGTTCGGCGATGTGCTGCAAAGCAACGTGCCGATGCTGCAGCTGGCCGAATCGCTGGGCTTCAGGCCGCAGGCGCATCCCGATTCGCCGGAGCTGGTGCGGATGGTCCTGGAGCTGGATGCTTGAGGGGCTGGGATTCGGGATTTGGGATTTGGGATTCGTAAGAGCGGCTTGCGTCCGTTTGCTGCAGGGCCTTTGACGCTGCAACCTTGCGGCAGGGCCAGTCGCGATGGCCGGCGGGCATGGTCTCAATAAAACAATCGGCAGCCTGTCTGGCGCGGTGAGGGCACCGCGCCCTCGACCAGACGTAGAGACAGCGAAGTGATGGCGGGACGCACAGTGGAGGTGTCTCGACCTGATTGCTCGCTACGGACAGATCAGGCGCAGAGCGGATGGTCTGCGAGTTGGCTGCATGGGCCAGTCGCGATAGCCAGCGGGCATGGCTTTCGATAGACGACCGGCAAGCCATCTGGTGCGTTGCAACTGATGATGAGGCGGCACGCTGCAGCGTGCCTCTGCGCAGGCGGCCTGAGGCCGCCTTTCACGCCAGATGGACCGGCCGCGGCGGGGGCTCTGGTAAAATTGCCGGCTGATGCCGCAGCCTACCTACCCCTCCCCGCCGCTGCCCAAGTCCGGCCAGCTCCGCGCCTACTGGCGCGCACCCTCGTCTGCGACGGCGCTGGCCTGGTCGATCGCGCGTGCCGCCGAAGCACATGCCGGCCCGTTGCTGGTGATCGCCCGCGACAACCAGAGCGCGCACCAGATCGAAGCCGATCTGCTCGCCCTGCTGGGCGAAGACTCCGCGCTGCCGGTGGTGCCTTTTCCCGATTGGGAAACCCTGCCGTACGACCAGTTCAGCCCGCACCCGGAAATCATCAGCCAGCGCCTGGCAGCCTTGCATCGCCTGCCCGGCCTGACCAAGGGCGTGGTGATCGTCCCGGTGCAGACCCTGATGCAGCAGCTGGCGCCGCTGAGCTACATCGTTGGCGGCAGCTTCGACCTCACCGTGGGCCAGCGCCTGGACCTGGATGCGGAAAAACGCCGCCTGGAAAGCGCCGGCTACCGCAACGTGCCGCAGGTGATGGACCCGGGCGATTTTGCGGTGCGCGGCGGCTTGCTCGACGTGTTCCCGATGGGCGCAGACACACCGTTGCGCGTTGAATTGCTGGATGAGGATATCGATTCCATCCGCGCCTTCGACCCGGAATCGCAGCGCTCGCTGGACAAGGTGGACGCGGTCAAGATGCTTCCCGGCCGCGAAGTGCCGATGGATGATGCCAGCATCGAGCGCGTGCTGGCCTGCCTGCGCGAACGCTTCGATGTGGATACCCGGCGCAGTGCGTTGTACCAGGACCTCAAGTCCGGCATCGCGCCCTCGGGCATCGAGTACTACCTGCCGATGTTCTTCGCCAAGACCGCCACCTTGTTCGAGTACCTGGACAAGCGCGCCCTGCCGTTGATCGCCAGCGGTGTTTCCAATGCGGCCGATGCGTTCTGGACCCAGGCACAAAACCGCTACGAACAACGTCGCCACGATGTGGAACGCCCGCTGCTGCCGCCGGACGAGTTGTACCAATCACCGGATGCGCTGCGCGAGCGGCTCAACAAGCTGGCGCGCATCGAAGTGTGGGCCAGCGACCACCCGCGCATCGATGAGGCCGCCGCGCTCGGCGACCAGCCGCTGCCGCCCTTGCCGGTGGCCGCGAAGGACGCGCCCGCGGGCCAGGCGCTGGCGACGTTCCTGAGTCATTACCCCGGCCGGGTGCTGGTGGCCGCCGACTCGGCCGGCCGCCGCGAAGCCTTGATGGAAGTGCTGGCCGCCGCGCAGTTGAAGCCCGAGGTGGTGGCCGATGTGCCCGCATTCCTGGCTGCGACCACGCTGCGCTTCGGCATCACCGTGGCCGCACTGGACGACGGATTTGCGTTGGATGCCCCGCAGATTGCGGTGCTCACCGAGCGCCAGCTGTTTCCCGAGCGGGCCAACCAGCCGCGTCGCTCGCGGCGGGTGGGACGCGAGCCGGAAGCGATCATCCGCGACCTGGGCGAACTGTCCGAAGGCGCGCCGATCGTGCACGAGGATCACGGTGTGGGCCGTTACCGCGGCCTGATCGTGCTCGATGCCGGCGGCATGCCCGGCGAGTTCCTGGAAATCGAATACGCCAAGGGCGACCGGCTGTATGTGCCGGTGGCGCAGCTGCACCTGATCAGCCGCTATTCCGGCGCCTCGGCCGAGACCGCGCCGCTGCATTCGCTGGGTGGCGAGCAATGGACCAAGGCCAAGCGCAAGGCGGCCGAGAAGGTGCGCGACGTGGCCGCCGAATTGCTGGAAATCCAGGCGCGCCGCCGCGCGCGTGCGGGTCTGGCCTTGCAGGTAGACCGGGCGATGTACGAGCCGTTCGCGGCCGGCTTTCCGTTCGAAGAAACCGGCGACCAGTTGGCCGCCATCGATGCCACGCTACGCGACCTGGCCAGCAGCCAGCCGATGGACCGCGTGGTCTGCGGCGATGTCGGCTTCGGCAAGACCGAGGTCGCGGTGCGTGCCGCGTTTGCGGCCGCCAGCGCAGGCAAACAGGTGGCCGTGCTGGTGCCCACCACGCTGCTGGCCGAACAGCATTACCGCAATTTCCGCGACCGTTTTGCCGATTACCCGATGAAGGTGGAAGTGCTCTCGCGCTTCAAGAGCACCAAGGAAATCAAGGCCGAACTGGAGAAGGTGGCCAGCGGCGAGATCGACGTCATCATCGGCACGCATCGGCTATTGCAGCCCGACGTGAAGTTCAAGGATCTCGGCCTGGTCGTGGTCGACGAGGAACAGCGCTTCGGCGTGCGGCAAAAAGAAGCGCTCAAGGCGATGCGCGCCAACGTGCATCTGCTCACACTGACCGCAACACCCATCCCGCGCACGCTCAACATGGCCATGGCCGGGCTGCGCGATCTGTCCATCATCGCCACCCCGCCGCCGAACCGGCTGGCGGTGCAGACCTTCATCACGGCCTGGGACAACGCGCTGCTGCGCGAAGCCTTCCAGCGCGAACTCAGCCGTGGTGGGCAGCTGTACTTCCTGCACAACGATGTGGAAAGCATCGTGCGCATGCAGCGCGACCTGTCCGAACTGGTGCCCGAAGCGCGCATCGGCATCGCACACGGGCAGATGCCCGAGCGCGAGCTGGAGCGGGTGATGCTGGATTTCCAGAAGCAACGCTTCAACGTGCTGCTGTCGACCACGATCATCGAGTCGGGGATCGACATCCCCAATGCCAATACCATCATCATCAACCGCGCCGATCGGTTTGGCCTGGCCCAGTTGCATCAGCTGCGTGGCCGCGTCGGCCGCTCGCACCACCGCGCCTATGCGTACCTGGTGGTGCCCGATCGGCGCTCGATGACCTCCGATGCAGAAAAGCGCCTGGAGGCGATTGCATCCATGGACGAGCTTGGCGCCGGCTTCACCCTGGCCACGCACGATCTGGAAATCCGCGGTGCCGGCGAGTTGCTGGGCGAAGACCAGAGCGGGCAGATGGCCGAGGTCGGCTTCAGCCTGTACACCGAGCTGCTGGAACGCGCCGTGCGCAGCATCCGCCAGGGCAAGTTGCCCGATCTGGATGCCGGCGAGGAAGTGCGTGGCGCGGAGGTCGAGCTGCATGTGGCGGCGTTGATTCCGGAGGATTATCTGCCGGACGTGCACACGCGGCTGACCCTGTACAAGCGCATTTCCAGTGCACGCGATCCCGACGCGCTGCGCGAGCTGCAGGTGGAAATGATCGACCGTTTCGGCCTGCTGCCGGACCCGGTCAAGCACCTGTTCGCCATTGCCGAGCTCAAGCTGCAGGCCAATGCCTTGGGCGTACGCAAGCTGGATCTGGGCGAGAACGGCGGACGCCTGGTGTTCGAGGCCAAGCCGTCGATCGACCCGATGACCATCATCCAGATGATCCAGAAGCAACCCAAGATCTACACCATGGATGGCCCGGACAAGCTGCGCATCAAACTGCCGATGCCCGAAGGCGCCGACCGCTTCAATGCGGCACGCGGCCTGCTGGCGGCGTTGGCACCGGGCTGAAGCGCGGCACAGCCTGGCGATCATGCGGCCCTGGACAGGGCCACCACCGCGATAGTCCCTGCGAGCAGGTGAGCGATCACCTGCTCGTTGCGTCTGTACGCCACGCCCTGCCCGTTCGATCCGGCCGGAGTCGGCAGCGCCACGGCCGCAGCCCGGCGTCGCCGAACAGCACATCGCACATGCCCCGCGCATGCAGGGCAACACCTGCACCGTCAGCCAGCATTTGATCCAGCGTCTCGCCTGTCCCAGGACAGCCCGGGACAGTGCCTTCCTGAGCCTGCTTGCGACGAAGCTGAGCTGTTAATGCCCGTGCAGTGACGTATTTCGCAAAACCGTCATTGCGCTGAATTTGGCCTAAATATTCCTGTCAGGCGCCGATACCAGCATGGACCGGCATGACCCCGTGTGCAAAACAGCGCCACGCCACCCCATGCCATTGCGATCCATCCCGCGTCAGCGCACTCCCCGTGCGGCATCGCCCGAGGCACTCATGAACAGCCCGCTTTCCGATCTCCCCGCGCCGTTGACGCTTGCCCTGGAAGGCGAGATGACCATCCGTCGCGCCGCCGAACTCAAGCCGCTGCTGCAGCCGGCACTGGCGCATCCGGGTGGCTTGCATCTGGACCTGGGCGCGGTCAGCGAGATCGACACCACCGGGCTGCAGTTGCTGCTGGCCACCAAGCAGGCCATCCAGGCCGACGGGCGGCCGTTTTCGCTGACCGATTCCAGCCGCGCGGTGGTGGATGTGATCGAACTGCTCGGCCTGCTCGAAGCGCTGTACCCGCACGCGGTTGCAGGCCTCGGCGAACGCATTCACTAACGGACTGGTGACGCACATGGACATGAACCAGCTGATGCAGACCTTCCTGGCCGAAAGCCGGGACCTGCTCGAAGACATGGAACGCCACCTGCTCGAAGCCGAGCGTGGCGAATCGTCGCCGGATGCGGTCAATGCGATCTTCCGCGCCGCGCACACCATCAAGGGTTCCGGCGGCCTGTTCGACCTGCCGCAGCTGGTGGGCTTCACCCATGTGGTGGAAAGCGTGCTGGACCTGGTGCGCGACGAGATGCTGACCTTGAGCTCGGAGCTGATCGGCCTGCTGCTGGTGTGCTGTGACCACATCCACGCGCTGGTGGAAACCGCGGCCGACCCCGGCCATGCCGATCCGGCCGCCCTCGCCGCCGAAGCCGAACCCCTGCTGGCGCAATTGCAGACCTATCTGCATGCCAGCGCCTGTGGCATCACCACCGCTGCCATCCAGCACAGCACGCCGGAAAAGCAGAGCGGGTACTGGCGCATCACGCTCACCCTGTTTGCCGACGCGCTGCGCTTCGGCAACTCGCCGCTCAAGCTGATCCGCAATCTGCGCAGCCTGGGTTCGGTGGAAGCGATCAGCACCGATCACAGCAAGCTGCCAAGCTTTGAAGAGCTCGATCCGGAAGCCAACTACCTGGGCTTCCAGATCCTGCTGCGCAGCGATGCCGACCGCGCCGCAATCGAAGAGGTGTTCGAATTCGTTCGCGACGATTGCGATCTGGACATCGTCGCGGTGCCGGCGCCCGCCGATGCGGCAGCCCTGCTCGCGGCCGAGCCGCTGGCCGTTGCCGCGCCGAGCAACGCGCTGGCCGCCGTGCCGTCCGCTGCCGCAGCGCCTGCGCGGGCTGCGCCCGATGCCGGTGCGCGCAACGCCGACGCACGCTCCATCCGCGTGGATGCCGACAAGCTCGATCGCATGATCGACCTGGTGGGCGAACTCATCATCGCCGTGGCCAGCACCAATGCCAATGCGCAACGCAGCGGCGATGCGCAACTACTGGAATCGGCCTCGATCCTGGCCGGCCTGGTGGAAGATGTGCGCGAAAGCGCGCTGCAGCTGCGCATGGTCAAGATCGGCGGCACCTTCAGCCGATTCCAGCGCGTGGTGCATGACGTGGCGCGCGAACTGGGCAAGGACATCGCACTGGTCGTTGCCGGCGAAGACACCGAACTGGACAAGTCGGTGGTGGAAAAGATCGGCGACCCGCTCACCCATCTGGTGCGCAACGCGATGGACCACGGCATCGAGCCGGCGGACGTGCGCGTGACGCGCGGCAAGCCCGCACGCGGCACCGTCGGGCTCAATGCGTACCACGACTCCGGCAGCATCGTCATCCAGATCACCGACGACGGCGGCGGCTTGAACCGCGACCGCATCCTGGCCAAGGCGCTCGAACGCGGGCTGGTCGAACCCGGCCGCCAGCTCAGTGACCGCGAGGTATTTGCGATGATCTTCGAGCCGGGCTTTTCCACTGCCGAAAAGGTCACCAACCTGTCCGGCCGCGGTGTCGGCATGGACGTGGTCAAGCGCAACATCACCGCATTGCGTGGCACGGTCGATATCGACAGCGCGGCCGGCGTGGGCACCACCATTTCGGTGCGCCTGCCGCTGACCCTGGCCATCATCAACGGCTTCCAGGTGGGCGTGGGCAAATCCGTGTTCGTGGTGCCGCTGGATGTGGTGGAGGAATGCGTGGAATTCACGCCCGACTACGCCAGCGACTACATCGACCTGCGCGGCAGCGTGCTGCCGTATGTGCGCCTGCGTGAACTGTTCGCGCTTGGCGGCAAGAACCCCGCACGCGAAAGCATCGTGGTGATCCGCCAGGGCGCACAGCGCTTCGGCCTGGTCGTGGACACCTTGCTGGGCGAATGGCAGACGGTGATCAAGCCGCTGTCCAAGGTCTTCGCCCAGGTCAAGGGCATCAGTGGTTCCAGCATCCTGGGCAGCGGCGATGTCGCGCTGATCCTGGATGTGCCCAGCCTGCTCCAGCAGTTGCACCCCAACCAGGATGCGTTGGCGGCCTGAGCGTTCGCAGTCCCGCTCCCGCCATCCACATCGTTCGTCGTTACCTGACCCCAGGACACTCGCCATGTCACACCGTCTTCCGATCGCCACCCAACTCTGGTTCACCGCCGCGCTTGCGGTGGCCTTGCCCGTCCTCGTGATCGTCGCCGGCTTCGCGCTGACGCTCTCGCATGCGGCCCTGCTCGGCGCCAGCATCGTGGCCGCACTGATCAGCGGCGCCTTGCTGGTGTGGGCAATCCGCCTGGCCAGCGACTCGCTGGAGCTGGCCACCACCACGCTGGACGCGTTCTCGCGCGGCAACTTCGATGTCGCCCTGCCGCAGACACCCGACGAGCAGGCCGGCGACGTGCTGCGCGGCCTGCGCAAGGTGCAGAGCGGCATCCGTCACGTCAACGAAGAGATCAACCGCGTCTGGCGCGAACACGATGCCGGGCAGATCGAGGCGCGCATCGACGTGGCGCGCTTCGACGGCGATTTCCGCACCCTGGGCGATGGCATCAACCGCATGGTGGCCAGCCATATCGCCGTGAACAAGCAGGCCATGGCGTGCGTGGCCGAGTTCGGCCGCGGCAACTTCGCCGCCGAGCTGGAGCGCCTGCCGGGCCAGAAGGCCTTCATCAACGACATCGTGGACCAGATCCGCGGCAACCTCATCGGCATGGTCGCCGAGGTCAACCACATGTCCGCCGAGCACGATGCCGGCGACATCGACGTGGTCATCGACACGCAGCGCTTCACCGGCGATTTCCGCCGCATGGCCGAGGGCATCAACGCCATGGTCGCCGGCCACATCGCGGTCAAGAAACAGGCCATCGCCTGCGTCGGCGAATTCGGTCGCGGCAACTTCACCGCGCAGCTGCCGCTGCTGCCGGGCAAGAAGCGCTTCATCAACGACACCATCGAACAGGTGCGCGGCAACCTCACCGGGTTGATCGGCGAGATCAACCACATGTCGGCCGAACACGAGGCCGGCGATATCGACGTGGTCATCGACAGCGCACGTTTCGACGGCGACTTCCGCAGCATGGCGCTGGGCATCAACCAGATGGTGGGCGCGCATATCGCGGTGAAGAAGCTGGCGATGGGTGTGGTGGCCGAA